>JBBSLB010000011.1:0-25792 GCA_038255675.1 Mycobacteriales bacterium
GAACAGCACGTCGTCGACGTCGGTGACGTTGCGGCACACCTCGACCTGCACGCCGAGCCGGCGCAGCAGCCGGTCAGCGGCGTCCACCCAGACGAACGTCGCGGCGTGCCCGAGGTGGGTCACGTCGTACGGCGTCACTCCACAGACGTAGATCCGGGCGCGCCCGACGACCGACAGCGAGCGGCCGCCCAGGTGCAGGCGCGGCGGCGGGACGGGGTCAGACGCGTGGTGCACGGACGCTCCTGGCTCGGGTGGGGGGCCCAGCCTGCCACCCGGGGACACCGGGAGCGGACCGGACCCGCGATCAGGCTCCGGCGCGGCCGACCGCGTCGCAGAACCGGCCATGGGCGGCGACCTCCTGCTCGAGCGGCGTGAGCACCTCGTCGCGGGCGACCTGCTCGACGGCGTCGTGCAGCCGCCGCTCGGCCCGCCTGCCCCGGCGCCGTGCCGACGCGCGGACGAACGGCCCGGCCAGCAGGGCAGTCAGCAGCCCGGCGAGCAGCCCGCCGACCAGCAGCAGGGTCGGCAGCGGGAACCCCTCCACCCGCGGCAGCGGGACGACGTCGTCGAGCTGCAGGTAGCCCAGGCCGACCAGCGCCAGCAGCCACAGGGCGCCGACCAGCGCGGCGAGCGCCAGCAGCCACTGCAGGCCGCCGATGGCGCGCTGCCACACCGGCACCCGGGCCGGGCCCGGTCCGGCGGTGGCGACCGCGCGGTCGAGCCGGTCGGCCAACCGCTCCTCGCGGGCGTCCACGGTCCGGCGCAGGTCGTCGCGCCAGGCCTGTGGCAGCCCCTCGGCGGCGACGTCGCGGGTGCGGCGCAGCGCGGTGGTGACCGCCGCCTGCTGGGCGCTGCTGGGCGCGGGCAGTGAGGTGCGCGCGCCGTCCTGGCCGACGTGCAGCCGGCCGAGCGGGTCCGGGCGGAGCTTGGCGGTCCAGCGCAGCAGCGGCCAACCGGTGCGGGCCCGACCCTCGCGGCGGGCCGAGCGCTCGACCGCTGAGACGACGGTGGGCACGCCGGCGGCGTCGGCGAGTGCGCCGACCAGCCGGCGGCGGTCGGCCTCGGGCAGCGCCGGGCCCTGCTCGCCGCAGTGCTCGGCGAGCGCACTGGCTGTGCTGCGGACGTCGGCGGTGAGCCGGTCGGTCGCCGCGCGGCGCAGTCCGACCCGCCGGGCCAGCTCGGCGCGCAGCTCCGGCACGCCGAGTCCCTCGCGACCCGCGACGGCGTGGATCGGCGTGGCCCGCAGCCCCTCCCGGTCGAGCAGACCGCGCAGATCGGTCAGGCAGGCCTGTGCGGCGGGCTCGTCGAGCCGGTCGACCTGGTTCAGCACGACGAGCAGCACCCCGGCGTGGGCGGCGTAGGGCGCGAGGTAGCGGTCATGGACGGCGGCGTCGGCGTACTTCTGCGGGTCGAGCACCCACACGAGCACGTCGACGAGCTGGACCAGCCGGTCCACCTCGAGCCGGTGCGCCGCGGCGGTGGAGTCGTGGTCGGGCAGGTCCAACAGCACCAGCCCGTCCAGCGCCGGGTCGCGGCCGACGACGTGGCGGCGAGGCACCTCGAGCCAGTCGAGCAGGCGGTCCTGGCCGTCCTCGCCCCAGACCGCCGCGTGGGCCACCCCGGTGGTCGGTCGCCGAACGCCGGGACGGGAGACCTCGTCGCCGACCAGCGCGTTGAACAGCGTCGACTTACCGCTGCCGGTGGCCCCAGCCAGCGCGACGACAGTGGCGTCGCCAAGCGCCTCCCGCGCCCCGGCCTTGGCGAGCAGCGCGCGAGCCCGCCCCACCTCCGGCACCTCGTCGAGCCGGTCCTCGGCGACCTCGACCGCCTCACGCAGCGCGGCCAGCCGGTCGGTGAGGGGCAGCTCGCCGTGCCTGCCCCGCTGCCTCACGCGACGCTCGCGCGGCGCGCGGCGGACAGCCGCCGGGCCGCGTCGCGCAGCGCTGCCGCGGACCCCGGTGCGGGGGCGGCCGAGACGACCAGCGCGGCGAAGCGGTCCTGCTCGCCCGCGAGCAGCCGCTCGGAGCGGGCACGCAGGTCCTCGCGGGCCTTGTCCGCGAGCGAGCGGACGGCGGCATCACCGAAGACCGCCTCGAGCAGCCGCTGGCCGAGCGCGGAGGTGCCGCCGGCGACCGCGACCTCGCCGCCGGTCAGGCCGCCGGTGTGCGCGAAGACCGCGACCATCACGACCAGCCCGGCGCCGTTGACGCCGAGGCTGAGGAAGCGCGCCGTGGTGCGCTTGTCGGCGCCCTCGCTGCGGACCAGGTCGAGCACGTGCCCCTGCCAGTCGCGCACCTCGTCGGCGGCCCGCGCCGGGAAGGCCGGGCTGACGGTCTCGAGCCCGCGGGTCCGGTCCCCGAGCAGGCCGGGTCCGCCGGGCAGGGCGCGCCAGGCAGTGACGGTGCGCTCGGCGGCGGTGTCGGCCTGCGCCCGCAGCAGCTGCTCGACGCTGCTCTCCAGCGCGACCTTGAGGTCCTCCCCCGGCGCGGGCCGCCCGGTCACGGCCGCGGCGATCCGGTCGCGCAGCCGGCCGACCTGCGCCTGCAGGCTGCGCATCCACTCCCCGGTCCCGACGAACTCCTGCCAGCGGGCCAACACCTCGCCGCGCAGCAGGGTGCCGCTGCGCATCCCGTCGTCCACACCGGAGAGCGCCCCGTCGTACGACGCCTGCGCGGCGCTGGTGAGCGCGCCCGCGGCGACGTCCTGGGCGTCGACGGCGTCGGCCAGATCGGCCACGCGCGCGTCGAGGCTGTCCAGGGCGCCCGACAGCGTCTGCCGGACGACGGCGGCACGCTGCTCCTGGTCGGCGGCAAGAGCGTGCAGCCAGTCGCGCAGCGGGGCGATCTGGTCCTCGGGCAGCAGCCCGTCGACGAGCGGCCGCTCCTGGATGACGAACAGCCGCGCGCTCTCCAGCCCGGCCGCGCGCAGCATCGCGGCAAGGTCGTCGGCCACCTCACCGACCGCCTCGGCAGGCACCCGGTCGAGCACGACGGCCAGCGCGGTGCCGCGCTCCTGAGCCGTGCGCAGCACGTCCCACGGGACGGCGTCGGCGTAGCGGGAGGCGGTTGTCACGAACACCCACAGGTCGGCGGCGGCGAGCAGCTGGCCGGCCAGCTCGCGGTTGGCCTCGACGACGGAGTCGACGTCGGGCGCGTCGAGCAGCGCGAGGCCGGCCGGCAGGTCGTCGCGCGCGACGAGCCGGATCGCGCCGGGGCCGGCATCCGGGCCGACCCCGGTGGTCCGGGCCAGCCCCGGCAGCACCCGCTCGTCGGAGAAGTACGGCAGGTCGGCGCGGGCGCAGACGAGCACCGGCGCCCGGGTCGTCGGCCGAAGGACACCCGGAACGGTGACGGTCGCGCCGAGCACGCTGTTGACCAGCGTCGACTTGCCCGCGCCGGTCGAGCCGCCGACGACGGTGAGCAGCGGGGCATCGAGGTCGCGCAACCGCGGCAGCAGGTAGTCATCGACCTGGTCCACGACAGCGCGGGCGCTGCGGGCGGCGGCGTCGCGGTCCGGCGTCGGCAGCCCGAGGGCGACCGACGCGACGACGTCTCGCAGGTCCTGCAGGGCCGTCGGCACGGCGCCGGCGGCCGGGGCAGGAGTGATCGTCACGCCGGCATCCTGCCCCGCCGCGGTGGGTCGACGCCCGAGGGCACCGAGTGGGCTACCAGCGGTGGGCGACGTCGACGACCAGGCGGGAGCTCTCGCCCGGCCCGTCGAGCACGAAGGTGCGGAACGGCAGGCGGGCGCGCACACCCAGCCCGACCGTGCTCTGACCCTCGAAGCTGCCGGCCCACGCGACGTGCCGGAAGGTGCGGTAGCCGGTCGGGTCGAGCAGCTCGCCGTTCGGCAGGAACCACGCGTCGGTCGGCCGGGCCGGGGCGGTCGCGAGCACCTCGAGGCGGGCGCCCCCTCGCAGCGGCACGACCTCACCGGACCCGTCGTGCTTCACGGCCGGGACGTAGCGGACGGAGTAGCCGTCGAGGTCGCCCGCGACGTCGAGCACGAGCCGGTCGAAGCAGGCGTGCCGGCCGGCGCGCACGTCAACGACCTGGCCGGGCGACCCGGTCAGGTCGACCTTGGGCAGCGAGCCCCACCGGTTGCCGCAGTACGCGGCCTCCGCGGGGGACGGCACCAGCACCGTGGCGAGCGCGGCGAGGGCAGTGGCAAGGATGCTGACGGTCCGCTTCATTGCGGCCTCCTGAGGACGGGCACGGGGGTGTGCTGCCCCTCAGACGCAGCCGCGCGGCCCGAGGTTGCTCACTACTCGGCGGCCGGCTCCTCGTCGAGCGCCTGCAACGCGTCGAAGGCCAGCTCGGCCTCCTCACCCTCGGCCGCGAGCGCCTCCTTGACCACCCGGAACGCCGTGCCGGCCGGATAGCCCTTGCGGGCCAGCAGGCCGGCCAGCCGCCGCACCCGGACCTCGGTCGCGAGCCCGGCGGTGCTCGCCAGCCGGCGGTCGACCAGCGCCCGAGCCGTCGCGAGCTCGACCTCAGGGTCGAGCGTGGCCACCGCCTCGGCGACGTCGCTGTCGGCGACGCCCCTGCGACGCAGCTCCTGCGACAGCGCGCGGCCGGATAGCCCGCGACCGCGATGCCGCGAGGTCACCCACATCTGTGCGAACAGCGCGTCGTCGATCATCCCGACCTCGGCGAAGCGGCTGAGCACCTGCTCGGCGACGTCGTCCTCGACGCCCTTGCGGCGGAGCACCGCGGCCAGCTCGGCGCGGGTTCGGGGGGCGTGCTCGAGCTGGTTCAGGCAGATCTGCCGGGCGGCGGCCACCGGGTCGGCGGGCGCGGGCGGCGGGGACGCGCCTTCCACGGCACGGCGGGTCCCGCGGCCGCCCCGACCACGCCCCGCGGAGGAGGCGCGGGCCGAGGACGGCCGCTGGCCGAAGGCCATCGGGGGACGGCCGGGCTTAGAGGTCGACCGGAACCGGTGCAGGCACCGGCACCGGCGCGAGCGCGTCGGCGTCCGCGTCGACGACCGCGCCCACGCCGAGCTTCTCCAGCAGGCGCTTCTCGATCTCGTTCGCCAGGTCGGGGTTGTCGCGCAGGAAGGCCCGGGCGTTCTCCTTGCCCTGGCCGAGCTGGTCACCCTCGTAGGTGTACCAAGCGCCGGACTTGCGGACGATGCCGTGCTCGACGCCCATGTCGACCAGCGAGCCCTCGCGGCTGATGCCGACGCCGTAGATGATGTCGAACTCGGCCTGCTTGAACGGGGGGGCGACCTTGTTCTTGACGATCTTGGCGCGGGTGCGGTTGCCGACCGCTTCGGTGCCGTCCTTGAGCGTCTCGATCCGGCGGACGTCGATGCGGACCGACGCGTAGAACTTCAGCGCCTTCCCACCGGTGGTGGTCTCCGGGCTGTTGTGCACGACCACGCCGTCGGCGAGGTAGTTGTGCGTCCCCTCCACCTCGATGTCGAAGCGGTGCATGGAGCGCTGCTTCGGCTTCACCTTGACCTCCGTCACGACTGCCGGCACCGGCAGGATCGTCGGCTCGACGAAGACCGGCTCCACGGCGAACTGGCCGCGGAAGCGGTCGAGCAGCTTGTACTGCATGGACGGATGCACGTACGGCGCGATCAAGGCGTGCAGCTTGGCAGTCTCGTCCTTGGCGAAGGACAGCACAGCCTGCTTCCGCTTCCCACGCAGACTGAGCGTCGGGTGCAGGTCGAACGCCCCTGCCAGGTGCTCGACGAGCCGCTGCTGTGAGCCCGGGCTCATGGCCTGCACGCAGATCTCGCTCCGGTCACTGCCGTCCTTTGTGCGCTCCTGGCGCCCCTTGGCCCGCTCGGTGTAGCCGCCGTCGTCCATGTACCAGACGGCGAGGGCAAGCGGCGTCAGTGCCTTGAGGTAGTCATAGGACAGGTGCTTGTGGCCGTCACCCCAGTAGACGGCCTCCCGGACCGGCGCCAGCTCCGGCAGCGGCGTGAGGTCGACGAAACCGGCGCCCTTGGCGTTCGTGGTCCGGCACTGCCCGATGTTGCCGAACAGCGAGGCCTTCCAGTCGAGGTACTCCAGCTGCTTGACCCCATGCCCCATCCGGAAGCGGGTGCCGAGGCTGCCGGCGATGCGGCTGGGCGACAACGCCCCGTCACCCATCAGACCGCCAAGGACGACCTGCCACTGCTGGTCGCTCAGCCGGTGCGGCTGCGCCAGCATCACCCTGTCGCCCGGGATCAGCTCGCCCGCCTCACGCCAGCCACCGGGGGTCCGGATCTGGTGGTTCGCGGTGACGCCCATCTGGGACCGGCCGTTTCCGCCGGGACGCGCAACGGTGATCTGCAGGAACTGGTCGGTCACCCCGTTGTCGAACCAGTTGACGACCTTCTTGGGGACGACCTTCCCGAGCTCCGGGTCGTAGGACAGGACCTCAACCGGGAGCCTCTGGTTGACGATCTTGCCGATCTTCTCCGACGTGCCGTCCGCGAGCGTGATGCGGGTGCCATAGGAGAAGCAGCCGAACATCACACCGATCTTCTCACGAAGCTGATTGATAAAAATTGCCGTCGTGCCGGTATTAGCCAATGCACCCGTCATCTTGCGCAGCGCCTGGCTCATGAGGCGGGCCTGCAGACCCACGTGGCTGTCGCCCATCTCGCCCTCGATCTCGGCACGCGGCACGAGCGCAGCGACCGAGTCGATGACGATGATGTCGAGCGCGCCGGACCGGACCAGCATGTCGGCGATCTCGAGCGCCTGCTCACCGGTGTCGGGCTGGGAGACCAGCAGCGCGTCCGTGTCGACGCCCAGCTTCTTGGCGTACTCCGGGTCCAGGGCGTGCTCGGCGTCGATGAAGGCGGCGATGCCGCCGGCCGCCTGGGCGTTGGCCACCGCGTGCAACGCCACCGTGGTCTTTCCTGAGCTCTCAGGTCCGTAGATCTCCACCACCCGGCCGCGCGGCAGCCCGCCGATGCCGAGCGCGACGTCGAGCGCGATCGAGCCGGTCGGGATGACCCCGATCGGGACCCGCACCTCGTCGCCGAGGCGCATGACCGAGCCCTTGCCGAAGCTCTTGTCGATCTGCGCGAGCGCCATCTCGAGGGCCTTCTCGCGGTCCGGTCCTGCCATGTCGTTCTCCTGTGGTCGACGAGCTCGACGCTCGCGCTGCGGTCCGATCGGCGGTGACGCTAGGAGCGGCCTCCGACAGTCCGCGGAGGAGCCGGCCGCTCTGTGGACACCCGGACCCGGACGACGCTAGCCCGAACACCTGTTCGACGGGCAGCGACACGCCGGGCTCAGCGTTCGGAGGCCGGCAGCTGCTCGGCGTCGCACACCGCGCGCCAGACGGCCTTGACGTCGTCGCCGTCGGCCAGCGCCCGCTCGACCGTCCGGCCAGCCAGGGTCGAGAGCACCTGGTCGGCCGCGTAGGACCGGGCGTAGGCGGCGCCGAAGCGCGTCTCCATCCGCCGCCAGAACTCGGTGATGCGCACAGGGACACGATAGGCAAGGTCCTCGTGCCGAGATCGTCCCGATCAGCACCGGTACGGGGACCAGCTTGGTGCCCGCGCACCTGCCCCCTACGGTCGAGCCATGGCGACGACCCTGCTGCTGGACGGGCTGACGAAGCGCTTCGGGAACACCGTGGCGGTCGACGACCTGACCGCCATCGTGCGCCCGGGGCGCGTCACCGGCTTCCTCGGCCCGAACGGCGCGGGGAAGACCACGACGCTGCGGATGCTGCTCGGACTCGTGCGTCCCACGTCCGGCACCGCGACCTTCGACGGACGCGCGTACGAGGACCTCGTGGCACCGACCCGGGAGGTCGGCACCCTGCTGGAGGCGACCGGCTTCCACCCCGGCCGGCGGGCGCGCGACCACCTCCGCGTGCTGGCCACGGCCGCTGACCTGCCCCCGCGGCGGGTCGAGGAGGTCTTGGCGCAGGTCGGCCTGGTCGACGCCGCCGACCGCAAGACCGGCGGCTACTCACTCGGCATGCGGCAGCGGCTCGGGCTGGCCGCCGCGCTGCTCGGCGACCCGCCCGTGCTCGTGCTGGACGAGCCGGCCAACGGACTGGACCCGCAGGGCATCCGCTGGCTGCGCAGCTTCCTGCGGTCGCTCGCCGACGAGGGCCGCACGGTGCTCGTGTCCAGCCACGTCCTGCCCGAGGTCGAGCAGACCGCCGACGACGTGCTGGTGCTGGCGAAGGGACGGCTGGTGCGGTCCGGGACGCTGGCCGAGCTGCGCTCCGCCGCGGGCGGCGGCACCGTCGTCCGCACCCCCGACCCGGCGCGGTTGCGGGCGGCGCTGGAGGCGGCCGGCAGCTCGGCGACCGACGCCGGCCCCGACGAGCTGCACGTCCCCCTGCCACCTGAGCGGGTGGGCGAGCTGGCCGCCCAGGCCGGGGTCGTCCTGCACCGGCTGGCACCGGCAGCGGGCGGGCTCGAGGAGGTCTTCCTCGACCTGACCGCCGATGCGGCCCCGAGCGACGGAGCGGCCGCATGAGGGCCCTGGTCCGGGCCGAGGCGCTCAAGCTGCGCACCGTCGCCCTGCCGTTCTGGCTGCTCGCCACCACCCTTGCTCTGGTCCTGCTCGGCGTGCTGGCCACCATCCTCACCGCCGGGCTCGACGGCGCACCCCTGCAGCGAGACGACCCACAGCTGCTCGCCCGCGCGGTGGCCAGCGCGAGCGGCGGCAATGTCGTGGTCCTGGTGCTCGGGATCCTCGCCCTCACCCAGGAGTTCCGCTTCGGCACGGCGACCCCGTCCTTCCTGGTCACCCCCCGGCGGGGCAGGGTGCTCGGCGCCAAGCTGATCGCCGTCTCCGGGCTGGGCCTGGTCTTCGCCGTCGCCTCGGTGGCCGTCGCGCTGGTGGCGAGCCTGGCCCTGCTGACCGCCCGCGGTGACAGCACGAGCTGGGACAGCGTCGGGGAGGTGCTGCTGGGCGTCGTCCTCGTGATGGTGCTCTACGGACCGATCGGGGTCGCCGTGGGCGCGCTCGTGCGCAACCAGATCGCCGCCGTGGTCGGCGCGCTGGCCTGGACCTTCATCATCGAGCAGCTGCTCGTGGCCCTGCTCCCGTCGGTGGGGCAGTGGACGCCGGGCGGCGCCACGGCGGCCGTCCTGCAGCTCGGCGACCTCGCGACGGCCGGCGGGGAGGACCTGCTGCCGGTCTGGGCCGGCGCGCTGCTCCTCGTGGCGTACACGGTCGTCCTGTCGCTGCTGGCCGCCCGGCTGACGCTGCGTCGCGACCTCACCTGAGTGGCCGACCGACCACAGGGCAGGGAGCCCACCATGAGCGTCGACGTGGTCCACCGCCCCGAGCAGTCCCGCTTCGAGGCGCAGGTCGAGGGCGAGACGGCGTTCCTGTCCTACGAGCGCGAGGGCGACACCGTCGTCATGACGCACACGATCGTCCCGCCGGAGATCGGCGGGCGTGGCGTCGCCGGCGCCCTGGCCGCCGCGGCGGTCGGCTGGGCGCGCGATCACGGCCTGGCGGTGGACCCGCAGTGCTCCTACGTGCGCTCCTGGCTGAGCAAGCAGGGGTGAGCGGGCGCAGGATGGACCGGTGACCGCGCTGGACCGCTTCTCCCCTGCGACCCGGGCCTGGTTCACCGGCGCGTTCGAGGCGCCCACCCCCGCCCAGGAGGGTGCGTGGGACGCCATCTCCAGCGGCCGCGACACCCTCGTCGTCGCGCCCACCGGCAGCGGCAAGACGCTCTCTGCCTTCCTCTGGTCCCTCGACCGGCTCGCGTCCACACCGGTCCCGGAGGAGCCGCGGCACCGCTGCCGGGTGCTCTACGTCAGCCCGCTCAAGGCGCTGGCCGTCGACGTCGAGCGCAACCTGCGCGCGCCGCTCACCGGCATCCGGCAGGCCGCGCAGCGGCTCGACCTCCCGGTCCCGGACATCGCTGTCGGCATCCGCTCCGGCGACACCCCCGCCGACGAGCGGCGGCGCTTCAACAAGGTCCCGCCGGACGTCTTCATCACCACGCCCGAGTCGCTGTTCCTCGTGCTGACCTCCGCTGCGCGCGACTCCTTGCGCGGGGTGGAGACGGTCATCGTGGACGAGGTGCACGCCGTCTCCGGCACCAAGCGCGGCGCCCACCTCGCGGTGTCGCTGGAGCGGCTCGACGAGCTGCTCGAGAAGCCCGCACAGCGGATCGGGCTGTCGGCCACGGTGCGCCCGGTCGACGAGGTGGCACGCTTCCTCGGCGGTGCCCGGGAGGTGGTCGTCGTGCAGCCGCCGAGCAGCAAGACCATCGAGGTGCAGGTCGTCGTCCCGGTCGAGGACATGTCGGCGCTGGGTGAGCAGACCGGCCCGGTCCGTGGCGGCTCGGCCGCCGGAGCAGCTCCTGCCGCGTCGATCTGGCCGGCCATCGAGGAGCGCATCGTCGACCTCGTCGCCTCGCACCGGGCCACCATCGTCTTCAGCAACAGCCGCAGGCAGGCCGAGCGCCTCACCAGCCGGCTGAACGAGATCGCCACGGAGCGGGCGTACGGCACTCCCGACGCACCGGAAGCGCGACTCCAGGGACAGCCGGCCGCCGGCGACGTCGACCGCCTCGAGGGGTCGTCGGGGGTCAAGCCGTTCGGCGCGTCGTTCGCGCGCGGGCCGGCCCAGCACCCGGGTCAGGGCGGGACCGGCCGGTCCGCGCCCTGGGGCAACGGCACCCCCGCCGACGGGGAGCACGTCGTCGAGATCGCCCGCGCCCACCACGGATCGGTGTCACGCGAGCAGCGGATGCAGATCGAGGAGTCGCTCAAGTCCGGCCGGCTGCCCGCCGTCGTCGCGACCTCCAGCCTCGAGCTGGGCATCGACATGGGCGCCGTCGACCTCGTCGTGCAGGTCGAGTCGCCCCCGTCGGTCGCCAGCGGCCTGCAGCGGGTCGGCCGCGCCGGCCACCAGGTCGGGGCGATCAGCCGCGGCATCATCTTCCCCAAGTACCGAGGCGATCTCGTGCAGTGTGCGGTGGTCGCCGAACGCATGGTTGCCGGTGGGATCGAGGCGACGACCTACCCGCGCAACCCGCTCGACGTGCTTGCGCAGCAGGTCGTCGCGATGTGCGCGCTGGAGAGCTGGCAGGTCGACGACCTCGCCGCTGTCGTCCGTCGCGCGGCGCCGTTCGCGTCACTGCCGCAGAGCGCGTTCGAGGCGGTGCTGGACATGCTGTCCGGCCGCTATCCCAGCGACGACTTCGCCGAGCTTCGCCCGCGCATCACCTGGGACCGCGTCACCGGTGTCCTCGCCGGACGCCCCGGCGCGCAGCGGCTGGCCGTCACCTCCGGCGGCACCATCCCCGACCGCGGCATGTTCGGCGTCTTCCTCGTCGGCGAGAAGGGTTCTCGCGTCGGGGAGCTCGACGAGGAGATGGTCTACGAGTCGCGCGTCAGCGACGTCTTCCTGCTCGGCTCCAGCGCCTGGCGGATCGAGGACATCACCCACGACCGCGTCCTTGTGACGCCCGCGCCGGGGCAGCCCGGCCGGATGCCGTACTGGCACGGCGACGCGCCAGGGCGACCGGTCGAGCTGGGCCGCGCGCTCGGCGCCTTCCTGCGCGAGGTGTCTGCGGGGACACCGGAGGAGGCCGAGAGGCGCCTGCAGGAGGCAGGTCTGGACGCCAGCGCCTCGGCCAACCTGCTCGCCTACCTCGCCGAGCAGCGCGAGGCGACGGGCACGCTGCCCGACGACCGCACGATCCTGGTCGAGCGCTTCCGCGACGAGCTCGGCGACTGGCGGCTCGCGATCCACTCGCCCTTCGGCGCGCCGGTCAACCAGCCGTGGGCGCTCGCGCTGACCGCGCGGCTGCGCGAGACCTACGGGGTGGACGTGCAGTCGATGCACTCCGACGACGGCATCGTGCTGCGCCTGCCCGAGACCGAGGACGCGCCGGACGGCTCGGTCGCCGTCTTCGCTCCCGAGGACGTCGAGCCGGCCGTGCAGGCCGAGGTCGGCGGCAGCGCGCTGTTCGCCAGCCGCTTCCGTGAGTGCGCCGCCCGCGCCCTGCTGCTCCCCCGCCGCAACCCGACGCGGCGCACCCCGCTGTGGCAGCAGCGCCAGCGGTCCGCCCAGCTGCTGAGCGTCGCCTCGCAGTACGGCAGCTTCCCGGTCGTGCTGGAGACGATGCGCGAGGTCCTCCAGGACGTCTTCGACGTGCCCGGACTGGTCCAGCTCATGAAGGACGTCGAGTCGCGCAAGGTGCGCCTGGTCGAGGTCGAGACCGCCTCCCCCTCCCCCTTTGCCCGCAGCCTGCTGTTCGGCTACATCGGCGCCTTCATGTACGAGGGGGACGCGCCGCTGGCCGAGCGGCGCGCGCAGGCGCTGAGCCTCGACAGCGCCCTGCTGGCCGAGCTGCTCGGGCAGGCCGAGCTGCGCGAGCTGATCGACCCCGACGCGATGGCCGAGGTCGAGGCCGAGGTGCAGCGGCGCACCGAGGAGCGGCGCGTCAAGGACCTGGAGGGGGTCGCCGACCTGCTGCGGATGCTCGGCGACCTGACCACGGCCGAGGTCGTCGTCCGCGGCGGTGAGCCGGCCTGGCTGGTCGAGCTCGAGGGGCAGCGCCGCGCGCTGCGGGTGCGCATCGCGGCCGAGGAGCGCTGGGTCGCCGTCGAGGACGCCGGCCGGCTGCGCGACGCGCTCGGTGCGGCCCTGCCGGTCGGCGTCGCCGAGGCCTTCCTCGAGCCGGTCAAGGACCCGGTCGGCGATCTCGTCTCGCGCTACGCCCGCACTCATGGACCGTTCCACCCGGCTGACATCGCCGTGCGCTTCGGCTTCGGGATCGCCGTGGTGGACGGCGCTCTCGCCCGGTTGGCTACCTCCGGCCGGGTCGTGCACGGTGAGTTCCGCCCCGGCGGCACCGGGCTGGAGTGGTGCGACGCCGAGGTGCTGCGCTCGCTGCGGCGCCGCTCGCTGGCCAAGCTCCGCAAGGAGGTCGAGCCGGTCCCGCCACAGGCCCTTGCCCGCTTCCTCCCTCAGTGGCAGGGCATCTCGGTCGCCGGTGGCCGCGGCATGGACGCACTCGTGCGCGCCGTCGAGCAGCTGCAGGGCGCGATCGTCCCGGCATCAGCGCTCGAGACGCTGGTGCTGCCGTCCCGAGTGCCGGGCTACTCCCCCGCTCTGCTCGACGAGCTGACCGCCTCCGGCGAGGTGCTGTGGGCTGGGCAGGGCTCACTGCCCGGCAACGACGGGTGGGTCTCGCTTCAGCTCGCCGACAGCGTCGACCTGCTGCTGCCGCCGCCGCTCGACACGTCGACGACGCCGCTGCACGACGCGGTGCTGGACCAGCTCGACGGCGGTCAGGCGCTGTTCTTCCGCCAGCTGTCCGACCGGGTGGAGAGCCTGGACGACAGTCAGCTCCAGGCAGCCCTGTGGGACCTCGTGTGGGCCGGCCAGCTCACCAACGACACCCTCGGCCCGCTGCGCGCCCTGCTGGGCACCGGCCGCACCACCCACGCGCAGAAGCGGGCGCCGGTCCGCCAGCGGTCGCGCTCCAGCTCCTCGTTCCGGGGCCGCCCGGTCATGCCGACCCGCACCGGGCCGCCGACCGTCGCCGGCCGATGGAGCCGGCTCCCCGACCGCGACGCCGACACCACCCGGCGCACCCACGCGCTCGCCGAGGCGCTGCTCGACCGGCACGGCATCGTCACCCGCGGCGCCGTGATGGCGGAGCGGGCACCCGGCGGGTTCGCCGCGGTCTACGCCGTGCTGAAGGCCTTCGAGGAGGCCGGCCGGGTCCGCCGCGGCTACTTCGTCGAGGGCCTGGGTGCCGCGCAGTTCGCCGCCCCCGGCGCGGTCGACCGGATGCGCGCGCTGGCCGCCGCCCAGCCCGCCACCGACGAGCCGCTCTGGGAGACGCCGGTGCCCGGCGGGTGGGACACCTCGCCGTACGCCCAGAAGCAGCGGAAGCGGCGCGACGAGGCGCGTGCGGTGGTCCTCGCCGCCACCGACCCCGCCAACCCGTACGGCGGGGCGCTGCCCTGGCCCGAGCGTGAGGTCGTCGACGGGGCAGACGGCCGGGGGCACCGGCCGGCCCGCAAGGCCGGGGCGCTCGTGGTGCTCGTCGACGGCACGCTCGTGCTCTACGTCGAGCGGGGCGGCAAGACGCTGCTCAGCTTCCGGGACGACGAGGGCTGCCTCGGCCCGGCCGTGGACGCGCTCGCCCTGGCGGTGCGGGACGGCGCCCTCGGCCGGCTGACGGTCACCAAGGCCGACGGCGAGGCCGCGCTCACCTCGCCACTCGGCCTCGCCCTGGAGGCCGCCGGTTTCCGGCCGACCCCACGGGGCCTGCGCCTGCGCGCGTGACGCGAGCCTCGGCCGGCCGTGATCGCCACATCCGGTGGGGCGGGCTGGGCCGGCGATGTGGCGGGGGCGGGGGCGGGGGCCGAGTGCGCGGTCGTGGCGATCAAGGGGCGGGTCCCAGCGTGCGTGATCGCCACATCCGGTGGGGCGGGCCGGGCCCAGCCGGGCGGGTGGCCGGGCGGGGCGGGCGGGTGGTCGGGACGGGGCGGGCGGGCGGGCGGGTGGGTGGTCGGGACGGGGGCCGGGGCGCGCGGTCGTGGCGATTAACGGGCGGGTCCCAGCGTGCGTGATCGCCACATCCGGTGGGGCGCGGGCGGGCCGGCCAGCCGGCCGGGCCGGCCAGCCGGCCGGGCGGGCCGGGCGGTGGGGCAGGCCGGGCGGGCGCAGGGGGCCGGCCGGAACCCTGCGCGCGTGACGCGGGGCTTGCCTCAGGCCGCCGACTCCTGCAGCCAGGTCGCCAGCCGCCGGAAGCCCTCGTCCAGGCCGGTGCTCGGGGCGTAGCCGAGGTCGCGCCGGGCGGCGCCGATGTCGAACCAGTGGTCGGTCGCGAGCTGGTGGGCCAGGAACCGCGTCATCGGCGGCTCGTCCGGCCGGCGGAGCAGCCGCCAGACGCCCTCAGCCACGGCCCCGGCGGCCACCGCGAGCGGCAGCGGCACGCTCCGGGTCTCCGGCGGGAGTCCGCCGGCGGCCAGGATGGCGGTCACCACCTCGCGCACCGGGCGCGGCTCCCCCGAGCTGATGAAGTAGGCCCGGCCGGAGCAGACCGCGCCCGGCGCCACCCGGTCGAGGGCGCCGAGGTGGGCGGCGACCGCGTCGTCGACGTAGGTGGTGTCGATCACCGCGTCCCCTCCGCCGATGAACCGGAGCCTGCCGCGGCGGGCCCGGTCCAGGATGCGCGGGACGAGCTGGGTGTCGCCCGGTCCCCACACCAGGTGGGGGCGCAGGGCGACGGTGCCCAGGTCGTCGTCGGCGGCGGCGAGGACCAGCCGCTCCGCGACCGCCTTGGTCCGGGGATAGGCAGAGCTGAACCGGGTCGCGTACGGCAGCGACTCGTCGCCGCCGCGGATGTCCCCACCGCTGTGCACCACGCTCGGGGTGCTGGTGTGCACCAGGGCGCGGATGCCGGCGGCCCGGCAGGCCGCCACCACGTTGCGGGTGGCCAGGACGTTGCTGCGCTCGTAGTCGGCGGCCGGACCCCAGATGCCGGCCAGGGCCGCCACGTGCACGACGGCCGAGCAGCCCGCCGCCGCCTGCACCGCCACCGCGGGCTCGGCCAGGTCGCCCCGGACCGTCTGGACCCCCAGCGCCCGCAGCCCCGGGTAGTCGCCGCGGGCCACGCTCACCACCTCGTCGCCGCGGGCCAGCAGGGCCCGGACGACGGCCCCGCCGAGGAACCCGCCGCCACCGGTGACGAGCACTCTCACAGCTGGCCCTGGGCCCAACGCGCCAACGCCGGCCGGTCGATCTTGGAGTTGTGCCGCACGTCGACCGGGAACGGCGGGGCGTAGAGCACCGTGGTCACGGCGACCGTCCGCGGGTCAGCGGCGCCGCGCTCGAGCAGCTCGGCGGTCAGCCCCGGCGAGGGATCCACCTCGGACTCGAGCTCGATGCAGAGCACCGGCACGCTCCGGCCCGCGGGGCCGACCCCGACCAGGGCGGTCCTGCGCACCTTCGGGTGCAGGTTGAACACCTCCTCGCACGGGACGCTGTAGAGCGGGCCTTCGGTGGTGTGCACGACATGCGCCTTGCGCCCGGCGAACCACAGCCGGCCCTCGGCGTCCAGGCTGGCCAGGTCGCCCATCCGGTGCGCAAGCCGGCCCTCCCACTGCAGCTTGGCCGCCGCGGTCGCCTCCGGGCGGTCGGCGTAGCGGGGGCTGACCACCGGCCCCCGCACGACGACCTCCCCGACCTCGCCCGCCGGCACGAGCAGCTCGGTGGTCAGCTCCGAAACGGGGTCGTCGGTGACTCTCATCAGGGCCACGTCGACGCCAGGAACCGGCCGGCCGACGCAGATCCCCGTCTCCGGCAGGTCCAGCAGCTCGTCGCTCCCGATCGTCGTGACAGGCAGCGCCTCGGTGGCGCCGTACGGGGTGTGCACCTGGGCCCCCGGCCGCAGCATGGCCAACGTCCGCCGCTGCACCCGGCGCGGCACGGGTGCGCCGGCGGAGATCACCTGACGCACGGTCGGCATGCTGCCGCCGGCGCGGCTGACGGTGTCGAGCAGCGCCGGTGAGCCGAACACGACCGTGGCGCCGAAGCGGTTAGCGGCCGAGACCACGCGGGACGGGACGACCTCGGCCGGGCGGCTGGCGTCCATGCGGGGGACCACGGTGGTCATGCCGAGCACCGGTCCGAAGAGGGCGAACAGCGGGAAGGTCGCCAGGCTGACCTCACCCGGCCCGAGGTCGTACAGCCGGCGCACGAGGTCGGCCTGTGCCAGCAGCTGCGCCTCACCGTGCTCGACCCCCTTGGGCGCGCCGGTGCTCCCGCTGGTGAACATGATCGCCGCAGGCTCCCCGGCCGGCCGGTCGGGCGGCATGAACGGCTGCCGCCAGCGGCCGGACTCCGCCACCCGGCGCAGGCTCGCCCCGCCCGGCAACGGGACGCCGACACCGACCAGCACGCTGGCGGACGGGGCCCATCCCAGCAGCCGGCGGGCCAGGTGGGCCCGACCGATCCCGAGGAAGGCCTTCGGCGCGGCCTCGGCCAGGCAGGCCTTGACCCGGTCCCGGCCGATGCCCGGGTCCACGAGGACCGGCACGGCCCGCAGGCGCAGCAGCGCGAAGGCCAGCACGAAGAAGTCGCGCGTCGGGGGCACGAGCAGCGCCGAGCGCATCCCCGGCGTGAGGCCGATGTGGCGCAGGCCAGCGGCAGCGGCGTCGACGCGGGCGTCCAGCTCGGCGAAGGTGGTGGTGCCGAAGCCGGTGCCGCGCGGCAGCGCCAGGGCCACGGCCGTGGGCTGCGCCCGGGCCTGCTCGGCCAGCAGGCCGTCGAGCGTGCTCACCGGGCCGTCCGGTGCTCGGTCACCGCTGCTATGCCGGGGCGAGGAAGCGAGCGACCTGCGGCACGATCCGGTCCGCCGCGTCCTCCAGGACGTAGTGGCCGGCATCGGCGTAGCGGTGCACCTCGGCGCGCGGCAGCAGGGTGAGCAGGTGGTCCAGGACGGTGCCGTCGAACACCGGGTCCTTCATCCCCCAGAAGACCTGCGTCGGGACGTCGGCGAGCAGCGGCAGCCGCTGCTCGGTGCGCTCCAGCACGGCGTAGGCAGGATCGCCGGGCTGCAGCGGGATGTCCTGGACGAAGCGCAGGACCGCCGTCCGGTGCTCGGGGCTGTCGTACGGCGCCAGCAGGCCGGCCCGGGCCTCGGCAGGCAGCAGCATGCGCCCGCTGCCCATTGCCAGCGCCCCCAGGCTGAAGGCGTTCAGGCGGCGGACGGCGAGGTCCCCCAGCACGGGAAGCCGCGCCGCCCGCAGCGACCAGGGCATCGCCTTGCCGGGCGGCAGCGGGAAGGCGCCGGTGTTGAGCAGCACCATCTTGTCGACCTGCTCGACGTGGTCCACCGCCCAGGCCAGAGCGATCGCGCCGCCCCAGTCGTGCACGACCAGCGACAGCGGTTGGTCCAACCCGAGGCTCTCGACGAAGGCGGTCAGGTCGCTCACGCGTCGGGCCAGCGTGTACGGGTAGTCCGCGTCGGCGGGCATGTCGGAGCGCCCCATCCCGATGTGGTCCGGGGCGATCGCCCGCAGGCCGAGCGGCGGGAGGGCCGCCAGCAGCCGGCGGTAGTAGAACGACCAGGTCGGGTTGCCGTGCACGTGCAGGACGGGCGGTCCGGAGCCGACGTCGACGTAGGCCATGCCGTGGCCGCCGATCTCGACGCGCTCCGAGACGTACGGGAAGCCCTCCAGGGTCGCGGTCACCACTGGATCTCGGCGGCGGCGGTGTTGATGCCGCTGCCCACGCCCATCAGCATCACCCGGTCGCCGCTGCTGACCGTGCCGTCCTCGACCGCCTTGGACAGGACGGTCGGCACTCCCGCCGGGCCGATGTTGCCGAAGTGCGGGTAGATCAGCGGGAAGCGCGCGATGTCCAACCCGAGGGTGTCGGCGACGGCCTTGGTGTGCACCTTGCTGACCTGGTGGACGACGTAGGTGTCCACCGAGCGGGCGTCCCAGTCGAAGGCCGACAGGGACTCCTTCCAGGTCTGCGCGGCGAGCTCCAGCCCGGCCAGCAGCAGGCCCTTGGTGTCGGTGCGCATCTCGTGCACATCGCCGGTGCACAGCCCGGCGTGCTGGGTGCCGGCCCGGCTCAGCCCGCCCAGGAAGCGCTTGCCCTCCTGCGCCGAGCTCGACCGCGACAGCACCATGGCCACGGACCCGGACCCCAGTGTGAGCGTCGCGAACTGCTCGCGGAACATCTCCTCGTCCGCGGCGGCGCCCGCCAGCCGGTCGATGGTGGCCTGCATGGTGAAGCGGCTCGTCTCGCCATCTACGACCAGGCCGTGCTCGATCTCGCCGCGCTCGATCATGGCCGAGACGACGTTCATGCCGTTGAGGAAGCCGAGGCAGGCGTTGCCGATGTCGAAGTTGACCGCCTCCGTCGGCAGGCCCATGAGGCCGTGCGCCAGGCTCGCCGTCGACGGCTCGAGGAAGTCGCGGCAGACCGAGGTGTTGATCAGGGCGCCGATGTCCTCGCGGCTCACCCCGCTCCTGGCCAGAGCCAGCTCCCCGGCCTGCGCGGCGACCTCGCTGGGGCGGGTGCCGTCGTCCCAGATCCGCCGCTCGGAGATGCCGGACAGCGCCTCCAGCAGGCCAGGCTCGACGCCGAGGCGCTCCAGCGTCGTCGTCAGCTGCGACTCGATCTCACTCGACGTGACGACGTGGGGGGCGTCCACGTGCGCCAGCCCGCTGATGACGACCGACTCGTACCGCTGCGCTGCTCTCATCCCGGTTGATTTCCCTCGTGCTCGGCAGCGACGCGTGTCTCTGCTCACCGTCTTTCCACCCACCACTGTCGCAGCAACCCCAGCCGGGGCGTGCCGGGGGCGTGGTGAGCGGTGCGGTGGGCGTTCCCCGGG
The DNA here is from genome assembly GCA_038255675.1 of Mycobacteriales bacterium. Classification (GTDB taxonomy): domain Bacteria; phylum Actinomycetota; class Actinomycetes; order Mycobacteriales; family SCTD01; genus SCTD01. Next base: position 19,317 of record JBBSLB010000011.1, read on the forward strand.
GGGACGATGGACAGGTGCCAGAGGGCGACAGCGTGTGGAAGGCGGCCCGGCGGCTGCGCGAGCAGCTCGTCGGCCGCACCGTCGTGCGCTCGGACTTCCGCGTCCCGCAGCACGCGACGGCCGACCTGTCCGGCCGGCTGATCACGGCGTTCGACTCCTACGGCAAGCACATGCTCACCCGCTTCAGCGACGGGCTGACGCTGCACACGCACTTCGAGATGGACGGCGCCTGGCAGGTCGTCGGCCCGGGAAAGGTGCTCCCCCGCAGCTTTGACGACGAGATCCGGCTGGTGCTGACCACCGACGGCCCGACGGCGTACGCCCTGCGCATGCCGGTGCTGGAGCTGCTGCCGACGGCCGAGGAGGACCGGGTCGTCGGCCACCTCGGGCCGGACCTGCTCGGGCCGTCCTGGGACGAGGACGAGGCGGTCCGTCGGATCGCCGCGACCCCGGACCGGCCGCTGGTGGAAGCGCTGCTGGACCAGAAGGGCCTGGCTGGGATCGGCAACCTCTGGGCCGTCGAGACCTGCTTCCTGCGCGGGCACTCCCCGTGGACCCCGGTCCGCGACGTCGACCTGCGGGCGACCGTGCGGCTGGCCCGCCGGATGATGCAGCACTCGCTGGACCATCCCGGCCAGGTGACCACCGGCGACACCCGGCGCGGGCAGACGCACTGGGTCTACGGCCGGGCCGGGCGGGCCTGCCGACGCTGCGGCACCCCCGTCTGCTTCCGCGACTCCGTGACCGGCCGGCCGTACGCGCGGGAGACCTGGTGGTGCCCGCGCTGCCAGCCCGGGCCGGCCCCGTCGCTGGAGGAGCGCCCGACCCGCCCGGGGCTGCGCCGCGGCGTCAACGAGGAGTCCTTCGGCTCGCGCACGAAGCGGTTGTCAGGCCGACCCGGGTACTCCCGCCGTGCCTGAGGGCGACACCGTCTGGCTGGCTGCCAAGCGGATGCACGAAGCCCTGGCCGGTCGGGCCCTCCTGCGGTCGGACTTCCGCGTCCCACAGCTCGCGACGGCCGACCTGTCCGGTCGCGAGGTCCTCGAGGTGGTGCCGCGTGGCAAGCACATGCTGACCCGGATCGAGGGCGGGCTGACGCTGCACACCCACTTCCGGATGGACGGCTCCTGGCATCTCTACCGGCCGGGGGACCGGTGGCAGGGCGGCCCGGCCTGGCAGGTGCGCGCCGTGCTCGAGAACGCCGAGTGGCAGGCGGTCGGCTACCGGCTGCCGGTCCTCGAGCTGCTCGAGACGGCTGGAGAAGACGCGGCCGTCGGCCACCTCGGCCCCGACGTGCTGGCCGCTGACTGGGACCTCGACGAGGCACTGCGCCGGCTGCGCGCAGAGCAGGACCGAGAGGTCGGGCTGGCACTGCTCGACCAGCGCTCGCTCGCCGGGCTCGGCAACCTCTACCGCACCGAGGTCCTGTTCCTGCTCGGCCTCACCCCGTGGGTCCGCGTCCGCGACGTGCCGGACCTGCCGGCGCTGGTCGAGAAGGGACGTCGTCTCATGCTCGCCAACCGCGGCCACAGCCAGCAGTCGACGACCGGCTCGCTGCGCCGCGGACAGGCGCACTGGGTCTTCGAGCGCTCCGGCCGGCCGTGCCGCCGCTGCAGCACCCGGATCCTCACCGCCGAGCAGGGTCAGGCGCCGTACGCCCGGCTCACCTACTGGTGCCCACGCTGCCAGGTCGGGCCCGCTCCCCCGCCCTCCCGCGCGCCCCGTCCCACCGACCGACCGCTCGGGCGCAGGAAGTACGTCCCCTGATCGGGCTGCGCCACCGTGGAGGGAGCAGGCAGACTGGCCGCGACCTGAGGGGGCCGATGGAGGCGAGCGACCACGAGCGGCTCCGCCGCCTCGAGGCACTGGTGCACGGCAGCCGGACGTCATCGCCCTCGTCGAGATGAACGGTCGGAGCAGCTTCAACCGCGCCGGTCGTGCGCTGGTCCGCGAGGTGCGGGCCGCCGCCGCCGAGGCCGCCCGCGCCCGCGACGCTCTGCAGGACAGCGAGCGCCGACAGCACGCGCTGCTGCTGCACATGTCCGACCTGCTCGTGGTGCTCGACGCGGACGGCGGCCTGCAGTACGCCAGCCCGTCGGCGATGCGCATCCTGGGCTATCGCGAGGCGGCGCCGCTGCCCCCCTCCGTCCTGGACGCGGTGCCGGTCGAGGACCGAGTGGTGACGGCGGAGGGCCTGGCTCGCGTGGTGGCGGTGCCGGGGCCCAGCGAGCCGTTCCTCGCCCGCGTGGTCGACGCCCGCGGCTCGGTCCGCACCCACGAGGTGCTGGCCAACAACCTGCTCGACGACCCCGCCGTGCGCGGCATCGTCGTGGTCTCCCGCGACGTCACCGACCGCCAGCAGACCGAGCGAGCCGACCGGGCCCAGTCCGAGGTCCTCGAGCTCATCGCCGCGGAGGCCCCGCTCGACGTCGTGCTCACCCGGCTGGCCCGATGGGTCGAGGAGCAGCTCGACGCGACCGCCTGCTCGGTCCTGCTCACCGAGTCGGGGCTGACCCCGCCGGGGCTGCGCAACGGAGCGTCGCCAAGCATGCCGGCGGCCTACGTCGAGGCGGTCGAGACGGCCGCGGCCTCGATCCGGTCCTCGCCGTGCGCGGCAGCGGTCGCCGGCGGGGCGCCGGTGCTCGTGCCCGACCTGCTCGCCGACGACCACTGGGAGCTGCAGCACCCGCTCGCGCGCGCCTGCGCCGTCCGGGCCTGCTGGTCGTTCCCGGTGACGTCACCGGCGACCGGGGAGGTGCTGGGCACCTTCGCCCTTTACGCGCGCGACCCGGGACTGCCGGGCGCCGCGACCGAGGCGCTCATCGCCCGGGCCAGCCACCTGGTCGGCATCGCCGTGGACCGGCACAGCCTGCTGGCCCGGCTCGCCCACCAGGCCCAGCACGACGCACTGACCGGCCTGCCGAACCGGGTCCGGCTGCTCGAGGCCCTCACCGCCGCGCTGGACCGGTCCGCGAGCGGCGCCGGCACCGCGCCGGTCGTCGTGTTCCTCGACCTGGACCGGCTGAAGATCATCAACGACAGCCTGGGGCACGAGGTCGGCGACGACCTGCTGGTCAGCATCGCCACCCGGCTGCGCGGCGCGGCCGGCGACGGCGATCTCGTGGCCCGCTTCGGTGGCGATGAGTTCGTCGTCCTGTCCACCCGCTGCACGACCGAGCAGGACGTCACCGACCTGGTCGAGCGGGTCCTGGACACCATCTCGGAGGTCGTCACGCTCGAGGGCCGTACGGTCACCCCCGCGGCAAGCGCCGGCGTCGTCGTGGCCACCCCCGGCCAGACCGCCAGCGAGGTGCTGCGCGACGCCGACATCGCGATGTACCGCGCCAAGAACGGCGGCGGGAGCGGCTACGCACGCTTCGGCGCGCACATGCGGCAGCGCGCGTACGACCGGCTTGAGCTCGAGGCAGAGCTCCGGGACGGCATCGAGAACGGCCAGCTGCGGGTGCACTTCCAGCCGGTCGTCGACCTGGGGGCCGGCGACCGGATCGTGGGGTTCGAGGCGCTCGCGCGCTGGCAGCACCCGGTTCGCGGGCTGCTCGGGCCCTCGGACTTCATCGACCTGGCCGAGGAGACCGGCCTCATCCTTGTGCTCGGCGAGCAGGTGCTGCGGACGGCCGTTGCGGCGGCTCACCGATGGCAGGCGGCCCACGATGGCTCGCGGCTCGTGCTGTCCGTCAACGTCTCAGCCCAGCAGCTGGCCTCGCCGAGGCTGCTCGACGCCGTGCGCGCTTGCATCGCCGAGCTGGCGCCCTGGCGCTTGGCCCTGGAGCTCACCGAGTCCACCCTCATGGACGACACCCCCGCGGTGCGGATCGTCGTCGACGCGCTGGCCGCCGCGGGCGCCCGGCTGAGCATCGACGACTTCGGCACCGGCTACTCCTCGCTCGCCTACCTCACCCGGCTGCCGGTCACGTCGCTGAAGATCGACCGCGGCTTCGTCGCCGAGCTCGTCGACCGGCCGCGGGCCGCGACGGTGGCCGCTGCCATCAACGGGCTGGGCCACGAGCTGGGGCTGGTGGTGGTCGCCGAGGGCGTCGAGACGGTCGAGCAGCGCGACGCCCTGCACGCCATGGGCTGCCGCTTCGCGCAGGGCTTCCTGTTCGGCCATCCCGTGCCTGCCGAGCAGGTCGAGCAGCTCCTGCGCGACCAGGCGTCGCGCGAGGCCGGCTCCTAGGTTCCCGTCCCGTGGCTGCCCAGCCCGTCGAGGGCTGCCAGGTCGTCGGTCGAGAGCTGCACGCCACCCACGTCGGCGTTGCTGCGGATCCGCTCGGGGGTGGCCGACTTGGGGATCGTCACGACGCCGTGGTCCAGGTGCCAGCGGTTGATGACCTGCGCGGGCGTGGCCCCCAGGCGCTCGGCGATGCCGGTCACGACCGGGTTCTCGAGGGTGCCGCCCTTGAGGCCGCTGTAGCCCTCCAGCACCACGCCGCGCTCGGTGTGCCCGTCCAGGAAGGCCCGGTCGAAGATCAGCGGGCTCCACTTGCACTGGTTCACGGCGGGCAGCACGCCGGTCGACCGCTCGAGCTCGTCCAGCTGGTCGAGGGAGAAGTTGCTGACGCCGACGTCGCGAGCCAGACCGTCGGCCCGGGCCTGCACGAAGGCCTCCCACATCGCCGCGGGGTCGGCCGGCGGCCAGTGCACCAGCCACAGGTCGACGGCGTCGATGCCGAGCGCCTGCAAGGACTGCCCGAGCACGTTCACGGCCTGCGCGGCCTTGTCCGGCGGGCACTTGGTGGTTACAAAGACCTCGTCGCGGGCGACGCCGCTGTCCCGAAGACCGGCGCCGACCTCCGCCTCGTTGTCGTAGATGGTGGCGGTGTCCAGATGGCGGTAGCCGGCCTCCAGCGCGGTGGCGACGCTGTCGGTCGCGGTCGCGCCGGACAGCTGCCAGGTCCCGAAGCCGAGCAGCGGGATCGCGCCGCCGCCGGGAAGCGCTGCGGTCGTGGTGGGGACGTCGATGCTCATGTCCCTCCCCCTGCCCACGCGCCGCGGCGCCGATGCACGCGCCCGCTCACCGCACCTCGCGCAGCCCCTGGGCCAGGCCGTGCAGCGCATCGGTGGCGTCCTGCAGGCGGGTGCCGGCCAACGGGTCGGCGCTCGCGGACACGAGGTCGGCCACCGCCCCGACCAACCGCTCCTGGCAGCCGATGCCCTCCTCGAGGGTGCGAAGCAGAGCGGGCTCGGCGCCGCGGTGCGGCTCGACGGCGGCCAGCCGGGCGGCCTGCCAGCGCAGCGCGGCATCGGCCTCGGCCGCGGCCTGCCACGCCTGCTCGCCGACCTCCCGGCCCGCCGGGCCGACCAGCGGCAGCAGCCGGCGCAGCTCCTCGCGCACCGCCTCGAGCCGGCGCACCGCCGGGAAGGCGGCGCTGCCGACGGGCGGCGGCATCGGGACGGCGGGCGCGGCCGGCAAAGCGCTCAGCGGCGGTGGCTCGGGGGCGAGCAGGTGGCCGAGCGAACGGACCGCGGTCAGGGCCGCCACGACCCCCACCGCGGCGAAGACCCGCGGGTCGTCGGCCGGGATCGTCGCGATCCCGCACCCCACGGCCACCACGGACTGCAGCGGCAGCCGGCGACGGGCCCGCCAGCGCAGCCTGTCGCGCTTGCGGACCGCCTTGGCGTAGGACCGCTGCGCGCGGGTGGCCGCCTTGGCCGTGGCCCGGGCGTCGCGCTGGAGCCGCCGTACCAGCGCGCGGTCGTCCTCCTCCACGATCGACCGGAGCCTAGGGGGCCTTGTCCGCGTCGGCCTCTGCGGCCGGGGTGGCCGGGGTCGACGTGCCGCTGGTCAGCGGTGGGGTGGTCTGCGCCGGGGTGTTCGACGGCGGAGCGCTGAGCTGGTTGCCGGCCATCGACGCCCGGATCTGATCGAGGCGGGAGGCACCGGCCATGTCGAGCGAGGACGCCTGGACCTCACGCATCCGGCCCTCGACGCTGTTCTGGGCCAGCTCGGCCTGGCCGAGTGCCTTGGCGTAGCGCGTCTCGATCTTGTCGCGGACCTCGTTGAGGTTCGGCGTGGTGCCCGGCGCGGACAGCTCGGACATCGAGCTGAGACTGGCCGAGACCTGCTCCTGCATCTTGGCCTGCTCGAGCTGGGTGAGCAGCTTGCTGCGCTCGGCCAGCTTGGTCTGCACCTGATGGGCGTTCTGCTCAACGGCCTTCTTGGCCTGCTCGGCGGCCTGCAGGGCCTGGTCGTGCAGGCTCTTGAGGTCCTCCATCGACTGCTCGCCGGCGACGAGCTGCGTGGCGAAGGTGTTGGCGGTCTGCTCGTACTGCTGGGCCTTGGCCTCGTCACCGGCGGCGCGGGCCTGGTCGGCCAGCACCAGCGCCTGGCGGGCCGAGCCCTGCAGCTTCTCCACCTCGCTCATCTGGCGGGCCAGCTTCATCTCCAGCTGGCGCTGGTTGCCGATGACGGCCGCCGCCTGCTGGGTCAGCTGCTGGTGGGAGCGCTGCGCCTCCTC
>JBBSLB010000012.1:0-25541 GCA_038255675.1 Mycobacteriales bacterium
GCACGCCCGCACTGCCGAGCAGTTCTACTCCGGCCGGGCCGACTGGGACGCGATCGGCGAGCTCAAGGCTGCTCTCGAGCACGTGCCGGTGCTCGGCAACGGCGACATCTGGGCCGCCACCGACGCGCTGCGGATGATGGCGCAGACCGGGTGCGACGGCGTCGTCGTCGGCCGCGGCTGCCTCGGCAAGCCGTGGCTGTTCCGCGACCTGGCCGACGCCTTCGCCGGCCGCGAGGTGTCCGCCCCGCCGCCGGTCCGCGACGTCGTGCCGGTGATGAAGCAGCACGCCCGGATGCTGGTCGAGGCCCGCGGCGACGAGGGCTTCGCGGTACGCGACTTCCGCCGGCACACCGGCTGGTACATGACCGGCTACCCGGTCGGCGGTGCTGCGCGCAAGAAGCTGGCGATGGCCAGCTCCCTGGTCGAGCTCGACGACCTGCTGGACGCCCTGGACCCCGCCGCCGAGCTGCCCCCCGGCTCGGAGCTGCTGCCGCGCGGCCATGTGCAGGGCCCGCGCCACGTGGTGCTGCCCGAGCACTGGCTGCGCGATGCGATGGACCCCACCCCGCCGGACGACGCAGGAGCCTTCCACCAGGGCGGGTGACGGGGGCCTGACCCGTCAGGCCCCGCTGTGGGCCACCTCGAGTGCCGCGAGCAGCCGGTCCAGCGGGCTGTCGAGCCCCCACCGGTCCGACAGCGCGATCAGCCGCTCCGGGTCCCGCGGGGTGCGCGGGAGGGCGTCGTCCAGCTCCGGGATCGGCAGGTCCCGGACCGTCCGGGTGACCGCGGGTGCGACCGCCAGGTAGTCCCGCGCTGCCTCGAGCTTGGCCCGCGCACCGGCAGGGAAGCCGTCCTCGGTCCCCTCGTCGAGCGCGGCGAGGATCCCCTCCACCGTGCCGAAGCGGGCGACCAGCGCCGCGGCGGTCTTGTCCCCCACGCCCTTCACGCCGGGCAGCCCGTCGCTCGGGTCGCCCCGCAGCACGGCGTACTCCGCGTAGCCCGTCCCGGGGATGCCGTACTTCGCCGCGACCTCGGCCTCGCCGTACGGCTTGAGCTTCTCCACGGCGTAGAGCACCCGCACCGGACCGTCGTCGCACACCAGCTGGAACATGTCGCGGTCGCCGGAGACCACGTCGACCGCGCCGGTCTCCCGCGCACTGAGCGTGCCGAGCACGTCGTCGGCCTCGTGTCCCTCCGCGCCCACGACCGCGATGCCCACGGCGTGGAGCACCTCGAGGAGCACCGCGACCTGTGGCGCCAGCGACTCCGGCTCGGCCTCCGCCCCGTTCTCGGCAAGGCGGTGCGCCTTGTACGTCGGGACCGCCGCCACCCGGAACTGCGGCCGCCAGTCCAGGTCGAGGCAGGCCACCAGCCGCGCTGGCCGGGTGTCCTTCACGATCCGCGCGACGAGGTCGATCGTCCCGCGGACCGCGTTGACAGGGGAGCCGTCCGGGGCGGTGACCGACTCCGGCACGCCGTGAAACGCGCGGTACCAAAGAGAGGGGGCATCGAGCAGGGTCAGCTGTCCAGGCACCCGCGCACCCTCTCACCCGCCCCGACCGGGGAGGTGACTCCGCCCTCGCCGGCACCGCGTCAGGCGGGGTAGCCGTAGCGGCGCAGCCAGGCCGCCAGGCTCGCGTCATCGGCGAGCCGCCAGCTCCGCCGGTCCGCCTCTGGCGGCATGGGCAGCGACCCGAACCGCTTGGTGTGGACAACGTCTCGAGACTCGGCCCCGTGGTGCGGGTCGGCATGGGCCCGGACCCGGCGGCCGGCCTCGTCCCGGACTGCCTCGTCGTGCAGCAGCGCCCCCACCGCTCGCAGCTGGGCCCGGTGCGCGGGGTACGACAGGGCGAGGTCTGCGGGGCTCTCGACGCTGACGCTCCAGCACTCGAGGCTCACCTCGACCAGCCCGGCGGGATGCAGGTCGCCGTCGACCACGACGTCGAGGTCCGGTGTGCTGGGCCGCGGACTGGCCGCGGGCTCGTACGGGCTTGGCGTCACGCACACGACCGCTTGCTGCAGCGGCTGGGCCGGCGGCAACCAGAGCGCCAAGGCAAGGTCCCCGTGCAGCACGATGCGCCCGCCGAATGCGGCTCCGGACAACTCGACACTGGAGGCTGCGAATCTGCTGCCGGGGATGGCAGCAGATCTGCGTCGTCCGGGCACCGGGCCGGCGGCGGAGCGGGTGGCGGGGGTACGGGGATAGCCTGCGGGGCAGTGCACTGACCGCCCATCGTCCTGCCTGAGGAGCCTCGTGCCGCCCGTCGTCCGCAGCCTGCCGTCCGCTGAGGCGGCCGAGCTGCTCGCCCTCACCCGCGACCTCGTGGAGCGGGAGGTCACGCCGCAGGCCGCCGAGATGGAGGCGCGGAGCGCCTTCCCGCGCGAGCTGTTCCGGACTTTGGGGAAGGCCGGGTTGCTCGGGCTGCCCTACGGCGAGGAGCACGGCGGCGCAGCGCAGCCGTACGAGGTCTACCTGCAGGTGCTCGAGGAGCTCAGCCGCGGCTGGCTCGCGGTCGGGCTGGGCGCGAGCGTGCACACGCTCAGCTGCTTCCCGCTCTACGCCTACGGCACGACCGAGCAGAAGGACCAGTGGCTGCCGGACATGCTCGGCGGGGAGCTGCTCGGGGCGTACTGCCTGAGCGAGGCGGGCAGTGGGAGCGACGCCGCGGCGCTGCAGACGCGCGCCGTCCTGGACGGTGACGCGTGGGTCGTCGACGGGGCCAAGGCCTGGGTGACGCACGGCGGCGAAGCCGACTTCTACAACCTCATGGTGCGTACGGGGGAGGCCGGGGCGAAGGGCATCTCGTGCCTGCTGGCCGAGGCGTCGACACCGGGCCTGCAGCCGCAGGCGCCGGAGAAGAAGATGGGCATGCGGTCCAGCACGACCGCCAGCATCCAACTCGACGCGGCGCGGGTGCCGGCCGACAGGATGCTCGGCGAGCCGGGCCAAGGCTTCCGGATCGCGATGAGTGCGCTCGACGGCGGGCGGCTGGGCATTGCGGCGTGCGCGGTCGGCCTCGCCCAGGCCGCGCTGGACACCGCCGTCGACTACGCCAAGGAACGCAAGCAGTTCGGCCAGCGGATCGCCGACTTCCAAGGGCTGTCCTTCTTGCTGGCCGACATGGCGACGCAGGTGGAGGCGGCGCGCGCGCTCTACCTCTCGACCGCCCGGCGCCGCGACGCGGGGCAGCCGTTCGGGCCGCAGGCGGCGATGAGCAAGCTCTTCGCCACCGACACGGCGATGCGCGTCACGACCGACGCCGTCCAGGTGCTCGGGGGCTACGGCTACGTCGAGGACTTCCCCGCCGAGCGGTACCTGCGCGAGGCCAAGATCCTGCAGATCGTCGAGGGCACCAACCAGGTGCAGCGCGTCGTCATCGGCCGCTCGCTGACGTCGTGAGCGCACCGCCCCTCGACGAGCTCGACCGCGCCCTGCTCATGCTGCTGGCCGGCGACGGCCGCAAGTCCTACGCCGACCTGGCTCGGGACACCGGCCTGTCCACCAGCGCCGTCCACCAACGGGTGAGGCGGCTGGAGCAGCGCGGCGCCATCACCGGCTACGCGGCGCGGGTGGACCCGGTCGCTGCCGGCCTACCGCTGGCGGCGTTCATCTCCATCCAGCCGATCGACCCGGCTGCCCCGGACGACGCCCCGGACCGGCTGCGGCACCTGGCCGCGATAGAGGCCTGCCACAGCGTCGCGGGGGAGGAGAGCTACATCCTCCAGGTGCGCGTGGCCGGTCCGGCCGAGCTCGAGCAGCTGTTGCAGGAGGTGCGTGCCGCCGCCGGGGTCTCCACCCGCACCACCGTCGTGCTGAGCACGCCGTGGGAGGCGCGCACGCCACCGGCGATCGACGCGTAGGCAGCCCGGCGGTCCGGGCCGCCCGGTCACCCCTTGCCGAGCACCCGGTCCACCCGGATCTCGACCACGACGCGATGCGGGTTCTCGCTCGGCTGGCGGTAGCGCAGGGCGTAGCGACGGACGGCCTCGGCAACCCGCTCCGGGTCGTCGCTCACGGTCGGCACGCCCTCGAGAGACATCCACCGGCGACCGTCGACCTGCGCCACGACCGCCCGCGGTGAGCCGGCCCGGACGTTGGCGACCTTGCGGGACGTGCCGTTCGTGATGACCCGGACCAGACCCGCCTCGTCGTCCCAGGTGAACCCGACGGCGACGACGTGGGGGGTGCCGTCCGAGCGCAGCGTGGTGAGCGTGGCAAGGTGCCGCTCGGCGAGGAACGCAAGCTCGGCGTCGGGCAGGGCAGCGGGATCGAGGGCCACGGCCGCAGGCTAGTCAGCAGCGCGACCCGGTGCCCTGCCGGCCTTCGAGGCGTCCACGATCAGCGGCCGAAGCGCGCCGCTCCGGGTAGCAGCAGCCCCGCCTCAGCCAGGTCGGCCAGCAGCTCGCGCAGCGCCTCGCGGGGGAGCGGGTCGCGACCCGACTGGGTGGGCGCCGAAACCTCCAGGGCTCGCGCCGCATCGAGGGCGCAGTCCGTGATCGCACCGTCGAGCGCCCGCAGCCGGGCGGCCCGCACGGCGACGTCCGGCGCCCGCCGCACCCGGTCGTGCTCGGCGAGCAGCCGTCGCAGCGCCACCGCCGACTGCTCCAGCGGGGGACCGGACGGGACCGCCGTCCGCCGCCGCCACCGGGCCCCGAGGGCGCGGGAGCCACGCACGGCGACCACGACGGCTCCCGCGACGGCCGACGGGGCGAGCAGCAGCGCCACCAGCCGTGCGGCCGTCGTCCCGTCCACCTCTCAGCCCTCCCGGTCTCCGGCCGCGGCGGTCTGCTCGCGCAGCGCTGCGAGCTGCTCGTGCGTGGGCCGGGCCATCTCCAGGGTGTCCTCCTCCGCGACGACCACCATGGCCGCCGAGTCGGTCGGCAGCGACCGGTTCGCGAGGGCTTCCAGCGCGGCCGTGTTGCCGATGTCGCAGCCGGCCTGCTCGCTGAGCAGCCAGCGGACCTCCAGCAGGTCGCAGTAGGCCTGCACGGGGTCGCCTAGCCGCCCGACGGCCTCGTGCGCGCGTTCCATGAGAGGTCTGAGCACCTCGTCCAACCAGCGCTGCACCGCCTCGGCGCGGCTGACCGAGCCCGGTCCCCGCTGCAGCCCGCGTGCGCTGTCGGGAAGGGTGGCGACGTAGCTGTGCAGATCCGCGAGCAGGACCTGCGCCTGGCCCTCGCCGACCTCGAGCCCGGTCAGCTCGAAGAGCTCGACCGCGTGGAAGCGCCGCGCGGCGACCGTCACCTTCAGCCGCAGCCGCTCGTCACCCGACCCGGTCGGCTCGAGGCTGAGCTCGTCCACCGCGAAGCCCAGATCGTTGAGCCGGCGGATGCGCCCCTCGACGTCGTGCCGGTCGCCGAACTCGAGCAGCGGCTGCTCGCTGAGCACGTCCCACAACTCGTTGTAGCGGGTGCCGACCCCGGCCGCCTCCTCGATGAGCTGAGCGTGCATCTCGGTCGGGCGGTCCAGCATCATGGCCAGGTCGAGCAACCCACCGGCGACGTTCTCCACCATGATGTCCAGGTCGTCCAGCCGCTGCCCGGTGCTCAGCTCGGGGTGGATCTCGCTGGTCTCGGCGTCGACCAGCCAGGCCTGCAGCCGCTGGCCGTCGCGGGAGAACAGCGTGTTGGCCAGCGAGCAGTCGCCCCAGTAGACGCCGTTGCGATGCAGGTCGACGAGCAGGCTGGCCATGGCATCGAGCAGCCGGGCGCGGTGCAGCGGCCGGTTCGGTGGCAGCCGCATGAGCAGCCGCCGGAACTGCCATGACCGCTCGAGATAGCGGGTGACGAGCAGCGCGTTGCCGGACTCGTGCTGAACCGCGAGCCCGACCGCCCGCACCGCCGGCAGGTCCTTGACCTCGAGCTGGCGCAGCACCGAGTACTCCCGGCCGGCCACCCGCTCGGGCAGCTCCTTCACCGCCCACAGGCAGCCGTCGACGTAGGGGAACCGGACCAGGTGTCGACTCGGCCCGACCGGCAGCTCGCGCAGGTCGGCCGTCTCAGGCCCCCACAGCTCCAGCGGCAGGTCCCAGGGCAGCCGAAGCAGATCTGGGGAGCTCACGCGAAACCTCAGGTCCGTCGCACTCGCCACGGCTGCCCTCCGATCCTCCCGCGCAGCCTCGCACCCCGACCCCGTGCAGCACAGCGGAGGACGGGCACCAGCCCGCCGTCCCGTCGCGGTCAGACCCGCGTGCTGCCGTTGGGCGGAGCCGTGCCGCTGCCCTGCGAGGTCGGGTGCGCGTCACGCTCGGCGTTGGCGGCGAGGTCGGCCTCTCGGTCCTCGCCCGCCTCGCGGGTCAGCTTCGCGCCGGCTTCGGCGTCGCGAGTGAGGTTGTCCCCGGACGCCGGGTCGAAGCAGTGCACCTTGCGGGTGTCGATCCAGAACTCCGCGTCGCGGCCCTCGCGGATGCGGCTGGTGGAGTCGATGGACACGATGGCCTGGGTGCGCAGCTGGTCGCTGTCGAGCTCGCGGGAGAGCTCCTTGAGCTGCTCCTCGACCTCCTTCGGCGCGTCGAACGGGATGTAGGCGTACTGCGAGTCGCCGAGCCACTCGGTGACGTCGACCCGCGCGGTGAAGGTCGAGCCCAGGCTGCGCTTGCTGTCCTCGACGAGGGAGGCGTCCTCGAAGTACTCCGGCCGCACACCCATGAGGACGAGGTCCTTGCCGGCGACCGCCCGGGCCTTCTCGTCGTCGAGCGTCACCTCGCCGAAGGGCGTCTCGAGCGTGCTGCCCTTCACCGTCGCCGGCAGGAAGTTCATCGGCGGCGAGCCGATGAAGCCGGCGACGAACAGGTTGACCGGCTGCTCGTAGAGCTCGCGCGGCGAGGCGACCTGCTGGAGCAGGCCCTTGCGCAGGACCGCGACCCGGTCGCCGAGGGTCATCGCCTCGGTCTGGTCGTGGGTGACGTAGACGGTGGTGATGCCGAGCCGGCGCTGGAGCCGGGAGATCTCGGTGCGCATCTGACCGCGCAGCTTGGCGTCGAGGTTCGACAGCGGCTCGTCGAACAGGAACGCCTCGGCCTGCCGCACGATCGCGCGGCCCATGGCCACGCGTTGGCGCTGACCACCGGACAGGTTCGCGGGCTTGCGATCCAGGTGCTCGTGCAGCTCGAGCACGTCGGAGGCCTCCTGGACCCGTCGGTCGACCTCCTTGTCGTCCATCTTGGCCAGCCGCAGCGGGAAGGCGATGTTCTCGTAGACGGTGAGGTGCGGGTAGAGCGCGTAGTTCTGGAACACCATCGACAGGTTGCGCTCGCGCGGCGCCTTGTCGTTGACGCGCTTGCCCCCGATGATCATGTCACCGCTGGTGATGTCCTCCAGGCCGACGATCATCCGCAGCAGCGTGGACTTCCCGCAGCCGGACGGGCCGACCAGGATCATGAACTCGCCGTCGGCGATGTCCAGGCTCACGTCGTTCACGGCCGGGAAGCCGTCGTCGTACTTCTTGATGATGTTGTTCATCTCGATGGCAGCCATCGCGGGGTCTCCTAGGTGTCGGGCCGGCGGGCAGTCAGCCCTTGACAGCGCCGTTGGTGAGGCCGGCGACGATGCGCCGCTGGAAGAGCAGGACAAGGATGATCACGGGGATGGTGACGACGACGGCGGCCGCGGAGATGCCGCCGACGGGGGACTCGAACTGCGAGGCCCCGGAGAACAGGCCGAGCGCCGCGGGGACCGGTCGGGCCGCATTGGTGGAGGTCAGCGAGATGCCGTAGACGAAGTCGTTCCAGGCGATGAAGAAAGCGATGATCGCGGTGGTGAACACGCCCGGCGCGGCCAGCGGGACGATCACCTTGCGGAAGGCCTGCCAGGTCGTGGCGCCGTCCACCTGAGCGGCCTGCTCCATCTCCCACGGGATCTCCCGGAAGAAGGCCGACAGGGTCCAGATCGAGATGGGCAGCGTGAGCGAGAGGTACGGGATGATGAGCCCGGGCCAGGTGTCGTAGAGGCCGATCTGGCGCCACAGGTTGAACAGCGGCGTGACGATCGAGATGACCGGGAAGATCGCGACCGCGAGCGCGGTGGACAGGATCAGCTTCTTGCCGGGGAAGTCCAGCCGGGCGATGGCGTACGCGGCGAACATCGCGAGGAAGCAGGCGATCCCGGTGGCGATGAGCACGATGCCGAAGGAGTTCCTGAGCGCCGGCAGGAACAGGTCGCTGGCATCACCGGTGAGGATCAGCTGGTAGTTCTCGAACGACACGCTCGTCGGCAGGAACTGCCCGTTGGACAGGTCGCTCGGCGCCTTGAGCGAGAGCGAGACGATCCACGCGATCGGGAACAGCGCGTAGACGACGATGCCGATCCCGGCGACGATCCAGAGGCGCTTCTCCTTGGTCGACATCACTTGCCTCCCGTCGAGGAGGACAGATCCACCTTGAAACCCTTGATGAAGATCGCGCAGATGATCACGACGCAGAGGAACAGCAGCACCGACACGGCCGAGCCGAGTCCGATCTCGAGCCGGCTGATCGTCTGCCGGTAGGCCAGGAACGACACCGTCTCGGTGTTGTTGGCGCCCCCCGTCATGACGAAGATGCTGTCGAAGACGCGGAACGCGTCCAGGCTCCGGAACAGCAGCGCGACCATGATCGCCGCCTTCATGTTGGGGATGGTCACCTTGGTCATCCGCTGCCACCAGGTCGCCCCGTCGACGCGGGCAGCCTCCTGCAGAACCTCGGGCACCTGGGCGAGGCCGGCGAGCAGGAGCAGGGAGATGAACGGCGTCGTCTTCCAGATCTCGGCAAGGCAGACGACGAACAGCGCCGACCACTGCCCGCCGAACCAGTTGGTGGTGTCGCTGATCCCCGGGATCCAGTTGAACCAGGTGTTCACGAACCCGGAGGTCAGCGAGAAGGCGAACTGCCAGGCAAAGGCCGACACGACCGTGATGACGGCGTATGGGATGAGGATCGCGGCGCGGATCACGGGCCGGATGCTCGACAGCGCCTTGACCATCACCAGGGCCAGGGCGAAGCCGAGCACGAGCTCGACCGCCACCGTGACGACGGTGATGAACAGCGTCACCCCCAGCGAGATCCACCAGATGCGGTCGGTGAGCACGACGTAGTAGTTGGAGAACCAGGTGAAGGACCGGTTGTCCGGGTCGGTCAGGCGGAAGTCGAACAGGGACTCGTAGAAGGCCTGCAGGATCGGGTAGGCGGTGACCAGCAGCATGACGGCGAAGGCCGGTCCGGCCAGCATCCAGCCGAGCTTGCGCTCGGCCCGGGCCCGGTCGCTGAGGGTGCGCTTCGGCGCGGACTTCGGGGTGGTCTTGTCCCCGGCGGGCGGGAGCGTCGTCGTGGTCACAGCAGCTGCTCCTTCGCGAGCACGGCCTTGATGAGCTCAGCGGCTCGTCGTCCCGTCTCGCCCGGCGTCACCGACGACGGCGGGTGGTAGACGCGCTGCAGGCTCTGCGAGACCTCGTTGTAGTAGGCGGTCTGCGGCCGCGGCGCGGCCTGGTCCAGCGACTCCCGGATCTCCGGTGCCATCGGGAACTCCTCCAGCACCTCGGGGTCGTCGTAGACCTCGGTGAGCGATGCCGGGTTCCCGTTGGTGATGAAGTAGAACTTCTGGTTCTCCGCGCTCGTGATGCACTCGGCAGCGTCGAAGGCCAGCTCGGTGTCCTGGCTGAAGGCACCGACCCCGAGGTTGATCCCGCCGTACGGCGGACGGGCCGGCTCGTCGGGATCGACCCGCGGGTAGATCGTCCAGCCGTAGTCCTCGGGGACGGAGGCGTCGAGCGTGCCGGCCTCAGCGGCGCCGAGCGCGCGCGGCCAGACGAACGGGTAGTTGACCATGAAACCGCCCTGGTCGCCGTCGAACCGGTCGGCCGACGCGCCCTCGTCCTGCGTGGAGAACGCCGGCCCGGCCACCCCCGCCTCGGCGATCATCTCGATCACCTCCGCCGCGCGTGCCGCCGGATCGGCGGTCAGGCCGAGCTCGATGTCCGAAGGCCCTGCCTGGGTATCGGTGATGATCTCCCCGCCGGCCGACTCGATCAGGGCGTTGAGCCACACGGTCAGCGCCTCGGCTCGGACGCCTTGCACGCCCAGGAACACGTCCTGCTCCTTGGCGGCGTCGACCAGCTGTTCCCACGTGACGGGCTGGGTCATGTCCAGCCCCGCCGCCTCAGCCACAGAGGTGCGGTACCAGAGCAGCTGCGTGTTGGCCCAGAACGGCACGGCGACCAGCTCGTCCTTCCAGGTGGAGCCGACGACAGCACTCTCGACGACGCCCTCGGTGAACTGATCCACCCGGTCCTGGGGGATCTCGGCGAGGAAACCGGCCTCGGCGAACTCCGGGATGAACGGCGGGTCCAGGCTCATCAGGTCGATCGAGTCGTCCTCGGCGGCGAGCCGGCGGACCAGCTGCTCCCGCTGCGCCGCGGCTTCGCGCGGCAGCACGGCTGTCTCGATGGTGTAGGCGCCGCCGGCGGCCTCGGTGCAGCGGGCCGCGATCTCCGCCTGGCCGCCCGCGTCGGGGTTGGTGTACCAGGTGAGGACGCCGTCCCCGCCACCGTCCCCCCCGCACGCGGCCAGCACGGAGGCGGACAGGGCCAGCCCCACCGCGGCCGCCCTGCGCCGTCGTCGCCGGGTCGGGGCGGGTCGGCCGCCACGGGGATCTGTGCTGCTGTCAGGCACATCGGCTCCTGGAGAGGTGTGGTCGCCGGGCTGCGGCCACGTCCGGGCACCCCTCATGTCAGGGGGCATGGCCAGGGACGTGACCCCGCTCACAGGCGGTTAAACCGGCTCTGGAAGAACGAGATGCATCGGAGACAC
Source organism: Mycobacteriales bacterium (assembly GCA_038255675.1). Taxonomy (GTDB): domain Bacteria; phylum Actinomycetota; class Actinomycetes; order Mycobacteriales; family SCTD01; genus SCTD01. Next base: position 10,782 of record JBBSLB010000012.1, read on the forward strand.
CACGCGGGGATCATCGGGACGCCGCCCTTGCGCGTGTTGCCGCTGCGTCGCTCGAGCAAGGCGTGGAAGGCTTCGGCGGTGACCAGCAACGGGCTCGAGCGGGCCCTGTCGGCCGGCCCCGGCTGGCCGCCCGGCCTGCCGCCGCAGGGGCCGCTCGGCGGCGTCCGCGTGCTCGACCTGTCGCGCGTGCTGGCCGGTCCGTACTGCTGCATGGTGCTGGCCGACCTCGGGGCCGACGTCGTCAAGGTCGAACGGCCGGGGCGCGGTGACGACACCCGGCACTGGGGCCCGCCGTTCCACGGCGATGACGCGGCGTACTTCTTCTCGGTCAACCGCGACCGGCGCTCGGTGGCGCTGGACCTGACCCGTCCGGAGGGCCGCGCGGTGGTCGCCCGGCTGGTCGAGGCCGCCGACGTCGTCGTCGAGAACTTCCTGCCGCACCACCTGGTCTCGCTCGGTCTTGAGGGGCTGCGCGCGGGCGCGTCGGCCGTCTGGGTGTCGGTGCGCGGGGCGGGCGGCGACGGCCCGGCCGGCGCGCAGCCGGGCTACGACGTGATGGCGCAGGCGCGCAGCGGCCTGATGTCGGTCACCGGCACCAGCGAGCCGACCAAGGTCGGTGTGGCCGTCGCCGACGTCGTGACCGGCCTGTACGCCGCGGTCGGGGCGCTGGCCGGACTGCTGTCGCGCACCCCGCTGCGCGTCGAGGTGGGCCTGCTCGAGGCAGCCGTCTCGATGCTCGTCAACCAGGCCTCCAACGCGCTGGTCGGCGGGCAGGTCCCGACGTTCACCGGCAACGACCACCCCAACATCGCTCCGTACGGGCCGGTTCCCTGCGCCGACCGGCCGCTCGTGGTCGGGGCCGGCAACGACGCGCAGTTCGCCTCGCTCGCCGCGGCCGTCGGGCTCGACGTGCGACCGGGTTGGCAGACCAACGCCGGTCGCGTCGCCGACCGCGCCGCGCTGGGAAGCGCCCTGGCGCAGGTGTTCTCGCAGCGGACCGCGGGGGAGTGGGCACAGGTACTCGATGCCGCGGGCGTGCCGTGCGCGGTCGTGCAGGACCTCGCCGCGCTGCCCGACGACCCGCACGTCGCGGCCGTCGGGCTGGTGCAGGAGCTCGACCACCCGGCCGGTCCGGTGCGCGTGCTCGGCTCGCCCTACCGGCTCGACGGCGAGCGGCCGCGCGTGCGACGCGCGCCGCCGCTGCTGGGTCAGCACACGGCCGAGGTGCTCTCCGCCCTCGGCCTCTCGCAGGAGCAGGTGGAGGAGGTCGTCGGTGCCGACAGGCGGTGAGGCTCTGGTCGCGGCGCTGCGCGCGCTCGACGTCGAGGTCGCGTTCGGGTTGCCGGGGGTGCACAACCTCGCCGCCTGGAAGGCGTTCGGGACCTCGGACGTCCGCCTGGTCGGCGTGCGGCACGAGCAGACCGCCGGCTACGCCGCAGACGGCTACGCGCGCGCGACCGGAGGACTCGGTGTCGCTGTGACGACGACCGGCCCGGGCGCGGCCAACGTCGTTGCCGCGACCGGCGAGGCGTGGTCGTGCCACACCCCGCTGCTCGTGCTCGCCACCGACATCCCGACGACGGTGCGCCGCCCGGGCCAGTACCGCGGGGTGCTGCACGAGACCACCGACCAGGCGTCATTTTTCCGCCCGGTCACCAAGGCCTGCCTGCGCGTAGAGCGCGTGGAGGACCTCTACGAGACCGCCGTCCGCGCAGGGCGTCTCGCGCTCGAGGCGCCGCGCCGGCCGGTCTACCTCGAGGTGCCCACCGACCTGCTGTCGGCATCAGCACCCGAGCCGGTCCCCGTGCCTGCCGTGGCAGCTGCGCGCGCCGACGTCGACGTGGCCGACGCTCTCGCCGCCCTCACCGGTGCGCGCCGGCCGCTGGTCTGGGCCGGGGGAGGGGCGACCGCTGCCGACGCCGGCGGCCCGCTCGCCGAGCTGGCCGCGCGCCTGGGCGCACCGGTCCTGTCGTCGTACGGCGGTCGCGGGCTGCTGCCGGCCGACCACCCGAGCGCCGTAGCGCTGCCGCCGCACGACCCGACGGTCGGCGGGCTGTGGGACGAGGCCGACCTGGTGCTCGTCGTCGGCAGCGACCTCGACGCGATGAACACGCAGGGCTTCCGCCAGCCGCAGCCACCGGTGCTCGTCGCGGTCGACCTGGTCCGACCGGTGAACTACCCGCCGGACGTCCTGGTGCAGGCGGGCGCGCACGAGGCGCTGGAAGCGCTGGTGGCCGGTCTCCCGCAGCAGTCCCGTGACCCGTGGTGGTCGGTCACCGCGGGCCGACCCGCGATGCCGTTCCTGGACGCGCTCGAGGCCGCGCTGCCGCCCGACGCCGTCGTCGTGGCCGACATGTGTGTGGCCGGCTACTGGTACGGCGGCTACGGCCGTGTCAGCGCCCCTCGCGGCCTTGCCTACCCGGTCGGGTGGGGCACGCTCGGCTTCGGCTTCCCGGCCGCGCTCGGCACGTCCCTCTCTGGCCGGCCGACCGTGGCGGTGGTCGGCGACGGCGGGTTCCTCTTCGCGTGCGGCGATCTGGCGACCGCGGCGCAGGAGCGGCTACCGGTGACCGTCGTGCTTGTCGACGACGGGGGTTACGGCATGCTGCGCTACGACTTCGTGCAGGACGGCGAGCAGCCGGTCGGCACCGAGCTCGAGCCGCCGGACTTCGTCGCGCTGGCGGCCGCCTTCCGGGTGCCGGCCCGCGAGGTGACGGTCGACGAGCTGACCGCAGCGGTGGCCGAGGGCATCGCCTCCGGCGGGCCGAACCTGCTGGTGGTCAAGGCGACCTACGACCCGCCGCCCAACACCTCTCCGAACTGGTACCGCACAGGGCGCTGACGCTAGGGGGCGACCCAGACCTCGTCCACGGGGACGGCGGCGTCCGACAGGGACCCGTGCACGCCGAGCACGGCGGTGTGCGCGTCGACGCTGACGGTGACGAACCGGGCAACGACCCAGAAGCTGCCGTCGTCCTCGCGGCGCTCGACCTCGACGTCGTCGTACATCCCGGCGACCGGCGCCAGCTGCTGGCGGGCGTCGGACAGCGCGGCCGCCTCGTCGGGCGCGACGCTCCGCAGCCGGGCGAGCACCGGGAAGGTCGGCAGAGCCACCTCGCCCGGACCGCTCTCGTCGAGGGCGAGCGCGGCGTCGTCAGCGTCGGTCGGCATGCGGAAGGGGCTACCCCCAGGAGCACATCCGCACGCGCCGTCACCAGAGCGTCACGATCGCCGGGCCGCGTCCCGGTTGCCGTTGCGGCTCGACGGGAAGGTCACGAGGCGTCCCGGTCCGCCCCCCATCGAGGAGCCGCACATGACCACCACCGAGATCGTCCTGCTCGTCGTCGCGATCGTCGTCGTGCTGCTCATCGTCGCGGCCGTTCTTGCCGCAGCGCGGAAGAAGAAGCGCACGCAGGACCTGCGCGGCACCTTCGGCGACGAGTACGACCGCACCGTCGAGACCTCCGACAAGCGCCGCGACGCCGAACGAGACCTCGCGGCGCGCAAGCAGGAGCACGAGAAGCTCGACATCCGGCCGCTGTCCTCGGCCAGCCGGCAGCGCTACCTCAGCGCCTGGGACGGCGTGCAGAACCGCTTCGTGGACAACCCCGTCCTGGCGCTGTCCGAGGCCGATGCGCTGCTCACCCAGCTGCTCGCCGAGCGGGGCTTCCCGACGGGCGACTCCCGCGAGTCCGAGCGGATGCTGTCCGTCGAGCACGGCCGCGTCCTGGAGGGCTTCCGGGCGGGCCACGCCATCGAGCAGGCCAACACGAGCAACCGCGCCGACACCGAGCAGGTCCGCCAGGGGATGCTGCACTTCCGACAGGTCTTCGAGGAGCTCGTGAGCGAGGAGTCCGGCGAGCCCTACCCGCGGGGGGACCGCGACCTGAGTGAGGACACCCGGCGCGACGACTCGGGCCAGGACGTCACCTCGGACCGCGACAAGGACCGCCTGCGCTAGCCCAGGTCAGAGGCGGAAGGCCGGGTCGCCGCTGGGAACCTCGACGTCCATCTGCGCCTTCTGCAGCTTGCCGGCGTAGTCCCAGTTCATCGACTGCCAGCGGGTGAACTGGTCGAGCACCCAGACGCCGGACTGGCGAGAGCCGTTGCCGCTCTTGCCGTTCCCGCCGAACGGCAGGTGGGCCTCTGCGCCGGAGGTCGAGTTGTTCACCGACAGCATCCCTGCCGAGACGCGCTCCCGGAAGCGGAAGGCCGCCTGCGCGTCGCGGGTGTAGATGGCGGCGGACAATCCGTAGCCGTGGCCGTTCGCCAGCTCGACGGCCTCGTCGAACGTGGAGAAGCGCATCACCGGCACCAGCGGCCCGAAGGTCTCGTTGCGGTAGAGCGCGTCGTCAGGTCGTACGCCGGTGACGACCGCCGGGTGGGCGAAGACGCCCGCCTCCGGGTCGCCGACGAAGCCCTCGCGCGGGTTGTCAGCGGTGATGCGGCCGGTGCCGGTGGAGCCGTGCACCTGGTGGTGCGGCTGCACCTCACCCAGCCACTTCTCGAAGCCGTCCAGGAAGCGCTCGCCGAGCATCGGGCCGTACAGCACAGAGCTGTCGGTCGGGTCGCCGATCACGGCAGACTCGACGCGGGCGAGGAACGTCGAGAGGAAGGCGTCGTAGACGTCGTCGTGCACGATCGCGACGCCGAGCGAGGTGCAGCGCTGACCAGCCGTCCCGAAGCCGGAGAACAACGCGCCCTCGGCAGCCAGGTCCAGATCGGCGTCGGGCATGACGACGAGCGGGTTCTTCCCGCCCAGCTCGAGGCAGGCGTTCTGCAGGTGCCGGCCGGCGAGCTCGCCGATCCGCACGCCCACCTCGGACGAACCGGTGAAGCCGATCTTGTTGACCAGCCCTGCCTGCAGGGCCTTCTCGAGCCCGTCGAAGGTCGCCGGACCGTCAGCGTGCACCGTGTTCAACACACCGTCGGGCAGGCCACCGGCCACGAACAGCCGGTGCAGCGCGTCGCCGAGCGCGGCGGAGTACTCAGCCGGCTTCCACACGACGGCGTTGCCGCAGAGCAGCGCCGGTACGAGGTACCAGCTCGGCACGGCGGTCGGGAAGTTGCCCGCGGTGATGATGCCGGCGACGCCGACGGGCACCCGGAAGGTGAACAGCTGCTTGTCGCGCATCTCGCTCGGGACGGTCTGGCCGTAGAGCCGCCGGCCCTCGCCGAGGAAGAAGTCGCAGGTGTCGACGATCTCCTGCACCTCACCGCGCGCCTCGGCGATCGGCTTGCCGACCTCACGGGTGACCAGCTGGGCCAGCGCCTCGAAGTTCTCCTCGACGAGCCGGCCGATGCGGGCGATGACCTGCCCGCGCACGGGGGCAGGTGTGGCCGCCCAGGCGGGCTGCGCAGCCTTGGCGGCGCGGAACGCCTCCACCACCTGCTCTGCCGTCGCGAGCGACACCTCGGCGACAACGTCGGTGAGCTGCGCCGGGTTGGTGGAGGTGATGGTCCCGGCGGCGCCGACGAGCGGGCGGCCGTTGACGAAGGAGTCGACGCGGGTCATGCAGAGGCCTTTCGTGACAGGACCCGGTCCAGCGCGGCGACGCCGGCGGCCAGGTCCTCGGGGGAGACGGTGAGGGCGGGGCGGAACCGCACGCTGCGCGTGCCGCAGCCGAGCAGCAGGACCTGCTCATCCTCGCGCAGGGCGGTGATGACCTCGTCACGCAGGGCCGCATCGGGCAGCGAGAACGCGCACATCAGGCCACGTCCGCGGATGTCGGTGACCTCGCGGTGGGTGGCGGCGAGCCCGCGCAGCAGGTCGAGCAGCACCGGGCCGAGCGAGGCAGCACGGGCGATGAGCCCGTCGGCCTCGACGACCTCGAGGATCCGCCGGGCGCGGACCATGTCGGTGAGCGAGCCGCCCCACGTGGAGTTGATCCGCGAGCCGACGGCGAAAACGTTGTCCGGCACCTCGTCGACGCGTCCACCGGCCATGACGCCGCAGACCTGGGTCTTCTTACCGAAGGCCACGACGTCGGGCTGCACGCCGAGCTGCTGGAAGGCCCAGGCGGTGCCGGTCAGCCCGGCGCCGGTCTGGACCTCATCAAGGACGAGCAGCGCGTCGTGCTCATGGCACAGCGCCTGCATCGCCTGCAGGAACTCCGGACGGAAGTGGTGGTCGCCGCCCTCGCCCTGGATCGGCTCCATCAGGAAGCAGGCGATGTCGTGCGGGTGCATCTCGAAGGCCGCGCGGGCCTCGGCCAGGGTGGCCCGCTCGCGGGCAGCGACGTCCGTCCCCTCGGAGAGGTACGGGTTGCTGATCCGCGGCCAGGCGAACTGCGGGAAGCGGGCGACCTTCACCGGATCGGTGTTCGTCACGCTCATCGTGTAGCCGCTGCGGCCGTGGAAGGCATCGCGCAGGTGCAGCACCTTGGTGCCGAGCGAGGGGTCGATGCCGTGCGCCTCGTTCCACCGCGACTTCCAGTCGAAGGCGACCTTGAGCGCGTTCTCGACCGCCAGGGCGCCGCCCTCGACGAAGAACAGGTAGGGCAGGCCGGGGTCGCCCAGGACCCGGGCGAACGTCGCGACGAAGCGCGCCATCGGCTCGCTGTAGACGTCGGAGTTGCTCGGCTTGTTCAGCGCCGCCGTGAGCAGCTCCTCCCGGAAGACCGGGTCGTGGGCGAGCGCCGGATGGTTCATCCCGAGCGCGTTGGAGGCGAAGAACGTGAACAGGTCCAGGTAGGCCGTCCCGTCCCGGGCGTCGACCAGCCGGGAGCCGGCGCTGGCCTCCAGGTCGAGCACCATGTCGAAGCCGTCCACCAGCAGGCTGCGGCGCAGGACGTCGTGGACGGTCGCCGGGGTCACCGGGGGCGCGTCAGGCAGGAGAGTCGTCATCGACCCACTGTAGGGGGCGATCCGCCCGCCGGAAAGACGCCACGCAGGCGGATCGCCCGTCCTGCCCGAGGCTCCTAGGCTCGCGCGCGTGACCACGACGCTCTATCGCCGCGGCCGGGTGCGCTCGCCCGCCGATCCCTTCGCCACCGCCTTGCTCGTCGACCGCGACACCGTCGCCTGGGTCGGCTCCGAGGGGGCCGCCGACACGATGCACGCCGACGTCACCGTCGACCTCGACGACGCCTGGCTGGCGCCGGCGTTCGTCGACGCGCACGTCCACACCACGACGACCGGGCTCGCGCTCACCGGTCTGGACCTGGCCGACGCGCCGTCGCTGGCCGTGCTGCTCGACCGGGTCGCCCAGGCCGCCCGTGCGGCGCGCGGGGGAGTGGTGCTCGGCACCGGCTGGGAGGAGGACGCCTGGCCGGAGCGCCGTCCGCCGACCGCGGCCGAGCTGGACCGGGCCAGCTACGGCGGTGTGGTCTACCTGGCCCGCACCGACTGCCACAGCGCGGTTGCCTCCAGTGCCCTGCTCGCCGCCGTCCCCGAGGCGCGCGGGCTCGACGGCTGGGCCGGAGACGGGCTGGTCAAGGAGGAGTCGCACTCCGCCGTGCGCCGGGCCGCCTTCCAGGGCCTGGGAGCAGCCCAGCGCCGCGACGCCCAGCGGGCCGCCCGCGCCCGCGCCGGGTCCCTGGGGATCGGCTGCCTGCACGAGTGCGGCGGCCCCGGCATCGACGGCGAGGACGACTTCGCGCTCCTGCTTGAGCTGGCCCGGTCCGAGCCGGGGCCGACCGTGCTCGGCTACTGGGGCGAGCTGGCCCAGGACGGCGGGATCGAGCGGGCCCGGGCGCTCGGCGCGCACGGCGTCGGCGGCGACCTGTTCGTCGACGGCTCGCTCGGCAGCCACACCGCCTGCCTCGGGCACCGCTACGACGACGCCGACACCACCGGCTACGCCTACCTCGATGCAGGCGCGGTCGCCCAGCACGTCGCCGCCTGCACCCGGGCCGGGGTGCAGGCCGGCTTCCACGCCATCGGCGACGCCGCGCTCACCTCCGTGCTGGACGGCTGCGCCGCCGCAGCCGAGCAGGTCGGGCTCGACACGCTGCGGGCCGCCCGGCACCGCATCGAGCACGTCGAGATCCCGTTGCCCGAGCACGTCGCGGCGATGGCCTCCCTCGGCCTGGTCGCCAGCGTGCAGCCGGTCTTCGACGCCCGGTGGGGCGGTCACGGCGGGCTGTACGAGGCCCGGCTCGGCGTCGAGCGCACCCGCGCGTCCAACCCGCTCGCGGCGCTGGCCGCTGCCGGGGTGCCGCTGGCCTTCGGCTCGGACAGCCCCGTGACGCCGCTCGACCCGTGGGGTGCGGTGCGCGCGGCGGTGCAGCACCACACGCCGGAGAGCCGGCTGTCGGCCCGCGCCGCCTTCTCCGCGCACACCCGCGGCGGGTGGCGCGCCGCCCGGGTGGAGGGGGCCGGTGAGCTGGCTCCTGGTACGCCTGCGACGTTCGCGGTCTGGGAGGTCCCGGGGGAGCTCGTCGTGCAGATGCCCGACGCGCGGGTCTCGGCCTGGTCGACCGATCCGCGGGCCGGCGTCTCCGGGCTGCCCGATCTGTCGGAGGACGACCCGGTCTGCCGCCGCACCGTGGTCGATGGACGGACGGTGTTCGAAACGTAGACAGCGGGTGGCCGGCGCACCCCCGCTGACCTGGGGTTCTAGGGCATCGTTGCAGGTCAGAGGCCTGTTGACAGTGCAGGGGGAGGCCCCGCTAGGTTCGTCCTCGGTCCACCCGAGGGCAGGCGCCCGAGCTCAGTAGACAACGGCACGACGACGGCCTCCAGCCGGCGCCGGGTCGGTCCGAAGGGCCCGGGCGCCTGCTCCGGTGGACCTGCCGCCCGGAGCTGCCGTCAGGCAGGATGGAGCCGGTGGACAGCCGCGCAGCCCTGAGCCTGCCGCAGCCGGCAGAGCAGGTCCCGGTGCCACCGGGAGGGCCGCTCCGCCGGCTGGCAGGGCGGTCGCCCTCGCTCGGACTGCGGCTGCTCGCTGCGCTGGCCTCCGGCCTGCTGCTCTACCTGGCCTTCCCGCCGGTCGACCTGCCCTGGCTGGCCGTACCTGCCGTCGCGCTCCTGACCATCACCTGCCGTGGCGCGAGCGCCCGCCAGGGGGCACTGCTCGGGCTGGTGCACGGTCTGGCGCTGTTCGTGCCGCTGGTCGAGTGGACCGCCACCATCGCCGGGCCGCTGGCCCTGATCGCCCTGTCGCTGCTCCAGGCGGCCTTCCTCGCCGGCCTCGGCGCCGCCCTCGCCGTGGTCACCCGCACCGCCTGGTGGCCGCTGTGGACCGCCGCGCTGTGGGTCCTGCAGGAGGCCTTGCGCGGCCGGCTGCCCTTCGGCGGCTTCACCTGGGGTCGGCTCGCCTTCAGCCAGGGCGACTCCGCCCTCACCCCGCTGGCGGCACTCGGCGGGGCGCCCCTGCTGACCGTCGTCGTGGCGCTGCTGGCCGGCGCGCTGGCCTGGGCCGTCGTGAACGTCCAGGTCGCGCCCGCACTGGCCGCCGTCACCGTTGCCGCACCGCTGCTCGCGGCCGTCGGCACTGCCGCGCTCGTCCCCCTGCCGACGGACGGGGAGTCGGTGCGCGTGGCCGTGGTGCAGGGCAATGTCCCCCGCCTCGGGCTCGGCTTCAACGCCCAGCGCGCCGCCGTGCTCGGCAACCACGTCGACGCGACCCGGCAGCTCGCCGCCGACGTCCGCGCCGGCCGGGTCGAGCAGCCCGCTCTGGTCGTCTGGCCGGAGAACGCCTCCGACATCGACCCCTTCACCGACCCGGCGGCGTACGACCTCATCGATGCGGCGGTCAAGGACGTCGGCGTGCCGGTGCTCGTCGGGGCGGTGCTGCAGGGGCCGGGCGACCAGGTGAGCAACGCCGGGATCGTGTGGGACCCCGAGACCGGGCCGGGGGAGCGCTACGTCAAGCGGCATCCCGTGCCGTTCGGTGAGTACATCCCCTACCGGTCGCTGGTGCGCAGGGTGACCGACAAGGTGGACCTGGTCCCGCGTGACTTCGCCGCCGGCGACGAGGTGGGACTGCTCGACGTCGGGCCGGTCCGGCTCGGCGACGTGATCTGCTTCGAGGTGGCCTACGACGACCAGGTGCGCGACACGGTGGTGGCAGGGGGAAGGCTGATCGTCGTGCAGACCAACAACGCGACCTTCGGACGGAGCGGGGAGACCGTGCAGCAGCTGGCCATGGGACGCCTGCGCGCGGTGGAGCACGGCCGGACCGTGCTCGTCGCTGCGACCAGCGGCATCAGCGCCGTGATCGCGCCGGACGGCGAGATCGTCGACGACGCTGCCGTCTTCACCCGCGAGGTGATGGTCCACGAGGTGCCGCTGCGCGACGGGCGCACGCTCGCCACCCGCGTCGGCGCGGCACCCGAGGCCGCCCTGTCGGCGGTCGGCGCGCTGGCCCTGGTCGTCCCCGCGCTGCGCCGCCGCCGGACCGCCGGGTGAGCGCCGGGCTGGACCGCGTGCTCGTGGTCGTCCCGACCTTCGACGAGGTCGAGAATGTCGAGGTGATCGTCGGGCGGCTGCTCGCCGCCGTCCCGACCGCGCACCTGCTCGTCGTCGACGACAACAGCCCGGACGGCACCGGCGCTCTCGCCGACCGGATCGCCGCCGACGACGAACGGGTCCACGTGCTGCACCGCGCCGACAAGGCCGGCCTGGGCGCGGCCTACGTCGCCGGCTTCGCCTGGGCCCGCGAGCGGGGCTACGACGCCGTCGTGGAGATGGATGCCGACGGCTCGCACGCCCCGGAGCAGCTGCCGCGCCTGCTCGCGGCGCTCGAGCACGCCGACCTCGTCCTCGGCAGCCGATGGGTCGAGGGCGGCCAGGTCGTCAACTGGCCGCGCTCGCGTGAGGTGCTCAGCCGCGGCGGAAACGCCTATGCGCGGCTGATGCTGGGCCTGCCGCTGCGCGATGCGACCGGTGGCTACCGGGCCTACCGGCGCGAGGTGCTCGACGCGCTGCCGCTGGCGCAGGTCGCCTCGCACGGCTACTGCTTCCAGGTCGACCTGGCCTGGCGCACCGTGCAGGCCGGCTACCGCGTCGTCGAGGTGCCGATCACCTTCGTCGAGCGCGAGCGGGGCGAGTCCAAGATGAGCCGGGCGATCGTGCTCGAGGCGCTGTGGAAGGTCACCCTGTGGGGCGTGCAGCGCCGGACCGGCCGCGCCACCTCGCGGGGCTGAGATGGGCGCCCTGCTCGTCCTCGCCCTGCTGGTCGTGCCGCTGGTCGAGATCTACGTCCTGGTCCAGGTCGGCCAGGTCATCGGCGCACTGCCCACGATCGCGCTGCTGCTGCTCATGTCGCTGCTCGGCGCGTGGCTGCTGCGCCGCGAGGGGTCCCGCACCTGGGCCGCCTTCCGCCGCGCCCTGGGGACGGGCCGGGTTCCGGCCAAGGAGGTCGCCGACGGGGCCCTGGTGGTCTTCGGCGGCGCGCTGCTGCTGACCCCTGGCTTCGCCACCGACGTCCTCGGCCTGGCCTGCGTGCTCCCGCCCACCCGGGCGGTGCTCCGGCGGCTGCTGACCGGCCTGGTCGCCCGGCGGCTCGGGGTGGCCGGCGTCGTGGGGGGCCTCGGCGGGCCGTACGAGGCGCCGTCGACGCGTCGGGTGGAGCGCGACGGCCGGGGGGAGGTCGTCGAGGGGGAGGTCGTCGAGGGGGAGGTCGTCGAGGGGGAGGTCGTCGACCCCGACGACCGGCCGTGACACGACGGCGGGCCGCCTCCCGAAGGAAGCGGCCCGATCGTCGGGGTGGGAACTAGGCGCTCTTCTTGTCCTTGGCGCGCTCCTGCTTGAGGGCGGCCTTCACCTTGCCCTGGTGGTCGTGCAAGACGGCCAGGCGCTCGGCCAGGACCTCTTCCAGCTCGGCGGGGGAGCGGCGCTCGAGCAGCATGTCCCAGTGGGTGCGGGCGGGCTTGCCCTTCTTCTCCTCGGCGGGCGCGCCGTTGCGCAGCAGCGCGGTGGCACCGCAGACCCGGCACTCCCAGCTGGAGGGGATGTCCGCCTCGGCGGCGAAGGGGACCTCGGTCGCGTGGCCGTTGGGGCAGTCGTAGGCGGTCCGCAGCCGCGGGGCGAACTCGGTGTGCCGGTCGCTCTCGTAGCTCACAGAACCAAGGCGGGTGCCTCGGAGTACACGGTCGCTCATGGGTGCCTCCCGGGTCAGGACGTCTGCTGTGCCAACGTGCAGACGCACAGGACGATTCCCGCACTGACCGGCGCGACACCTGTCGATGTCGGTCCGCACCCCCAGGAGGCACCGTGCTGCTGCGCCGCACCCCCGCTCCGACGTCCGCCCGCTCCACCGTCGGCGCCGTCGTCGAGCGCGTCGGGCCCGAGCACCTGGCCCTGCTCCGCACCGGGGCCGGCGTGGTCATGGTGGGTCGGCCGCGGCTGCTGCCGCAGCTGATGGGCGTCGACTCGGCGACCGCGACGAGGGTCGGCTGGGCCGTGCAGATGCTGGGCGCGCGCGAGATCGCGATGGGCCTCGGGACGCTCGTCGCACTCCGGCGGCCCGGCTCGCCGGCGGCTCGTACCTGGATCGCCGCGGGAGTCCTCACCGATGCACTCGACGTGCTGGCCGTGGGCGGTGCGCTGGCCCGCGGCCGGGTTCGCGCGAGCTCCGGAGCAGCGGTGCTCGCCACCGCATCGGCTGCGGTCGCTCTTGGCTACCGGGCCTTGCACACGGACGAAGAGGGCGGCTGACCTCAGGCAGGACAGGCAGGCTGCCGAGGGACCTACTACACCACCAGTCCCTCGAAGCCCAGGAGGCGCGCCGTGCGGCCCGTCCGTTCCTCAGGACCGCACCTGCGCGTCGCCGGTCTGCTCCTCGCAACGCTCGCCCTCGCCGGGACGACGACCTTCAGCCACAGCAGCGGGGGAGCGCCGTTGAACGGCGCACCTGACCAGGCCGCGGCGGACGTCCTGCACGCCGCCCGGGCGCAGCTCGGCGACGGCTACGCGTGGGGCGGCAACGGGCCCTGGACGTGGGACTGCTCCGGCCTGACCAAGCTGTGGGCCGGCGTGCCCGGGGTGAAGGGCATGCCGCGGGTCTCGCGCGACCAGCAGCGCTGGGCCGTCCCGATCCCGCGCGAGCAGCTGCTCGTCGGCGACCTCGTCTTCTACAACGACCCGGTCGATCACGTCGGCATCTACGCCGGCGACGGCCGCATGGTGGACGCCTCCTCGGCGCGCAAGGGCGTCGTCGAGCGGCCGCTGTGGAGTGCGGGAGTCGTGCGGTACGGCCGCGTACCGCGACCCGGCATGCCCCCGGTCAAGCCCTGGAAGCCCGCACCTGCACCTGCGCCGGCACCTGCACCTGCACCTGCACCGGCACCTGCACCTGCACCGGCACCTGCGCCGGTCGCAGCCCCACGCCCCGCTCCGGCTGCGCCGGCGCCGGCCACCGCCTCGTCGGGCCTGCGCCCGCTGCCGGGTTTGCCGGCCGCGCAGAAGGGGCTCTCCAGCCTGGTCGGCTACCGCTCTGCCCCGGTCGCCCGAAGCCTGGTCGGCCTGCCCGCCGGACCGGGCGGCTGGAGCGACGTCGCTGTCGTGCACGTCGCCTGGCGCAACGCCGGCGGAGGGAACCTGCCCGGCGACCGCGACCGGCTCGTGGCCTCCGGCCGGGCGGTGCCGATCGCCGACGCGCGGATCGGCGACATCGTCGTCTACGGCAGACCGGCCACCCCCCACCTGGGCGTCTACGTCGGCGGCGGCCTCATGGTCGACGCCTCACCCCGGCAGGGCCGGGTCGTCCTGCGGCCCGTCTACGCCGCGAGCACGGTCACGCTGGTCCGCCTCGGCTGACCGGGAGCAGGTGGTGGCGCAGGTCACGCGCTGACCGCTGGCCGTCCCGCGCAGCTGCGGAACAATGGTGTCTTCCCCGTGCGTTCGGCAGGGGAGGCCATCGACGTCGACGCCAGGAGAGCTCGTGACGCGCCCAGGGACCGAGGACCGCCCGCTACGGGTGGCGATCGTCGGCGCAGGACCGGCCGGCATCTATGCCGCCGACGTGCTGATGAAGTCCGACACCCCGGTGTCGATCGACCTGTACGAACGCCAGCCGGCGCCGTTCGGCCTGATCCGCTACGGCGTCGCGCCGGACCACCCGCGCATCAAGGGCATCATCAAGGCGCTGCACCAGGTGCTCTCCAAGCCCGAGGTCCGGCTGCTCGGCAACGTCGAGTACGGCGTCGACGTCAAGCTCGAGGACCTGCGCCGCTACTACGACGCCGTCGTCTTCACCACCGGCGCCGAGAAGGACCGCGACCTCGACATCCCGGGCATCGACAAGGCCGGCAGCTTCGGCGGCGCGGAGTTCGTCTCCTGGTTCGACGGCCACCCCGACGTGCCCCGCGAGTGGCCGCTGGAGGCCCGCTCGATCGCCGTCGTCGGCGCCGGCAACGTCGGCCTGGACGTCGCCCGGATGCTGTCCAAGACCGCCGACGAGCTGCTCGTCACCGAGATCGCGGACAACGTCTACCAGGGCCTGAAGGCCTCGCCGGTCCAGGAGGTGCACGTCTTCGCCCGCCGAGGGCCGGCGCAGGCCAAGTTCACCCCGCTCGAGCTGCGCGAGCTCGACCACTCGCCCCATGTCGAGGTCCTCGTCAACCCCGAGGACATCGAGTACGACGACGGCTCGGTCGCCGCGATCAACTCCGACAACCAGACCAAGCTCGTGGTGCGCGAGCTCGAGAAGCTCGCGATGCGCACCCTCGACAAGGGGCTGGGGGACCGGCCGCGCAAGCTGTGGCTGCACTTCTTCGAGTCCCCGGTGGAGGTGCTCGGCGGTGCTCGCGTCGAGGGCTTCCGGACCGAGCGCACGGAGCTGACCGGTGACGGCAGCGTCATCGGCACCGGGAA
>JBBSLB010000013.1:0-24319 GCA_038255675.1 Mycobacteriales bacterium
AGAAGGCCGCACCTGCTCCGGAGACCGTCGACGGGCCGGAGACCGAGGTGCCGGAGACCGAGGTGCCGGAGACCGAGGTGGCGGAGGAGCCCGAGGTGGCGGAGCAGCCGGAAACGGCTGCCGAGCCGGAGGGCGAGTAGCCGGACAGCGAGCAGCCGGACAGCGAGCAGTCCGCGGTGCGCGGAGGGCGGTGTCACCGGGAGGGTGGTGTCCCGGGGCGGCAGACGGCCTGGCAGACCACCCCGACGGCGGCCAGGCCGGCTGACCAGCATGATCACGTCCGCCACGCCGAGCGGGTCGGGCGTGATCATGCTGGTGATCACGGCGCGGCGGGGCGCGTCGGGGCGGGGCGCGGCGGGGCGGGGCGGGGCGCGGCGGGGCGCGGCGGGGCCCACGCCTCAGCGGCAGACGACCTCGCGGACGTCCATCGAGCTGTCAGCGGGCAGGTCGAGCGGGCTGGCCGCGACCCCCGCCGCGACGAGCCGGCTGCCGAGCGCCGCGACCATCGCGCCGTTGTCGGTGCACAGGCCAGGCCGCGGTACACGCATCTCGATCCCCACCGCCTCGCAGCGCTGCTGCGCCATCGACCGCAGCCGGGAGTTCGCCGCGACCCCGCCACCGAGCAGCAGCGCGCCGACGCCCTGCTCGGTGCAGGCCCGGACCGCCTTGGCGGTCAGCACGTCCACCACCGCCTCCTGGAAGCTCGCGCACACGTCGGCCACCGGGACCGGCTCCCCGACTGCCTGCTTGGCCTCGACCCACCGCGCCACCGCGGTCTTCAACCCGCTGAAGGACACGTCGTAGGAGCTGTCGCGCAGCATCGAGCGCGGGAAGGCGATGGCGTCGCGGTCGCCCTCGCGGGCGGTGCGGTCGACGACCGGACCGCCGGGGAAGCCCAGCCCGAGCAGGCGGGCGACCTTGTCGAACGCCTCCCCCGCCGCGTCGTCGACGGTGGCGCCGAGCGGGGTGAGCGTCTGCGTCACGTCGTCAACCAGCAGCAGGCTGGAGTGCCCCCCGGAGACGAGCAGCGCGATCGCCGGCTCCGGCAGCGGCCCGTGCTCGAGGACGTCGACCGCGACGTGCGCGGCCAGGTGGTTGACGCCGTAGAGCGGGACGTCGAGGGCCAGGCTGTAGGACTTCGCGGCGGCGACGCCGACGAGCAGCGCACCGGCCAGGCCCGGCCCGGCAGTGACGGCGATGGCGTCGAGGTCGCTCAACGCGACCCCGGCCGTCTCAAGCGCGCGGGTGACCGTCGGGACCATCGCCTCCAGGTGCGCCCGGCTGGCGACCTCGGGCACCACGCCCCCGAAGCGGGCGTGCTCGTCGACGCTGCTGGCGACGGCGTCCGCGAGCAGCGTCGTCCCGCGCACGATCCCGATGCCGGTCTCGTCGCAGGAGGTCTCGATCCCCAGGACCAGCGGCTCGTCGCGCACGCGCACCAGCCTACGGAGCGAACGCCCCCGGCCCGGCTCGCGGCACTCCAGCACGCGGCTGCACCCAGTTCGGGCTCGGCTGGCGGGGCGGCACCCCTGGCGGCGGGACGGACGCGCCGCCGCCCCGGCCAGGTGGGTGCAGTCGCGAGCACGACCCAGCGAGACCGGGCCAGACGAGACCGGGGGCGAGGCTGGCCGGGCGGGGCAGATGGAGCGGCGGGCGGGCTGGCCGGGCGGGCGGGCGGGCGGCCGCAAGGACCTCAGGCGCGGCGGGTCAGGACCACGGCGTCGACGCCGCCGGGGTAGTAGCCGCGGCGCACGCCGGTGCGGGTGAAGCCGTTGGCCGCGTAGAGGCGCTGCGCGGCCGCGTTGTCGGCGCGCACCTCGAGGCTGACGGTGCGCTGCCGCCGGCGGGCCGCCTCCGCCAGCAGGTCGGCGAGCAGCCGGGCACCGAGCCCCTGCCCCTGAGCGGCCGGCGCTACCGCGATGGTCTGCACGAACGCCTCATCGGGGTAGTCGCACAGCCCGGCGTAGCCGATGACGGAGCCGTCGGACAGCGCCACGACGTAGTGCCGGGTGTCGAGCTGGCCGAGCTCGGACCAGAACAGCCGCTCGCTCCACGGCTCGGGCTGGAACACCGCCCGCTCGATCGGCATCAGCTCGGCGACGTGCCACCAGCGCATCCGCTCCAGGGAGATCACCACGACGCGGGCTCGACGAGCGTGCGGCCGTGCCGCAGCGAGACGCGGTGCAGCTGGTCGCCCGTACGCACGTGCACCTCGTCGTCGAGCCGGCCGAGCCACTCGGTGGCAGGGCCGAGGTGATCGCTCTCCCACGCCAGGCCCGCGGCGTCGTAGGCCGATAGCCGGTCGTCGTCGAGCAGCAGCGCAAGGCCGAGGTCGGCCTGCGGGGCGTACCGCCGCACGGTGGGCAGGTCGATCCGCGACCAGGCGTCCGGGTCGCGGGTGTCGACCAGGTAGGGCCCGCCGCCGATCGAGACGAACAACGTGGAGGGCTCCGGCCAGGACGCCACCAGGGACAGCCGGCCGGCGACCAGGTCGCTGGCGAAGACCCCCGTCCAGATCCGCCCGGTCGAGGCGGTGATGCGCAGCCAGGCCCCGTCGTGGCCACCGTCGCGCCGGGCGCCCGGGTAGTAGACGCGCTCCTTGACCTTGGACATCCCGCGCAGGGTCCGCTCGTGGGCGACCTCGAAGTCGTGCACGAAGGCGTCCAGCCACAGCGGGGTGTCGCTCACGAGACGACGACGCTCACGCTGTCACCCGCTTGCTCGCCCCCGGCTCCACGGCGTCGGGGCGGCGCAGGTAGAGCGGCGTCAGCGGCTCGCTCGGCGCGCCGGCCCGGACCCGGTCGGCAGCGCGGACGACGAGCAGGTGCGTGGCCGGGTAGCGCGGCTCGTCCCGGACCAAGCCCGGCAGCAACGCCCGGTGCAGCAGCGCCCCTGCGCCGGCGACCACCGCCCCGGGTGGCAGCCGCAGCTGGCCCGGTGCGCCGACGCCCGGCCCCTCGACCCGCTCCCCTGCGGCGTAGCGCGCCCAGTAGACCTCCTTGCGCCGCGCGTCGGCCAGCACCCAGCCGTCGGCCACCCCGAAGGCGTCCAAGGAGCAGACGCCGTACGCGGGGATGCCGAGCGCGTCGGCCGTCGTGGCGGCGGTGACCAGCCCGACGCGCAGCCCGGTGAACGGACCAGGGCCGGTGCCGACGACGACCGCGGCGAGCTCGCGCCGGTCGACGCTTGCCTCGGTGAGCACCGCCCGCATCCCGACCGCCAGCAGCTCGCCGTGCCGGCGGCCGTCGACGACCACCTCCTCGGCCACCGGCTCGACCGCGGTCGGCGTGACGCGGGACAGCCCGGCCGAGACGGCGGCCGAGGAGGTGTCGAGGGCGAGGACCAGCACGCCGTCGAGGGTAGGCGGGTGCGAGATCTCACACCCGCTCGCCGGGTGCGGCGACCGCGCCCGGCCCGATGCTGAGGCCATGACCACCCTCGCCGAGGGTCGGGCGTCGGCAGCGGAGACCCCGCCGGCCACTCCCGGTCCGACCTCGCTCGTACCGCTGCTCGCCGCGGGGGCAGGCGTCGCCGTGGCCGACAACTACTACCTGCAGCCGCTGCTCGCGCTCATCGGCGTCGACCTCGGCGTCGGCGTGGGCACGCTCGGCCTGGTCTCGGCCCTTGCCCTGCTGGGCTACGCGCTCGGCCTGCTGCTCGTCGTCCCCCTCGGCGACCTCGTCGACCGCCGGCCGCTGGTCACCGGGATCCTGGGCCTGACCACGGTGTCGCTGGCCGCGATGACACTGGCCCCGTCGGTCGGCGTCCTGGCCGTCGCGGCCTTCGCCGTCGGCCTGACCAGCGTCGTCGCGCAGGTCCTGGTGCCGTACGCCGTCAGCCTGGCCGACGACGCCTCCCGCGGCCGGGTCGCCGGGACGATGATGAGCGGCGTGCTCGGCGGGATCCTGGCCGCCCGCGTCGTGGCCGGCCTCGGCGGCGGCGCGCTGGGCTGGCGGGCGGTCTACGCCGGTGCCACCGGACTGACCGCCGCACTGCTCGTGGTGCTGCTCCGCCGGCTGCCCGCCGAGACCGAGCGGCACCGGCGCAACGGCCGCGCCGACGTCCCCTACCGCGAGGTGCTCAAGGGCGTCGCCCGACTGGCCCGCGACGAGCCCGGTCTGAGAGTGCGAGCCGTGTATGGCTTCTGCGGGTTCGCCGTGTTCAGCGCCATCTGGACGACGCTCGCCTTTCACCTGCGCGACGCGTTCGGGCTCGGCGCTCCGGCCGTCGCCGCGGTCGCGCTGCTCGGCCTGGCCGGGATCCTCGTCGCCCCCCGCGCCGGCGCCCTGGCCGACCGCGGCCGCAGCGTCCTGGTGACCGGCGGGGCGTACGCCCTCCTGCTGGTCGGGACCGGAGTCCTCGCCCTGGGCGCCGACAGCCTGCCGCTGCTCCTGCTCGGCATCATGCTGTGCGACGTGGCGCTCAACAGCGGCCACGTCACCAGCCTGGGCGTGATCTACCGACTGGTGCCGCACGCCCGCAGCCGGGCGACGACCGTCTACATGACAGCGGTCTTCCTCGGCGGCGCGACCGGCTCGGTCCTGGCCGCCTCGGCGTACGCGGCCGCCGGCTGGGGCGGGACCGCCGCGGTCTGCGCCGCCCTTGCGGCCGCGGCGCTGCTGCGCTGGCTGCTCCGCCTGGCCGTGCGCGCCCCACGGGCGCTGGACGAGCCGTTCCCGGAGGCGGTCGGGTAGACCGCCTCCGGGAGCGAGAGAGCTACTCGCCCTTGTACTGCTCCTGCAGCTCGCGCTTGAGAACCTTGCCCGACGGGCCGAGCGGGAAGGCGTCGGTGAAGAAGATCCGGCGCGGGTACTTGTAGGCCGCCAGCTTGCTCTTGGCCCACTCCGAGAGCTCCTTCGCGGTGATCTCGCCGCCGGCCGGGTCGAGCACGACCGCGGCGCTGACCTCCTCGCCGTACTGCGGGTCCGGCAGGGCGAAGACGGCCACCTGCGCGACCGCCGGGTGGCGCAGCAGCGCCTCCTCGACCTCGCGCGGGTAGATGTTGTAGCCGCCGCGGATGACCATGTCCTTCTTGCGGTCGACGATGGAGACGTAGCCCTCCTCGTCCTTGGTGCCGAGGTCGCCGGTGCGGAACCAGCCGTCGACGATCGCGGCGGCCGTCGCCTCGGGCTTGTTGAGGTAGCCCTTGAAGACGTTGTGTCCGCGGACGACGATCTCGCCCAGCTCGCCGATCGGCAGCAGCTCGATGCGCTCGTCGACCTCAGCCTTGGCGACCTCGACCTCCACGCCCCAGATCTGCTTGCCGACCGTGCCGGGCTTGGGCTCGAAGCTGACCTGGTTGAACGTCGCGACCGGTGAGGTCTCGGTCAGGCCGTAGCCCTCCAGCACCTGGGTGCCGAACACCTCGGTGAACTGCTCGAGCACCGGGATCGGCAGCGCGGCGCCGCCGGACAGCGCCGACTTGAGCTTCGGCCGGATGTCGGAGGTCTTGGCCGCCTCGAGCAGCCCGACGTACATCGTCGGGACGCCCATGAAGATCGTGCACTTCTCCTTCTCGAGCAGCTCGAGCGCCTGCTTGCCGTCGAAGCGGGGCAGCAGCACGACGCTGGCCCCGACGAAGAAGGCGGTGTTCATGCAGCAGGTCTGGCCGAAGGTGTGGAACAGCGGCAGGCAGCCGAGCACCACGTCGTCCGGCCCGATGTCGAAGCTGTACGTCGCCGACGCCAGCACGTTCATCGTCACGTTGAGGTGGGTGATCTCGGCGCCCTTCGGGGTGCCGGTCGTCCCGGAGGTGTAGAGGATCACCGCGGTGTCCTCGGGCTCGCGCTGCTCGATCGCCTCGATCGGCTGGACCTCGAAGGCCAGGTTGTCGATCCGCTCGATCGTGGCGTCGCCGCCGTCCATGACCGCGAGCACCGGCACACCGGCCAGCTCGGCGCCCTTGGCGCCCTCGCCGAGCAGCGGCGCGGCGCAGACGAGCACCTTCGCGCCGGAGTCCTCCAGGACGTACTGGATCTCCTCGGACTTCAGCAGCGCGTGCACCGGGACGGCCACGGCGCCCAGCGCCAGCGCGCCGAAGTAGGTGAGCGGGAAGTGCGGCGTGTTCGGCAGCAGGATCGCCACCTTGTCGCCGGGCCCGACGCCCTTCTCGCGCAGGACGGCGGCGTACTGCTTGGCGTGGCTCCACAGCTGGGCGTAGGTGAGCCGCAGGTCACCCAGCACCACCGCGGTGCGGTCGGCGTGGCGGATGGCGGACTCCGCCAGGATGCTGGCGATCGTCAAGGACATACGGGGTTCCTCCTGCGCGCGGGCGAGCACCGACGTGGTGCGGGTCACATGCAGTGTGGCAAGGAACTCCCCCCGGCGCAGTCCCGGGGGGTCCACGACTGCCGGATCGGCGCTGTGCAGGTGCACAGACGCCTACGGCGGCTGGCCCCCGAAGGGACCAGCCGCCGTCAGACGGAACGGGGGTGGCTAGCCGGCGTCCGGCAGGCCGTCCTCGGTCGGGGTGAACGGCTCCGCGTCGTACGGGGAGATCTCGACGTCGCCGGAGTCGGTCGTCTGGACCGGCACGAGCTCCTTGTAGTTGACGCCCTCGATCTGGCCGACGGAGACGCCGCTGATGCCGCGGTGGCTCTCCTCGGAGTAGTCCAGCGGCGCGAGCCACGGGCCCTCGAAGTCGGCGCCGGACTCCTCGACGGCCTGGATCAGGCCCTCACGGGTGAGGTCCTCGCCGGCCGCCTGGAGGGCGGAGACCAAGGTGTAGGCCTGCGCCATGCCGTAGATCCGGAAGTTGCTCATCGGGCCGCCGTCGCCGTGCTCGCCCCAGACCTCGGTGAACAGCTGGGTCCAGGGGTTGTCGGCGTCCTCGACGGTCGGCAGGTACTTGGTGGTGTAGATGCCGTTCAGGAGGCCGCCGTCGGCGACAGCGCCCTCGGAGAAGCGGTTCAGCAGCGAGCCGACCAGCGTCACGTCGGAGCCGACGTTGGAGTAGAACCACTCCGGCTGGTAGTTCAGGCGCAGCGAGACGAGCTGGCTGAGCGCGGTGTAGGACGGCACGTTGAAGCCGAGGACGAAGTCGGCCCCGGCACGCTGGAGCTCGCCGATCTGCGGGCCCACGTCGGTGTTGCCCGGCGTGTAGCTGACCTCGGCGACGATCTGGTCCTCGAGGAACTGCTTGGCGCCGGCGGCACCGTCACGGCCGAAGTCGTCGCCCTGCAGGAACAGGCCGACCTTGGCGTCCGGGAACTCCTCGCTGATGTACTTGCCGATGATCTTGCCCTCGACCTCGTAGTTCGGCTGCCAGCCGAACGTCCAGGGGTACTCCTCCGGGTTGTCCCAGGCGAGCGCGCCGGACGACACGAACATGTCCGGCACCTCCTCCTCGTTGAGGAAGTCGACGACGGCGGAGTGGGTCGGCGTGCCGAGACCACCGATCATGCCGAAGATCTCGTCCTGCAGGACGAGCTGGTTGGTGACCTGGGAGGTGGTGGCCGGGTTGTACGTGTCGTCGCGCACCGTGTAGTCGATCATCCGGCCGTTGATGCCGCCGTTGGCGTTGACGTAGTCGAAGTACGCCTTCTGCCCGGTCGGGATCTCGCTGTAGCCGGGAGCCGCGACCCCGGTCAGCGGCATGTGCGTGCCGAGCTTGATCGAGTCGTCGGTCACGCCGACGGAGCTGCCCTCCGCGGCGTCGCCGCTGCCCGGGTCGGTGCTGTCGCTGTCGCCACCGCCACACGCGGCCAGCAGGACTGACGCACCAGCCAGCGCCGCGATCGTCTTGACGACGGAACGGCTCCTATAGGTCCTCAACATGCTCCTCCTGATCTGTCCGGACGCCGAGCGGCGACCGGGTCTTCCTGCATCTTGCATGACCATGCAGCGGACATGTGATCCACGACATGCACCGTTGTGGGACCGAGACCGAGCGGTGTCCCGGACGTGTTCAGCGGGACTGCTGGGCCGCCTTCATCTGTCGTCCGGCCTTCCGGGTGAGGTAGGCGAAGCGGATCGATCCGACCAGGCCTCGCGGCGCGAGCAGCATCACGAGGATGAGCACGATGCCGTAGACGAGGGGGGCGATGTTGGCGGCCGCGGCGGCGTCCAGGCCGTTGTCCAGACCCAGGTTGGTGACCGCCGGCCGCAGGAAGACGAGCAGCGCGCTGCCGATGATGGCCCCGACAAGGCTGCCGAGCCCGCCGATGACGATGGCCACCAGCAGGCTGATCGACAGCACGATCGTGAACGTGGTCGGGGCGGTGAGCCGGGTGATGACGGCGATCATCGCGCCGGCCACACCTGCGCAGGCGGCGCTCACGACAAAGGCGAGCACGCGGGCACGGCCCAGGTTGATGCCTGCGAGCGAAGCGGCGACCTCGTCGTCGCGCACCGCGCGCCAGACCCGGCCGTAGCGGCTGACGATGAGGTTGGACAGCACGAACAGGACGATCAGCGCGAGCGCCCAGCCGACGTAGGCGATGTACTTCTGGCTGGACAGCTCGAAGCCGAGGGTCCCCTGGATGAAGCTCTCGAAGTTGACGCTGGAGCTCGGCGGGCTGACCCGAAGCCCCTGCTCGCCGCCGAGGCGCTCCTCGAAGGTGAGCGCCAGGCCGGGCAGGCCCACCGCGAGGGCCAATGTGGCGCCGGCAAGGTAGGGACCGTGCAGCCGGGCAGCGGCGGCGCCGACGACCGCGCCGACCACCGAGGTCACGATGACGGCGATGAGCACCACCAGCTGGAAGGGCAGGTCCTCCCGCACCTCCAGGATCACCGCGGTCGTATAGGCGCCGACGGCCATGAGCGCACCGTGGCCGAGCGAGATCTGACCGTTGAGTCCGGTGAGCAAGGTCAGGCCGGCCACGGCCGGGACGAAGTACGCCATCTCGCCGATCTGCGAGCCGCGGAACGGGCTGACCAGCTCCAGGAGCAGCACGATGCCGACGTAGGCCGCCAGCATGAGGGCGGTGTGCCGCACGAGAGTCGAGCCCAGCAGGCGGCTGCCCGGGGTCCGGACCGGACCCTCGGCAGCGGTCACCTTCGGGTCGCTGTCGCTGCGCGAGCCCGGCGTGGGGTTGGACGTGGAGCCCTGGGCGCCCGCGGGCGTCGTCGCCCCGGACGTGCTGTCGGTGGTCACGTCAGACCTTCCTGGCGACGGTGCTGGAGAACAGGCCTCCCGGCTTGACCAGCAGGACGGTGATGAGGATGCCGAGCGCGGCCAGCGTCTGGAGCTCCTGGCCGACGTAGCCCTGCACGTAGACGGTCGTGAGGCCGAGGACCAGACCGCCGACGACCGCGCCGATGAAGCTGTCGAGGCCACCGAGGACGGCCGCGACGAAGCCGAACACGACCACGCCGTCCATGAAGGCCGGGCTGATGAAGCCACCGCCGGCGATGAGAATGCCGGCGAGGGAGCCGAACATGCCGGCCAGCGCCCAGCCGAGGGTGAGCATCCGGCCGACGCGTACACCGAGCAGGCGGGCGACCTCCTGGCCGAAGGCGGAGGCGCGCATCTGCAGACCCAGGCTGGTGAAGCGGAACAGCACCAACAGCGAGGTCATCGCAATGAGGACCGCCACGATGTTGTAGATGTTGTTCGGCGTGATGTTGATGTTGGTGTCACCGAAGGTCAGGCCGCGCACGCTGAACGGCGCGACGAAGCCCTCGAAGGTGTTGCCGAAGACCACCGACGCGAGTGCGATGAGCCCGATGAAGATGCCGAGGGTCACGATGACGGCGTTGATCTCGGGGCCGGTCTCGACCGGACGGATGATGACCCGCTCGACAAACGCGCCGAGCAGGAAGCCCGAGATGAGCGCGATCGGCAGGGCCAGCCAGTACGACCCGCCGCGCTGAATGACCTCCAGCGCGATGTAGGTCGTGAACATGGCCTGTGCGCCCTGGCCGAAGTTGATGATGCGCGTCGCGCGGAAGATCAGCACCAGGCACAGCGCGAAGGCGGCGTAGATGAAGCCGATCGTGATGCCGTTGAGCGTGAGGTTCAGGAACTGCTGCACGGTGCGGCTCCAGGTCGCTGGCGGGTCATGACGGAGGTTCCCCTTGGAGTGGGCACGGGCTAGAAGCCGAGGTAGGCGTGTCGCAGGCCCTCATCGGCCGCCAGCGCCTTGGCGTCGTCGGTGGCGACGACCTTGCCGAGGTTGAGCACGACGCCGGTGTCAGCGATGCCGAGTGCCGACTTGGCGTTCTGCTCGACGAGCAGCACGGCCAGGCCGGTGCTGTCCACCAGCTCGCGGACCAGCGTGAAGATCTGGTTCACGACCAGCGGGGCCAGGCCCAGCGAGGGCTCGTCCAGTAGCAGGACCTTGGGCTTGGCCAGCAGCGCGCGGCCGACGACGAGCATCTGGCGCTCACCGCCGGACAGCGTGTGGGCGCTGCGCTTGCGGCGGCTGTCCAGCGGCGGGAACTGCTTGTAGACGCCCTCGATCTGCTCCTCGGCGTCGCTCTCCTTGCGGAACAGCCCGCCCAGCCGAAGGTTTTCCTCGATCGTGAGCTCGGCGATGACGCCTCGGCCTTCCGGCACGTGGGCCATGCCGAGGCGGACCATGTCCTCCACCGGCTTCTTGGTGATGTCGGTGCCGTCGAGCACGACGTTGCCCGAGCGGCTCTTGACCAGGCCCGACACGCTGCGCAGCAGCGAGGTCTTGCCGGCGCCGTTGGCTCCGAGCACAGCCGTGATCTTGCCCTTCGGCACGCTGATGTTCACGCCGTCGAGCGCCTTGACGGGGCCGTAGGCGACGACGAGGTCGTTGATCTCGAGCACGTCACGCCTCCTTGTGCTGCTCGTGGGCGGCGTGGCTCTGCACGTCGGCCGCGGCGTCGAGGTCGACGTCACCGCCCTCGTCACCGAGGTAGGCGGCCAGGACGGCCGGGTCGGTCTGGATTTGCGCGGGGGTGCCGTTGGCGATCACGCGGCCGAAGTCGAGCACCGTGATGCGGTCGCAGACGCGCATGACGAGGTCCATGTGGTGCTCGACGAGCATCACGGCCATCCGGCCCGACAGGTGCCGGATCGTGTCGCCGAGCTCGTCCATCTCGTCGGAACCGAGGCCTGCCGCGGGCTCGTCGAGCATGAGCAGGTCAGGCTCGTTGACCAGCGCCCGGGCCAGCGCCACGCGCTTCTGCACCGGGTACGGCAGCGCGCCGGGGTAGCGGCCGGCGACCTGGGCGGCGCCGAGCTCGGTGAGGATCGCCATGGCCCGGTCGCGCAGCGCGCGCTCGTCCCTGTCGCTGGATGGCAAGCCGAGCGCCGCGGAGAAGAAGCCCGCCTTGGCGCGGCTCGTGGCGCCGGCCATGACGTTCTCCAGGACGGTCATGCCGGCGAACAGCCCGACGCCCTGCAGGGTGCGGGAGATGCCGAGACCGGCCAGCTTGTGCGGCTTGAGCCCCTCGAGCCGCTCCCCGCGCCAGCGCAGGACGCCCTCGTTGGGGTCGATGAAGCCGCAGACGACGTTGAACAGGGTCGTCTTGCCGGCGCCGTTGGGGCCGATGACCCCCAGCACCTCACCCGGGTCGACGAACAGCGACACGGAGTCCAGCGCCGTCAGGCCACCGAAGCGGACCGTGACGCCGTCCACGTCGAAGCGTCCGGGGTCGCGACCGGTGCCGTCCACTGCCGTCCCACCTACGCGTGTCGACGTCGCTGCCGACGTCCCGTCCGGCTCGCCCTCAACCATGGTGCTCCCGTCGTCGCCGTGCTCGCGCAGTGATCCCTGTCCACCTATGACGTGGCTCACGCATACAAGCGCACGGTCTGCACAAAGCGAAATCCCCGGGGCCCAGTCCGGCACCGACAGATCAGGGCCGATGCACAACCGACCAGCGCAAACCATGACAAAAAACCCGGGCGGTCCGGGCGTCGGCTGTGCCGCCGTCCACGTCAGGGCCGGCGGGAGCCGCTGGCCGGTCGAGCTGGACCTGCACCCAGGAGTCGGTGAGCGAGGCGGCCAGGCCCTCCCCCCACTCCACGACGGTCACGGCGTCCTCGAGCGCGGCGTCGAGGTCGAGGTCGTCGAGGTCCAGCCGGGCGCCCGCCTCGCGCAGCCGGTAGGCGTCAACGTGGACGAGCGGGACCGGCCCCCGGTGCGTACGGGCCAGCACGAAGGTGGGGCTGGTGACCGCACCCCGCACGCCGAGGGCCGCCCCGATCCCCTGCGTCAGCGAGGTCTTGCCGGCGCCGAGCGGCCCGGACAGCACGACGAGGTCACCGGCGCGCAGGTGCTCGGCCAGCCGGGCGCCCAGGGCCCGGGTCGCCGCCAGGTCCGGGAGCTCCTGGGGCACCGGCACCGACAGCTCACCGGGGACGACGTCGACGGCACCGAGCGCCGCCCAGCCGTCATCGACGGCCCCGGCGGCCCGCAGGTCGAGCGCGTCGCCGGGAGCGGCGAGCACCTCGCGCGCCTGCGCCGGCCCGGTGACGACGCGGGACCAGCTCACGCGCCGCGGACCCGGCCGACCAGCGCCCGCAGCTCCTCGCTCACCCGCTCGTGCCGCTCCAGGGTGACCATGTGACCGGCCCCCTCGACCACGACGAGCCGGCCGCCCGGCAGCACGTCGGCCATCGCCCGGCTGTGGTCGACGGGGGTGAGCAGATCCTTGTCGCCGACCAGCACCAGCGTCTCGACGTCGCGCAGCACCGTGAGCGCCGCGAGCTTGTCGTGGGTGGTGAAGGTGTCGTAGAACTCCGCGATCACGTCGACCGGGGTGTTCGCGGCCATCTGCTCGACGAGGGCCACCAGCGCGGGGCTGACGTCGCGGTCACCGAAGCCGCCGAAGCGGGTGAGCAGGAACGCCAGGTCGGTCCCGACCCGCCGACCGCGCTCGAGGGTGCGCGGCCGGGCCCGCGCGGTGCGGGTCAGCAGCGGCAGCACCCGCCGGGTGACCGGCATGACCGAGGCCGGCAGGCCGAAGGTGAGGTCGGCGAGCCTGCCGGTGCTGGTGGCGATCAGGGCGACGCCGACCACCCGCGGCCCGAACAGCTCAGGCGAGGCGTCGGCCAGCGCCATGACCGTCATGCCGCCCATGGAGTGCCCGGCGAGCACCACGGGCCCGGCCGGGACGACCTCGTCGAGGACCGTCCGCAGGTCGCGGCCGAGCTGGTCGATCGTGGCGGTCTCCGGCGTGCCGCGCCCGCTGCGCCCGTGCGAGCGCTGGTCGTACAGCACGACGCGCAGCGCGGGGTCGGCGGCGAGCGCGCGGCGCTGGTAGTGCCAGCCGGCCATCTCCTGGCAGTAGCCGTGCACCAGCACGACGGTGAGCGGCGCCTGCTCGGGGCCGACCTCCTCGACGTGCAGCGGTAGGCCGTCGGCGGTCAGCACGACCCGCTTGCGGTCGGCGGGCAGCGAGAAGAACGGCTGCTCGGCCTCCGGGTCGGGTTGCCGCCGCGAGCGCCCGACGACGCGCTGCTCGGCGGCCAGACCGACGGCGGTGCCGAGCGCCAGCACGCCGACGGCCGCTCCGAGCAGTCCCTTGTGCAGGGCCATCAGACCAGGACCCGCGGCACCCGGGCGCCGACCCGCGTGACGATCTCGTAGTTGATGGTGCCGACCGCGTCGGCCCAGTCCTGGGCGGTCGGCTCGCCGCGATCGCCCGGGCCGAACAGCAGCACCTCGTCGCCGGCGGCCACGGCGTCCTCGCCGACGTCGAGCACGAACTGGTCCATGCAGACCGTCCCGGCGATGGTCCGGCGCGTCCCGCCGAGCTGGACCGGCCCGACGCCGGTCGCGCTGCGCGGGACGCCGTCGGCGTAGCCCAGCGGCACGAGCGCGAGGCTGGTCTCGCGGTCGGTGACGTAGCGGTGCAGGTAGCTGACCCCGCTGCCGGCGGGCACCCGCTTGACCAGCGCGACGGTGCTGGCGAGCGTCATCGCCGGGCGCAGCCCGAAGTCCTGAGGCGTCCCCAGCTGTGGCACCGGGGACAGCCCGTAGACCGCCACCCCCGGTCGTACGAGGTCGTAGTGGGTGGCGGGGGCGGTCAGCGTGGCGGCGGAGTTGGCCAGGTGGCGGACCTCGGGTCGCAGGCCGGCGCGGTCGGCAACCTCGAGCGCCTCGGCGAAGACGCCGGCCTGCGCGCCGTTGACGGGGTGGTCGGCGCCGCCGTCGGCGAAGGCGAAGTGGCTCCACAGGCCGGTCACCCGCACCTCGCCCGAGGCCTGCGCGCGGGCCGCCGCGGCGCAGAGCGCGGGCCAGGCTGACGGGTGGGCGCCGCCGCGACCCAGGCCGGTGTCGACCTTGAGCTGGACCCGGGCGGTGCGGCCCGCCGCGGTGGCCGCCGCAACGGCGGCGGCGAGCTGGGCCTCGTCGTAGACGCCGAGGTCGACGTCGCGCGCGACGGCGGCGACCAGGTCCTCCCCCGGCGTGGTGAGCCAGGCCAGCAGCGGCACGTCGATCCCAGCGGCGCGGACCGCGAGCGCCTCCTCGAGGAAGGCGACGCCCAGCCAGGCCGCCCCGCCCTCGACGGCGGCGCGCGCGCTGGGCAGCAGCCCGTGGCCGTAGCCGTCGGCCTTGACCACCGCCATCACCCCGGCGCCGGCGGCGGCGTGCTCGGCCAGCGCGGCGACGTTCTCGCGGATCGCGGTCAGGTCGATCCGCGCCTCGGTTCTCACCGCTGCAGTCTGGCAGGCCAGTGCGCGAGGACCTCCGAGGCGGACGTCGTGGCGCCCCCGGCCGCCCGCTCGCCGGCCCGGCCGTGCAGGTGGGCGGCCGCGCTGCCCGCGTCGAGCGGGCCCAGGCCGCGCGCGAGCAGCGCACCGGCGGCGCCGGACAGCACGTCACCCGTACCGGCCGTGGCGAGGGCAGGCGTTCCGGAGGCGTTGACGCGCGCCGGCCCGTCAGGGCCGACAACGACGGTCGCGTCGCCCTTGAGCAGCACGTGCACGCCGAGCGCGGCCGCGAGCCGGCGGGCGCTGCCGAGCCGGTCGGCGGTCAGCTGGGTTCCGAAGCGGGCGAACTCCCGGTCGTGCGGGGTGAGCAGCGTCGGGGCGGAGCGGTCGCGCAGCCACTCCGGGTGCCGCGCGAGCACGGTCAGCCCGTCGGCATCGACGAGCACGGGGACGTCCTGCGCCAGCACCGCCTCGACCGTCGCCTCGGCCCGGTCGTCGGTCCCGAGGCCCGGCCCGACCACCCAGGCCTGCACCCGTCCGGCGCCGACGACCTCGGCGCCGTCGTGCTCGCTGACGACGACCTCCGGCCAGCGGGCCCGCACCTGGTCGGCAGCGTGCGCCGCGCCGGCGAAGCGGACCATCCCGGCGCCGGCCCGGACCGCGGCGCCGACCGCCAGCACCGCTGCGCCGGTGTAGGTCTGCGAGCCGGCCGCGACCCCAACGACGCCCCGTGTGTACTTGTCGTCGCCCGGCCGCGGGCGCGGCAGCAGGTCGTCGACGTCCTGGTCGGTGAGCACCTCGACCGGAGCGGGCGGCAGCGCCAGCCCGAGGTCCACCAGGTGCAGCTCGCCCACCTGGGCGCGGGCCAGCAGCAGGCCTGGCTTGAGCGTGCCGAAGGTGACCGTCAGGTCGGCGCGGACCGCCGCGCCCGCGACCGCGCCGGTGTCGGCGTCGACACCGCTCGGCAGGTCCACGGCGACGACCTCGCGGTCACGGACCTGCTCGGCGAGCGCCGCGGCGGCCGGCCGGAGCGCGCCCTCGCCGCCGATGCCGACCAGCCCGTCGACCACCAGCCCGGTGCGCGGGAGGTCCTCCACGACCCGCCCGCCGGCGGCGCGCAAGGCCGTCAGTGCGTCCGGGCGCGGCTGGCCGACGAGGACCGCGCGCACGTCGGCGCCCCGCCGGGCCAGCATCGCGCCGGCCCACAGCGCGTCGGCGCCGTTGTCGCCGCCGCCGACGAGCAGCACCAGCCGGCTCGCATAGACGCGGCCGAGCCGGCCGGCCAGCGCGACGGCCAGGCCGGTGGCGGCGCGCTGCATCAGCGCGCCCTCCGGCAGCCGCGCCAGGAGCGCACCCTCGGCCTCGCGAACCTGCGCGACGGTGTGCGCGTACCTCACGTCCCCTTCCCCGCCGATCTTCCTCTCGTAGGGAGGTGCGAGGCGTGTCGCGGCACCTCAGGACGAAGATCGTCGCCGGGGGTCATCGCTCGGCCACCACGACGGCCGTCGCCACGCCACCGTCGTGGGAGAGCGACAGGTGCCAGGTGGTGATCCCCTGCGCGGCGGCCTCCTCGGCCACGCCGCCGTGCAGCACCAGCCGCGGGCGGCCGCCCGGGTCGTTGACCACCTCGGCGTCACGCCAGCGCAGTCCGCCCGGTGCGCCGAGCGCCTTGGCGACGGCCTCCTTCGCGGCGAAGCGGGCCGCGAGCGACTCCGCCCTCGGCAGCGCCCGCTCGCCGTCGGTGAACAGCCGCGCTAAGAGCCCCGGCGTGCGCGCCAGGGCGCGCTCGATCCGGGCGATCTGCACGACGTCGATGCCCACGCCGACGATCACGCCGGTCTACTCGACCGTGACGGACTTGGCGAGGTTGCGCGGCTGGTCGACGTCCAGGCCGCGAGCCCGCGCGACCTCGGCCGACAGCACCTGCATGGGCACGATCGTCAGCAGCGGGGCCAGCAGCGACTTGACGTCGGGGATGCGGATGACGTCGTCGGCGTACGGCGTGACGCTCTCGTCGCCATCGGTCGCGATGACGATCGTCCGGGCGCCGCGCGCGCGTACCTCCTGGATGTTGTTGATCAGCTTGGCCTGCAGGGCGTGCCGCGGGGCGATGACCACCACCGGTGTGCCCGGCTCGATCAGCGCGATCGGCCCGTGCTTGATCTCCCCGGCCGGGAAGCCCTCGGCGCTGACGTAGGCCAGCTCCTTGAGCTTGAGCGCCCCCTCCAGCGCCATCGGGAAGCCGACGTGCCGTCCGAGGAACAGCACCCGGTCGGCGTCGACGAGCGAGCGGGCCAGCTCGCGGACCGGCTCCATCCGGGTCAGCAGCTCCTCGATTAGCGCCGGCACCTCCTGCAGGTCCTGCATGTGGGCCCGCACCTCGTCGGCGTCGCGGGTGCCACGGGCCTGCGCGAGGTAGAGCCCGACGACGTACATCGCGGCGAGCTGGGCGATCACGGCCTTGGTCGAGGCGACGGCGACCTCTGGCCCCGCGCGGGTGTAGAGCACCGCGTCGCTCTCGCGGCTGACCGTGGAGCCGACCGTGTTGGTCACCGCCAGCACCCAGGCGCGCTGGGAGCGGGCGTGCCGCAGCGCCTCGAGGGTGTCGGCGGTCTCGCCGCTCTGGCTGATCGCGATGACCAGCGTGCGGCGGCCGACCACCGGGTCGCGGTAGCGGAACTCGCTGGCCATCTCGACCTGCACGGGCAGTCGGCACCAGCGCTCGATGGCGTACTTGCCGACCAGGCCGGAGTGGTAGCTCGAGCCGCAGGCGATGATCACGACCTGCTCGATGTCGCGGACGTCCTCGACGCTCATCGACAGCTCGTCGAGGTGCAGCAGCCCCTCGCCCTCCGTGAGCCGGCCGCCGAGGGTGGCGCGTACGGCCTCGGGCTGCTCGGCGATCTCCTTGTCCATGAAGAACTCGTAGCCGCCCTTCTCGGCGGCGTCGGTGTCCCAGTCGACGTGGTAGCTCGGGCCGTCGACGACGGTGCCGTCGAGGTCGGTGACCGTCACGCCGTCACGACGCACCTCGACGACCTGGTCCTGCTCGACCGCGCGCGCCTCGCGGGTGTGGGCGATGAAGGCGGTGACGTCGGAGCCGACGAAGTTCTCGCCGTCGCCGAGGCCGATGACCAGCGGCAGGTTGCGGCGCGCCGCGACGATCAGGCCGGGCTCGTCGGCGTGGCTGATCACCAGCACGAAGGACCCCTCGAGGTCCTTGCAGATGCTGCGCACGGTCGCCGGCAGGTCGCCGTCGTACCGCTCCTCGACCAGGTGCGCGACGACCTCGGTGTCGGTGTCGGAGCGACGCTCGTGCCCACGCTCCTCGAGCCCGGCGACCAGGAGCTCGAAGTTCTCGATCGTGCCGTTGTGGACGACGGCGACCTTGTTCTTGCAGTCGACCTGCGGGTGGGCGTTGGCGTCGGTGGGCGGACCGTGGGTGGCCCAGCGGGTGTGCCCGATCCCGAGCGTGCCGGGCAGGCCCCGGCCGGACAGTGCCTTCTCCAGGTTGGCCAGCTTGCCGGCCTTGCGCTCGATCTGCAGCCCGTCACCGCCGAGCACGCAGACCCCGGCGCTGTCGTAGCCGCGGTACTCGAGGCGGCGCAGACCGTCCAGGACCACCTCGAGCGCCTGCTGGTGACCGACGTAGCCCACGATGCCGCACATGGCCCTCAGGCTAGTCCGGGCCTACCGTGCTCCCGTGGGTCTCGTACGGCGGGTCTTCCGGCGATCCATCGTCCAGGTCGAGCAGTCCGCCGCCGCCTGGGAGGCGCACAACCTGTCCTCCCTCGACGACGCGGGACCGCTGTGGGTCGTGCTCGGCGACAGCGCCGCCCAGGGCGTCGGCGCCAGCGACTACCTGTCCGGCTGGGTCGGCGGGGTGCTCGAGCGGCTCCGGGCAGGTGGGGAGCCGTGGCGGGTCGTGAACCTGTCCCGCTCCGGCGCACGCACCCGTGAGGTCGTGGACGTGCAGCTGCCGGTGGCGCGCGAGCTGCCCTTCCAGCTGCTGACCGCCGTCGTCGGCGGCAACGACGCGCTGCGCAGCAAGGAGCCGGTCTGGCGGCGCGACGCGGTCGACCTCTGCGCGGCCCTCCCCCGGGGCGCGGTCGTGTCGACCGTCGCCCGCGGGGTGTTCGAGCGCAAGACCCGGCGGGTCAACGCGGTGATCCGCGCCGAGGCCGCCGAGCGCGGGCTGCGCGTCGCTGACCTGTGGGAGCACACCGGGCCGCCCTACCGCGGCCTGTACTTCGACGGCTTCCACCCCAACGACGCGGGCTACCGGCAGTGGACCGAGGCGGTCTGGTCAGCCCTGCGCTGACCGCGCCCGCAGGGCGCGAGCGAGGTCGTCGCGCTGCTCGGCGACGTAGCGCCGCAGGCCGGCCGGGTGCGGCTCGTCGAGCAGTCCGCCGGTGCGGTCCAGGACGTCCTGGGCGATCAGCGTCGACGGGAACAGCGCCTGGGCAAGCGTCCCGGCGACCGACGGCGTGCGCTGCGGCCAGACCTGTGGCAGGTCTGCGGTGTAGCGGTCGACGTACGGCTGTAGCAGCTCCTCCTGCCCGGGCCGCCAGAAGCCGCCGGTGACCGCACGAACCTCGAGGTTGCTGAGCGCGGGGTCCAGCGCCTGCGCCCACGCGCGCTCCTTGGCGGCCGCCGTCGGCATCGACGCGCGGGCGGTCAGAGCGTGCAGCCGGCCGGCGGCGGTGTCGTCGCGAGCCAGCTCGACGTCGACCGCGGCGTCATCGAGCCGTCCCAGTCCGGCGAGCGCCTTGACCAGCGTCCAGCGCAGCTCGGTGTCGACGACCAGCCCGTCCGGCACCTCGCCGTCCAGCAGCGCCTCGAGCGGCGCCGGGTCGCGGGTGACGGCAGCGAACGCCCGGACCCGGGCCAGCTGCAGGTCGCTGCCGGCCGCTGTCCCCGACCAGCCGGCGGCCAGCGAGGCGGCGGCGAGCGCGTCGACCAGCCCGGCGCCGTCGATGCTGTAGCGCACGGCCGCCTTGCCGGCCTGGCCGAGCAGCGTCGCCACGACCGCCGGGTCGGCCTCGCTGTCGACGCCGGCGAGCACCGCTTCGACGAAGTGCGCGGCCGGCAACTCGGCGTCACGGCAGGTGTCCCACAGCGCCGACCAGACCAGGGCCCGCGCGAGCGGGTCGGCCAGCCGGCGCAGCGAGGTGCGCGCCGTCGCGAGCGACCGCTCGTCGAAGCGCACCTTGGCAAAGCTCTGGTCGCCGTCGTTGAGCAGCAGGAGGTCGGGCAGGTCGGCGGCGGCCAGCCCGAGGTCGGTGCTCTCCCCCTCGACTGTTACGTCGAGCCGGGTCCGCAGGACCAGCCCCTCCTCCGTCAGGTCGTAGAGCCCGACGCCGATCCGGTGCGGCCGCAGGACCGCCGACTCCTGGCGCACCTCGACCCGGCCGGCGACGACGACGGGGCGCAGCGTGCTGAGCCCGGCGGTCTGCAGCCACACCCGCGCCCACTCCTGCAGGTCCCGCCCGCTCGCGCTCTCCAGCTCGGCGAGCAGGTCGGCGAAGGTCGCGTTGCCGAACGCGTGCCGGGCCAGGTAGGCGCGCACGCCCACGAAGAAGGCCTCCTCGCCGACCGTCGCCATCAGCTGGCGCAGCACCGACGCCCCCTTGGCGTAGGAGATGCCGTCGAAGTTCAGCAGCGCGCTGCGGTTGTCCGGGACGTCGCCCTGGACCGCGTGCGTGCTCGGCAGCTGGTCGGCCCGGTAGCCCCACGCCTTGCGGCTAGAGCTGAAGTCCACCCACGCCCCGTCGAAGCGGGTGGCCCGGTCGGTGGTGAGGAAGCCCAGCAGCTCGGCGAAGGACTCGTTCAGCCACAGGTCGTCCCACCAGCGCATCGTCACGAGGTCGCCGAACCACATGTGCGCCATCTCGTGCGCCACGACCATCGACCGCTTGCGCCGCGCGTCGTCGGTGACGCGCGAGCGGAAGACGAAGTCCTCGGTGAAGGTGACCGCGCCCGGGTTCTCCATCGCGCCGTGGTTGAACTCCGGTACGAACAGCTGGTCGTAGGTGTCGCCGAAGGGGTAGCGCCGGCCGAACAGCTCCTGCTGCAGGTCGAAGCACTGGCCGGTGATCGCGAACAGCTCGGCTGCGTCGGCGTCGAGGTGCGGGGCCAGCGACTGCCGACAGTGCAGCCCGAGGGCGATCCCGTCGTGCTCGCCGGACAGCCGGTGCCACGGCCCGACCGCGACGGTGAAGCCATAGGTGCTCATCGGCTCGGTCGGCGCGAACGTCCAGCGGTCGCCCTCGCGGGTGCCGCGCGCGTTGGCGACCACGGAGGTGCCGGGCGGCGCGTCGACGACCAGCGTGATGCTCGCCTTGAGGTCGGGCTGGTCGAAGCACGCGAAGATCCGCTGCGCGTCGTCGAGAAAGCTCATCCCCCACAGGTAGACGCGCCCGTCGGCCGGGTCGACGAAGCGGTGCAGGCCCTCGCCGGTGTTGCTGTAGGCGAAGCGGGCGCGGACGACCAGCCGGTTCTCGGCCTGCAGGTCCGGCAGCGCCAGCCGGTTGCCCACCAGCGGACCGACCGGCCGGCCGTCGAGCTCGGCCGAGACGAGCTCGCCGTCGACCTCGACGAAGCTGGCCGCCCCCGTCCGGCGACAGCCGAACACGATCGTGCTGGTGCTGCCGAAGTCGCGATCGGAGCCCGTGACGTCCAGAGCGACGTCGTACGACGTGACGTGCAGCAGCTCCGCGCGCTCGCGCGCCTCGTCCCGCGTCAGGTCCTTCACCCCAATGACCCTAGTTGCGTACGGTCAGCCGGCGCGGCGGCTCCGGCCGCGGTGGCGACGGCAAGTGGGCGCCGGCCCGGGGGCGGTCTCGGGCCCCTGCTGCTTGTTTCTGCACCCGGTTCGGCGGCGACCCCGGGCGGCCGAGCACGCCACCCCCTGACCTCGGGCCCCTGCAGGTGCAGGTGGGTGCAGGTACAGCTGTAGGCGGGGTCCTAGCCCACGACCGCTGCGAGCCGGTCGGCCACCTCGCGGGCCTGCTCGGCGGTGCCGGCCTCGACCATGACCCGCACCAGCTCCTCGGTGCCGGAGGGGCGCAGCAGCACCCGGCCGGTCTCACCGAGGGCCACCTCCTCACGGGCGACGGCGTCCAGGACGTCCGGGGCCTGCGCGCGGGTGCGGGCGGCGCGGACGTTGACGAGCACCTGCGGCAGCAGCGTCACGACATCGGCCAGCTCGGCGACGGTCCTGCCGGAGCGCACCACCCGGTCCATCACCTGCAGCGCGGTGAGCAGCCCGTCGCCGGTGGTGGCGTGGTCGCGCAGCACGACGTGGCCGCTCTGCTCCCCGCCCAGCCGGTGGTCGCCAGCGATCATCGCCTCGAGCACGTAGCGGTCGCCGACCGCGGTGGTGAGCACCTCGATGCCGGCCTCGCGCATGGCCAGGTGCAGCCCGAGGTTGCTCATCACGGTCGCGACGAGCACGTCGCTGCCGGGCAGCGCGGCGTCCTGGCGGGCCAGCGCGAGCAGCCCGAGGACCTGGTCGCCGTTGACGACCCGGCCGTCACCGTCCACGACGATGCACCGGTCGGCGTCGCCGTCGTGGGCGATGCCGAGGTCGGCGCCGGCCGCCACGACGGCCGCGGCCAGCGACTCCGGGTGGGTCGCCCCGCAACCGTCGTTGATCCGGTGGCCGTCGCCGCTGCAGTGCAGCTCGTCGACGCGCGCCCCGGCGCGGCGGTAGACCTCGGGGGCGAGCGCGCAGGCCGACCCCTCAGCGCCGTCGACGACGACGTGCAGCCCGGCCAGGTCACCGACCGTAGCCAGCAGGTGGTCGGCATAGGGGACGTAGGGCTCGGGCAGGTAGTCCTGGCCGTACGGGACGTAGCCCCGCTCCTGTCCGACATCGAAGCCGGACACGCTCGGCAGCGGGTCGAGCAGGCGCGCCTGGATGCCGTCCTCCTGCGCGTCGCTCAGCTTGCCGCCGCCGCTCGCGAACAGCTTGAGCCCGTTGTCCGGCGCCGGGTTGTGCGAGGCACTGATCATCAGGCCGAGCGCCGCGCGGCGCTGCACCTCATACGCCACCGCCGGGGTCGGGACGACGCCGAGCCGGACGACGTCGCAGCCGACGGCGGTGAAACCGGCGAACGCCGCCGCCTCCAGCATCGGCCCGGACGGCCGGGTGTCGCGGCCGATGACGACCCGCGGCCGGGTGCCCTGCGCGAGCTGCTCGCCCAGCAGCTCGCGGGCGGCGGCGGCGGCCAGCCGGAAGGCGAGCTCCGCGGTGAGGACGTCGCCGCCCGCGAGCCCGCGGACCCCGTCGGTGCCGAACAGCCGTGCCATCGGGTTCCTCTCGACATGCCGCGAGGCGGCCACCCCGCAGGGTGGCCGCCTCGGCGGGCGAAGACGTCTAGCGCTTGCTGTACTGCGGCGCCTTGCGGGCCTTCTTCAGGCCGTACTTCTTGCGCTCCTTGATGCGGGAGTCGCGGGTGAGGAAGCCCTCAGCCTTCAGGGCCGGGCGGTCGTCGGGCTCGACCTCGATGAGCGCGCGGGCGATGCCGAGGCGCAGCGCGCCGGCCTGGCCACTGATGCCGCCGCCGTGCAGACGGGCGATGACGTCGTACTGCTCGGTCTTCTCGAGCGTGACGAACGGCTCGTTGATGGCCTGCTGGTGCACCTTGTTCGGGAAGTACTCCGCGAGGGTGCGGCCGTTCAGCTTGTACTGGCCGGTGCCGGGGATGAGCCGCACGCGGACGACGGCCTCCTTGCGGCGGCCGACGGTCTGGATGAGATCTGCCGGGGCGGTCACTGGGAAACCTGCTTCAGCTCGTAGGGCACCGGCGACTGGGCCGCGTGCGGGTGGGTCGGACCGGCGTAGACCTTCAGCTTGGAGAGCATCTGACGGCCCAGCGTGTTGTGCGGGAGCATGCCCTTGATGGCCTTCTCGATGATCCGCTCGGGGCGGGTCGCGAGGACGTCGGCGTAGGACGTGCGCTTGAGGCCACCAGGGAAGCCGGAGTGGCTGTAGACCGTCGACTGGGCGGCCTTGTTGCCGGTCATCGCGACCTTGCCGGCGTTGATGACGACGACGAAGTCGCCGGTGTCCAGGTGGGGCGCGTAGTAGGGCTTGTGCTTGCCGCGCAGCAGCTGGGCCACCTGGCTCGCGAGCCGGCCGAGCACGATGTCCTCGGCGTCGATGACGTGCCAGGCACGCGTGATGTCGCCGGGCTTCGGGGTGTACGTGCGCACAGGGACCGCTCTCTCAGACGTCTTCGGGACTGCGCCGGGCACACGTCAACTGGCCGCGCCGCGCAACAGCCCGCCACGATACCTGAGGCGGCCGCCGCCGGGCAAAGCCGCCGTCAGACGAGGACCTCCTCGCCCTCGTCGTCCTCGTGCGGCAGCCGGAGGCGGGGCGGCAGCGGCGCCAGGACGCCCCCGACGAGCAGGAAGCCGCTCTGCAGCGGGTCCGGCCGCTCGTCCAGCGCCACGTGCTCAGGTGGCGCCTCCAGCAG
Source organism: Mycobacteriales bacterium (assembly GCA_038255675.1). Lineage (GTDB taxonomy): Bacteria > Actinomycetota > Actinomycetes > Mycobacteriales > SCTD01 > SCTD01. The sequence continues at coordinate 24,061 of JBBSLB010000013.1, forward strand.
CGAGGGCGGCGGCGGCTGGGCGACGAACAGCGCGGTCACGAGGCCGGCGTCGTCGCTCATGTCCGCACGCTACGTCCGGCCCAGGAGCAGCGCCATCCCGTCCCCCATCAGCGCGCTCGCGCAGCCCCCATCAGCGCGCTCGCGCGACCCGGCCCTCGTCCCACACCGGCTCGGGGGCCTCGTAGACCCGTCCGTCGGCGCCGAAGACCAGGTAGCGGTCGAAGCCGCGCGCGAACCACCGGTCGTGGGTGACCGCGAG
>JBBSLB010000014.1:0-23739 GCA_038255675.1 Mycobacteriales bacterium
CAGCGCCGAGCCGCAGATGCCCCCGGTCGCGCGGTAGTCGGCCAGCCCTGAGCCGGTGAGGTAGCCGCGGGCCACGCACTCGACCGGCACCATGGTCAGACGTCGGCACAGCATCGACCGGCCGCGCAGGTCGTCAGCGTGCGGCTGCAGGACGGCCGGCATCTCGCTCACCCGGGCGGTGACCAGGTGGCCGGGCACCAGGTCGGCGAGCCGGTCGAACCACCACACCGACAGCCCGGTGAGGACCGCACCCTTGTCCGGCACGGTGGTCGGCAGCACCACGTCGTACGCCGACAGCCGGTCGCTGGCGACCAGCAGCAGGTGGTCGTCGTCGACGGCGTACAGGTCGCGGACCTTGCCGCGGGCGACCAGGGGGAGGTCGATCACGGGGCCGAGTGTGTCAGCCCTCCGACCGGCTCCGGCAGCCGGTTCCTGCGGACCCGGTCGTCCCACCCGGTCGTGCTGCGCACCCGCTGCGCCCCGGTGCCAAGGTCGACGGCGCACAGCGACAACCAGCCACCGGTGACCAGTCCCGCCAGCCCGGGGTGGCGGGCGAGGACGGCGTCCACCGCCGCCGGCGAGGCCGCGACGACGGCGAGCAGCCGCACCGGATCGTGCACCGACCGGCCCAGGTGGTGCACGGACTGCTCGGCCAGGCCGGTCCGCAGGTCACCGCCGGGGCCGGTGAGGACGCCCAGGGCGCCGACCGCGTTGTGGGCCGTCTTGCTGCCCGCGCCGAGCGCCTCCGGGTCGCAGGTCGAGAAGAAGTACTGCGCGTTGATCCAGTGCGCGACGACGAGCGGCGCGGTGAGGATCGTCTCGAGCAGCGCGCCGTCGCGGTCCTGCTCGGCGTCGTAGTCGTGCAGGAACGCCCGGCCGCCGAGGTCCAGCCCGGCCGTCAACGAGCGCGGCGCCGCAACGAAGAAGGCGTTGCCGGCCAGGCCCCACTCGTGCCGGACCTCAGCGGCGTCGAGCGCCCGACGCCGGACGTGCCGGGCAGCGTGGGCAGGTCGACCGGCGACCGCCTCACCGCCGGGCAGGGACCGGCACCGCTGGGCCGCGGTCGCCGCAGCGGCGCTGCCGAGCGCGACCCACAGCGCTGCGACCTGGGCCGACGACGAGGCCGGCACGGCAGCCGGCTCGAGCAGCACGACCCGGTCGAGCGCCGTGTCGTGCTCGGCCGCGACGAACACCGTGTCCGCCGGGACGGCGAGGTCCTCGCGGGCGAGCGCGGCCCGGCCGGCGGTGCTGTTGAGCACCCGCGCAGCGAGCCGCGCGTTGAAGGCGCCGCGACTGCCGCCGCAGGCGCCGCAGTCGAAGGCCGACTCGGCAGGGTTGTTGGTCGAGGTGCTGCCGTGGCCGACCAGGACGACGACCGGCGCGGTCGCCGGGCCGTGCAGCCCGGTCGCCCGGACGGCGCCCACGGCGGCGGCGACGAGCTCGAGGGACTCCACCCCGGGTCCGAGCTCGCGCACGGGCGCCTCAGGAGTGCGGCGCAGCCCCGGCAGCAGGATCCGCAGGCAGCCGATCAGGCCCTTGACGGCCGCAGCGTCCACAGCCGCGAAGCCGCCGCCTGGCGTGTCGAGCGCCCAGCGCAGGGCGGCTCCAAGCAGGACGGGCACGTCCGGGCTACCGGGCCCCGCCTCGGACACGCTCGTCGCGGGCGCAAGCAGGGCGGGGAACCGGTCGCTGCTCCTGCCGTCGGCTGCCATGCGGCGCACCGACAGCCCGAAGAAGCCGGCGAACCCGAGGGTGCGGACGTCGGCGGCCGCCTCGAGGTGGCGGCGCAGCGGCTCGCTGCGCACGTCGATGCAGAAGACGAGGTCGGCGTCGTGGCGGCGCGGCGGGACCGGCTGGGCGGGGACAGCCAGCGCGTCGAGCAGGTCGGCGCGGATCGCGTCCTCGTGGGTGACGAGCTCCGCGAGCACGACCGCCACGTCGTCCGGCACGGCCACCTGGACCTCGCGGACCGGTGCGGCCGGTGCCTGGCCGCCCACCGCGTGGAGCGTCGCGAGCTGCACGGCGAGCAGCTCCACCATCACCTGGGCGTCGAGCGCCGCGCCGAGGGTGCCCCGCCGGCCGAGGTAGCCGGCCCAGCCGGGCAGTCGCAGCAGCTGGGTGCGCGCCGCCTCGAGCGGGCGGACGTTCAGCGGCACGAGCTCGGCCACGACGTCGAGCGGCTGGTCCGGCAGCTGCCGCAGCCACAACCGGGCCTCGGCGGGCAGCACCGGGTCATCTGCGGCGACGGTGCGGAACCAGTCCCACAGCCCCAGCTCCCGGCCGGGCACCGGCCACGGCACGTCGCCCAGGCAGGTCCAGGCGGCGAGCCAGCCGGCGACCAGCTCGTCGGCCAGCGCGGGGGCGGACGGCGCGGTGACCTGCAGCCCCGGCAGCGCCGCCCACCCGCGGCCCGCGGCCACGGCCACCGCCTCGTCGAAGCTCCGGTGCTGCTCGCCGAGCAGCGGGTTGGTCGCGATAAAGGCCTGCCAGCCCCACGCCGGCGGTACCGCCTCGGCGGCAAGGGCCACCTCCACCTCGAGCGGCTCGTGCAGGTAGGGCCGCGCGGGCACCGGCCGCCAGGATGTGGCGCGCGCGGCGCTGCGCAGCCGCAGCACGGTCAGCGCGGGGACGACCGGGTCGGCCAGCCGGTGGAGCAGGGACCAGGCGGCCTGCGGCCGGCGGAGGCGGAGCACCGCGCCCGCGACGGCGAACACCGCGATGACGCCGGCCGCCGTCCACGCCAGCGGGCCGTCGGCGCGCAGCGGGAGGTCGAGCAGGGCGGCGGCGACGTGGCCGGCACCGAGCACTCCCGCGGCCACGACGGCGACGACGGCGCCGGCCGCCGCGCGGACCCCGGCGGGAGCGCGCAGGCAGAGCAGGCCGGCGCCGGCGGCGGTCGTGGCCACGAGGACGACGACGGCGGTCAGCGGGTGCTCCCACCCGGCGTCGACCACCACGAGCAGCCCGCCGACCAGCAGACCGGCGCCGGCGCCCGCCACCTGGGTGCGGGCGGGCGACGGGACGAAGCCGTCGCGCCGCGCCCGGCTGAGCTGGTCTCCGGCACCGAGGAAAGCGACCGCCTTGTAGAGGCCGTGCAGCGCCATGTGCAGCACGGCGGCGGCGTGCGCACCGACGGCCAGCAACGCCAGCACGAAGCCGAGCTGTGCCGTGGTCGACCAGGCCAGCCGCGTCTTGACGTCGGCGCGGACGAGCAGGCGCGGGAAGGTCGCCACCGCGGTCGCCAGGCCGAGCGCGCACAGCGCCGCGGGCAGCACCGGGCCACCCGACCAGACCGCCTCGAGCTGCAGGAGGAGCAGCACCGGGGCGTTGACGATGCCGGCGTGCAGCAGGGCCGACACCGGCGCCGGGGCCACCACGCTGAGCGGCACCCACCGGCTGAAGGGCAGCAGGCCCGCGCGCGCCGCAGCGGCGACGACGAGTGCGGCACCGGCGACCAGCGTCGCCGGCGACGACGGCGAGGCAGCCGCCTGCGCGGTGACGTCCTCGAGCGAGCTGCTGCCTGCGGCGACGACGAGGGTGCCGACGGCCAGGACCAGCGCGGCGTCACCCGCGAGCCGTGCGCGTCGCAGCGAGGTGACCGCCCGGGCGGTGGCCGGCAGGCCGGCGTGGTGGCCCACGAGCGCCGTGATCCCGGAGCCGGTCGCGATCCACGCCACCGCAAGGACGATCAGGTCGCCGGTGGACACCGCGAGGACGGCCGCCCCCGCGGTCGCGAGCAGCAACCGGTCGTACCGCGGCTGCCCCGCGTCGCCGTCGAGGTGCCGGCGGGAGAAGACGGCGACCACGAGGACCAGGACGAGGGTGAAGACCTGCGCGGCGACGAGCACGGGGGCCGCGTCGCCCAGCAGGGCTGCCGGGACGGCAGCGGCCAGCGCAACGGCCGCGGCCACGACCGGCACCCGGCGCCCCCAGGCGGTGCCGCACAGCAGCGCGGACAGGAGCAGGACAGCCGCAGGAAGAAGAGCCATGCCGGAGTTCTAACACCTGAATACCGTTGCAGGCAATAGCCTGCTTGCGCCGCGCTACCTTCGGCCCATGCCGGATCCCCGGGGCACGCCGTCGCGGACGTGGACGTTGCTCTCCAACCATGCGCGGCTGCTCATCCTGGTCGCCCGCGACCCCGACAGCCGCGTACGGGACCTGGCAGACCAGGCCGGCATCACCGAGCGGGCGGCGCAGGGGATCCTGTCCGACCTGGAGCAGGCCGGCTTCCTGGACCGGCGGCGCGTCGGGCGGCGGACGGAGTACTCGGTGCACCCCGACGTCAGCTTCCGCCACCCGCTGGAGGCAGGGCACGAGGTGGGCGAGCTGCTCAGCCTGTTCGTGCGCGACACCCCGGAGCCCCCAGGCTGATCCTGCTCAGGACAGCGCGGCCAGCCGTTCGAAGACCGGAGCCAGCCGCTCGAGGTAGCGCTCGGGCCGGCACACCTCGTCCAGCCGCGCCTCGTCGAGCAGCTGACCCTTGGCGGCGGCCTGCTCGGTGAGCGTCGCGCGGAACGGCCGGCCGGTCTCCCAGGTCTGCATCGCCGCCGCCTGCACGAACGCGTACGCGTCCTCCCGCGACAGCCCGCCCTCGACCAGCTCGAGCAGCACGGTGCTGGTGTAGATGAGCCCGCCGCTGCTCTCGAGGTTGGCGCGCATGCGGTCGGCGTCCACGACCAGCCCGGTGACCAGGCGCGTCGTGAGGTGCAGCAGGTAGTCGGTGGCGATGGAGGCGTCCGGCAGCGCGATCCGCTCGGTCGAGCTGTGGCTGATGTCGCGCTCGTGCCAGAGCGGGATGCCCTCCATGACCGGCACGACCTGCGCGCGCACCACGCGCGCCATGCCGGCGATGCGCTCGCTCGCGATCGGGTTCTTCTTGTGGGGCATCGCGCTCGAGCCCTTCTGGCCCTTGCCGAACGGCTCCCACAGCTCGCGCACCTCGGTGCGCTGACCGTGCCGCACCTCGAGCGCGAACGCCTCGCACACCGTCGCGATGATCGCGAGCGCGCTGACCCACTCGCTGATGCCGTCCCGGATGACGACCTGCGTCGCGGCCGGCGCGGGAGCAAGCCCAAGCTTGGTCGAGATCGCCTGCTCTACGGCAGGATCGATGTTGCTGTACGTGCCGACAGCGCCGCTGATCTTGGCAACGGCGACGGCCTCGCGGGCCCGCAGCAGCCGATCGCGGCTGCGGGCCGTCGCGAAGGCAAGATCGGCCATCCGGTGCCCGAAGGTCGTCGGCTCGGCGTGGATGCCGTGCGTGCGGCCGACCTTGACGGTGTCCTTGTGCTGCAGCCCGAGGTCGCGCAGCGCAGCCACGAGGGCGTCGCACTTCGCGAGCAGGATGTCGGTGGCCTCGACCAGCTGCAGGGCCAGCGCCGTGTCGAGCAGGTCGCTGCTCGTCATGCCGAAGTGCACCCAGGCGGCCGCCTCGCGCGGCTCGGTGTTGTCGGCCCAGGCCGAGAGGAAGGCGATGACGTCGTGCTGGGTCACCGCCTCGATCTCCGCGACCGCCTCGGGCGTGGGCGCGGCGGCGCGCCGCACGGGCTCGACGCTGTCGGCCGGCACGACGCCGGCCGCCGCGTGCGCCTCGAGCACGAGCACCTCGACCGAGCACCACAGCTCGTACTTGTGGGCCTCGCTCCAGACCCGCCCCATCTCGGGGAGGGTGTAGCGCTCGATCACGGGTGCTCCAGTCGGTCGGCGGGACGGCCCCGGAAGTCTTCCAGACAAGCAACGTGATCAGGCACACACACCTGAGGTGCTTGCTCTAGTTAGCACCGGGCAAGCATGATGGGGAGCAGACCAGAAACCCTAGGGAAGGACATCCCATGAGCGCCACCACCACGCAGGCCCGTAACACCAAGTCCAACGCCAAGGCGACGACCCGCAGCGCGTCGAAGACCGCCAGCAGCGCCACCAAGACCGCGCAGGCGGCGACCCGCAAGGCGGCGGCGACCACCCGTCGCGAGACCGCCAAGGCGGAGCGGGGCATCACCACCCACACGCGTCGTGTGATCGAGGCGGCGCAGGCCGAGGTCTCCGCCGTCGCCGCCAAGCCGACCCGTCCGCTGTTCTTCGCCGTTGGCGTCGTCGACCGCACCACGGCCGGCGTGCGCGCCGTCCCGTCGACGCTCACGAACCGGGTCGTCAGCACCCCGCAGCGCTACCGCGACGGCATCGTCAGCGTGTTCGCCACGGCCGGTGACCTGGCCGAGCGGGCGCAGCGCGGCTACACCGACGTCACCCGCGACGGCGAGAAGCTGGTTCGGGCGATCCGTCGCCAGGAGTCCACGCAGGCCGCCGTGAAGTACGCCGACCGCGCGCAGACCCGCGCGAGCCGTTCGATCAGCGACGTCGAGAAGGCCGTCGAGGCCGGCGCCGAGGCCGCGACCGAGGCCGTCAGCAAGCTCGGCTAGTCAGTACCGCTCCTCGTACGACCCGGCGGGCCCGGCACCTCACCAGGTGCCGGGCCTGCCGGCCGTTGTCAGGGAACCCGCACGTCGCCGGCGACGGCCGCGGCCGCGATGTCGGTGCGGAAGTGGCTGCCACGCAGGGTGACGGCCGCGACGCCCAGGTAGGCCCGCTCGCGCGCAGCCTCCAGGTCCTCGCCCACGGCGGTCACGGACAGGACCCGGCCGCCCGCGCTCACGACCCGGCCGCCCTCGGCCCGCGTGCCGGCGTGCAGCACGTCGACCCCGGCGGGCAGCTCGCCCACGGACACGTCGTCACCGGTGACCGGGGCGGCCGGATAGCCCTCGGCGGCGACGACGACAGTGACCGCCGCGCCGGCGCGCCAGACGAGCGGACCGACCTCGGAGAGGCGACCGGTGGCGCAGGCGTGCAGCACCTGCGCGAGCGGCGTCTCCAGCAGCGCGAGGACGACCTGCGTCTCGGGATCGCCGAAGCGGCAGTTGAACTCGATGACCTGCGGCCCGCTCGGCGTCATGGCAAGCCCGGCGTAGAGCAAGCCCGAGAAGGGCGTCCCGCGGCGGGCCATCTCGTCGACGACCGGCTGCAGCACCTCGCGCTGCACCTGCTCGACCGTTTCGTCCGGCAACCACGGCAACGGCGCGTAGGCCCCCATGCCGCCGGTGTTCGGCCCAGCGTCGCCGTCCCCCACGCGCTTGAAGTCCTGGGCAGGCAGCAACGGCACGACGGTCGCGCCGTCGGACAGGGCGAACAGCGACACCTCCGGCCCGGACAGGTAGGCCTCGACGACCGCGGTGCTGCCGGCCTCGGCCAGCACGTCGCGGGCGAAGTCCTGGGCGACAGCCAGGTCGCCGCCGACGTGCACCCCCTTGCCTGCGGCCAGCCCGTCGGCCTTGACGACGTACGGAGGCGGGACCGCGGCCAGGTGCGCGGCGCACGCGGCGGCGTCGACGAACACCGCGGCCGCGGCGGTGGCGACGCCCGCATCGCGCATGACCTCCTTGGCGAAGCTCTTGCTGCCCTCGATCCGGGCGGCCTCGGCGGACGGGCCGAAGCAGGCGACCCCCGCCGCGCGCAGCACGTCGGCGACCCCGGCCACGAGCGGCACCTCCGGACCGACGACGACGAGCTCGACGGCGAGATCGCGCGCCAGCGCCAGCACCGCCGGACCGTCCGACGCGTCCACGGACCACGTCTCGGCCAGCGCAGCGGTGCCGGCGTTCCCGGGCGCGCAGGCCAGCGCCGTCACGCCGGGGTCGCGCGCCAGGGCGGTGAGCAGCGCGTGCTCGCGGGCACCGGAGCCGAGGACCAGGATCTTCATGCGATCGACGCTAACCGGGTGGCCGAGCAGCCCGATCCTCAGTCGGGCAGGCGCAGCACCCGAGCGTGCAGCACCTTGCGCTGAGCGAGCGCGCAGCGCAGCGCCCGGTGCAGCCCGTCCTCGAGGTAGAGCTCGCCGCGCCACTCCACGACGTGGGCGAACATGTCGCCGTAGAACGTGGAGTCCTCCGCGAGCAGCACCTCCAGGTCGAGGGTCCGCTTGGTGGTGACGAGGGACTCCAGCTGGACCTGGGTGGGCGGCAGGGCGGCCCACTCGCCGTGCGACATGTCCGGGTCCGGGTACGGCCGGCCGTCACGCACGCCCCTGAAGATCATCCGAGCAGGGGACGCAGCTCGAGGGTCTGCTCGCGGTCGGGGCCGACGCCGATCGAGGCGAAGGGCGCACCGCTCATCTGCTCCAGGGCGGTGACGTACGCCTGCGCCGTCTTGGGCAGGTCCTCGAAGGTGCGGGCGCCGGTGATGTCCTCGGTCCAGCCGTCGAGGTACTCGTAGACCGGCGTCGCGTGGTGGAAGTCGGTCTGGCTCATCGGCATCTCGTCGAAGCGCTTGCCGTCCACGTCGTACGCCACGCAGACCGGGATGCGCTCCCAGCCGGTGAGGACGTCGAGCTTGGTGAGGACGAAGTCGGTGACGCCGTTGACGCGCGCCGCATAGCGCGCGATGACCGCGTCGTACCAGCCGCAGCGGCGCGGCCGACCGGTCGTCGTGCCGAACTCGTGGCCGTGGGTCCGCAGCGCCTCGCCGTCGGCGCCGTCCTGACCGGCACCAGCCAGCTCGGTGGGGAACGGACCCTCGCCGACACGCGTGGTGTAGGCCTTCACCACGGCGATGACCTTGTCGACCCGGCGCGGGCCGATGCCGCTGCCCGTGCAGGCGCCACCCGCGGTCGCCGAGGAGCTGGTGACGAACGGGTAGGTGCCGTGGTCCACGTCGAGCAGCGTCGCCTGGCCGCCCTCGAGCAGCACCGTCTCGCCGCGGTCGAGGGCCGCGTTGAGCACCAGCGAGGTGTCGGCGACCATCGGCCGCACCCGGTCGACGTAGGACAGCAGCTCCTCGACGACGGCGTCGGGGTCGACAGCCTTGCGGTTGTAGACCTTGACCAGCACGTGGTTCTTCATGTCCAGCGCCGCCTCGACCTTCTGGCGCAGGATCCCCTCGTCGAACAGGTCCTGCACGCGGATCCCGATCCGGTTCATCTTGTCGGCGTAGGTCGGGCCGATGCCGCGCCCGGTGGTGCCGATCCGGCGCTTGCCGAGGAAGCGCTCGGCGACCTTGTCCAGGGTCCGGTTGTAGGACGCGATGAGGTGCGCGTCGGCGCTCAGCAACAGCTTGCCGCAGGGGACGCCGCGGGCCTCGAGTGCGTCGATCTCCTCGAACAGCACCGACAGGTCGACGACAACGCCATTGCCGATCACCGGCGTGCAGCCGGGCGAGAGGATGCCGCTGGGCAGCAGGTGCAGGGCGTAGGTCTGCTCGCCGATGACCACCGTGTGGCCCGCGTTGTTGCCGCCGTTGAACTTCACGACGTAGTCCACGGAGCCGCCGAGCTGGTCGGTGGCCTTGCCCTTGCCCTCGTCGCCCCACTGGGCGCCGACGAGCACGAGTGCGGGCATGGTTCGCTCCTGTCACCAACAGACAAGCCCCGGGCGCAGGCGCTCGGGGCTCTTGCGGGGGAAGGATATCCGACATGAGCACCCCTGCCCCCGGTCACCTGCTCCTCGCCAGTGCGAAGGCGGGGTCGACGGACGACGAGGCGTTGGAGGCGGCGCGCGCCGTGCTCGGCGCCGAGCTGTCGCTGTGCGAGGCGCCCGACGACATGGACGCCGCCTTCGACCGGCTCGACGGGCGCACCCTCGTCATGGCCGGCGGCGACGGCAGCCTGCACCTCGCCGTGACCCGGTTGCGTGCGCGAGACGCGCTCGACGCGACGCGGATCGGGCTGGTGCCGCTCGGGACCGGCAACGACCTGGCCCGCACCCTCGGCGTCCCCCTCGACCCGGCCGAGGCCGCCACGCTCGTGCGCGACGGCGCCTCCCGCCCCCTGGACCTGCTCGTCGACGACACCGGCGGCATCGTCGTCAACGCGGTCCACGTGGGCATCGGTGCCGAGGCCGCCGAGCACGCCGGGCGGCTCAAGCCGCGGCTCGGCCCGGTGGCCTACCCGATCGGGGCGGTGACCGCCGGGCTGCGTTCCACCGGCTGGCGGCTGCGCGTGGAGGTCGACGGCCGGGTCCTGGCCGACGACCATCGGCGCACGCTCATGGTCGGCATCGGCAACGGCCGCGGGATCGGCGGCGGCACCCCGCTGCTGCCCGACGCGCTCGTCGACGACGGGATGCTCGACGTGATGGTGTCGCAGGCGACCGGCCCGTTCGCGCGGATCCGCTACGGCGCGGCGCTGACCAGGGGCGAGCACCTGAAGGACCCCGCGGTCCGCTTCGCCCGGGGCAGGGCCGTGACCGTCGTCGGCGAGCCGGTGGGCGTCAACGCCGACGGCGAGACCGGCGACGAGGTGCGTCGGCGCCGCTGGACCGTCGAGCCGCTGGCCTGGTCGCTGATCCGCCCGTGACGAGCTAGAAGAAGTGGTGCAGGGCGCGGGTGGCCCTCTCCTGCGCCTTCTGCGTCAGCGAACGGTCCTCCCAGCGCTTGGGGTCCAGCCGCACGCAGCGCTCGAGCTCCTCGTCGAAGTCCTGCTCGAGCCGGCGGGTGACGACCGGGTCGAGCACCGACAGCACGACCTCCTCGTCATGGTGCATCGAGCGGCGGTTCATGTTCGCCGAGCCGACGACTGAGGCCACGCCGTCGATGGTCAGCACCTTGGCGTGCAGCATCGACGGCTGGAAGACCCAGATCCGCACGCCGCCGTCGGCCAGGGTCGCGTAGATGGACTCGCTGGCCAGCTGGCAGACGCGCTTGTCGGCGTGCGGGCCCGGGAGCATCACGTCGACCTGGACCCCGCGCTCGACCGCGTCGAGCAGCATCTGCTGGAAGCAGTCGTCAGGTACGAAGTAGGCGGTCATCATCCGCAGCCGGTCCTGCGCCGACTCGATCATCACGCGGAAGACCGTCGCCATGTCGTTCCAGCCGACGCTGGCGCTGCCGCGGGCGACCTGCACGATCGAGCCGCCGGTCGGGGCCGTGTCGTGACCGGGGAAGTGCCGGTGCTGGTCGATGAGCGGGTGACCGGTCTCGGCCCAGTTCTGCGCGAAAGACGCCGAGAGTCCGTCGACGGCCGGTCCGACGACGCGGACGTGGGTGTCGCGCCACTCGGTCTCGTCGCGGGCGTCGCCGGCCCACTCCTCAGCGATCCCGACGCCGCCGGTGAAGCCGACCCGCTCGTCGACCACGAGCACCTTGCGGTGGGTGCGGTGGTTCTGCTTCAGCGGCGACGTGATCTGGGCGATCGAGAACGGCTTGCGGAACCACTCCACCTGCACGCCGCCGTCGGACATGTGGTCGATGAGGTCGTTGTCGATCAGCCGGCCGCCGACGGCGTCGATGAGCACGCGCACCTGCACACCAGCGCGCGCACGCTCGGCCAGGGCATGGCCGAACTCCTGCGCGATGTCGCCCTTCCAGTAGACGAACGTGAGGAAGTCGATCGTGCGCTCGGCCGACCGGATCGCCGCCAGCATCGAGGGAAAGATCTGGTCGCCGTTCTTCAGCAGCGTGAGCTCGTTGCCCTCGCTCGCAGGGATGCCGAGCAGGGCCTCCAGGCGGCGGCGGAGCTCCTGCACACGCTCGGTGTCCGAGCTGACCGAGGGCGTGGAGATGCCCGGGGTGCCCGGGATGGTGCTCTGCGCCTTCACGGCAGCTCCTCGTCGTCGTCGTCGCGGACTGCCTACCCAGCGCGCGCCGTCCCGGACACCGCCGCACGCGTGACCGCCCCTACGTAGTCTGCCCTCGTGGCACGCATCCCCGGCATCGATGGCCTGTTCTCCGTCCTGCAGGCGCAGACCGAGGCGCTCGCCGCCCTGCCCAGCGCCGTCAGCGCCCTGACCGGCGCGGTCCGCAGCCTGACCGAGGTGGCCCACCAGGCGCGTGAGACGGCCGTGACCGTCAACCGGCTCGCGACCCGGCTCGACGGGCTGGTCGAGGAGCTCGAGGAGCCGCTGCGCGCGCTCGCGCCCGGCCTGGCCCGGCTCGCGATCGTGCTGGACGACCCGGTCGTGGAGGACCTGCCGGACACCCTGCGCAGGGTGCAGGCCGACGTCCTGCCGGTGCTGCGCACGCTGGCCGACACGCACGAGCGGGTGGCCTTCATCGCCGGCTCCACCGAGCGGATCCTGACCTTCGTCGACGACACCAGCCGGTCGCTGGCCGGCCTGCCCGGCGCCGCCCTGCTCGGCCGCCGCGCCCGTGGCACCCGCGTCGTCCCCGGCGAGGTCGTCCCACCGGAGGGCTAGTCGGCGCTGCGGCCGCTCAGGGCCTGGACGGCCGCGGGGTCGCTGTCGGTGAGGAACTGCCGGATCCTGGCCGCCTCCTCGGTCTCACCGATCGCGCCGGCCGCCTCACCGAGAGCGTGCAGCGCGCGCAGGAAGCCGCGGTTGGGCTCGTGCGACCACGGCACTGAGCCGTAGCCCTTCCAACCGGCGCGGCGAAGAGCGTCAAGCCCGCGGTGGTAGCCGGTCCGCCCGTAGGCGTAGCTCTCGACGTAGGCCTGACGGTCGTACGCCGCCTCGGCGAGCACCGCCCAGGCCAGCGAGCTGGTCGGATGGGCCGCGGCGACGTCGGCCGGGTCGCCGCCGCGCTCGAGCAGGTCCACCGGACCCGGCTCGTCGGGCAGCAGGGTGGGCGGCGGGCCGCCCAGCAGGTCCTTGCCGGTCAGGCTCATGGGCCCATCCTGCCCGACGGCCGGCGGCTCAGGTGACCCTGGCGGTCCAGGCGGCGGCGAAGGCCGCTGCGTCGACGGTGCCGCGGGCGGCGCGCAGGCCCTTCTCGCGGCCGAAGCGCTGGGCCACGCTCGCGCTCTGCGGGCCGTAGAAGCCGTCGACCGTGATCTTCCAGCCGCGGGCCCGCAGCTGGCGCTGCCAGTCGCGCACGTCGGTGCGGAAGGTGCCGCGATCGGCCACCGTCATCGTCCGGCCGCTGAAGACCCCCGGCGCGGTGGTGACGCGGGAGCGCGAGGCGGGGGCAGCCCGTCGTGCGGCCGTCGGTGCCGCCGCCGGTGCCGCCGCCGGTGCGGCGTGGGTGTGCGGCGCGGGTGCTGCCTTTGCCGCCGCGACGCCGCCCCCACCGCCGCCGCCGGTCAGGCCCAGCTTGCGCGAGCAGGCCGGCCAGGGCGCGAAGCCGCGGGCGTCGTGCAGCCGGTTGGCAGCGGCGATCTGCGTCTCGCGGCTCGCCTCGTGCGGGTAGCCGCCCATGCCGACGCCGCGCCAGGTGGCCAGGTTGAACTGCAACCCGCCGAAGTAGCCGTTGCCGCTGTTGATGTTCCAGCGCTGACCGCTCTCACACGCCGCCAGCCGGTCCCAGTTGGCGTCTGAGGACGCAGCCGAGGCCACGCCGCCCAGAGCAGCGGCGTCGGCGACGCCCAGCGCGAGTGTCAGGCCGCCTGCGGCCAGGACGGGGGCGGCCTTGGACGGCTTGGCATGGCGGGCGTGCTTGCGGGGGCGCAGGGCAGCAGACATCGACACGGGGATCTCCTCCTCGCGCCTGCGGGGTGAGCTGTCGGGTTCGGGGCTGGCCCCCCGGGCGCGAAGCGCGTCGGGTGGTGAGGACTGCCCGGCCGCTGCGTTCAGCGGCTTCACCCCAAGGTCTCGGGGAGCAGACCGGTGGGACCTGGGTCCCCCGCTCCTGCCCCGGCACGGCTCGGCGGCCATCACCCCGGGGCAGGACTCGGCGGGAAGGTGACGACAGCCCGGCCGCGCGGCCGGGCTGTCACGGACCATAACGGTCTGGTCACGCTCTTGGTAAGAGAACGTGACAACACAGACCCGGGAGGGTCAGCTCTGCCGGGTGCCGGCCGAGCGCAGATCCTCACAGGCCCGGACGACCCGGGCGGCCATGCCGGCCTCGGCCGCCTTGCCCCAGGCCCGCGGGTCGTACTGCTTCTTGTTGCCGACCTCGCCGTCGACCTTCAGGACGCCGTCGTAGTTCGCGAGCATGTGGGCGACGACGGGGCGGGTGAACGCGTACTGGGTGTCGGTGTCGACGTTCATCTTCACGACGCCGTAGTCGAGCGCCTCGCGGATCTCCTCGAGCAGCGAGCCCGAGCCGCCGTGGAAGACCAGGTCGAACGGCTTGTCCTTGCCGGTCTTCTCCCCGACCGCCTGCTGGATGTCGTTGAGGATGGACGGGCGCAGCTTGACGTTGCCCGGCTTGTAGACGCCGTGGACGTTGCCGAAGGTCGCGGCCAGCATGTAGCGGCCCTTCTCGCCGGTCCCGATCAGCTCGGCGGTGCGCAGCGCGTCCTCGGGGGTCGTGTAGAGCTTCTCGTTGATGGCGTTCTCGACACCGTCCTCCTCGCCACCGACGACGCCGATCTCGAGCTCCATGACGATGCGGGCCTTCGCGCACTTCTCGAGCAGCTCCTGCGCGATCGACAGGTTGTCCTCGAGCTCGACCGCGGACCCGTCCCACATGTGCGACTGGAACAGCGGCTCGCGGCCGGCGTCGACACGCTCCTGGCTGAGCGCGATGAGCGGGCGCATGTAGCCGTCGAGCTTGTCCTTGGGGCAGTGGTCGGTGTGCAGCGCGATCTGGACGTCGTAGGCCTTGGCGACGTGGTGGGCGTACTCCGCCAGCGCCTGCGCGCCGATGACCATGTCCTTGACGGTGCTGCCGGACAGGTAGTCGGCGCCGCCGGTCGAGACCTGGACGATGCCGTCGGACTCGGCCTCGGCGAAGCCGCGCAGGGCCGCGTTGAGCGTCTGCGAGCTGGTCACGTTGATGGCCGGGTAGGCAAACCTGCCTGCCTTTGCGCGGTCGAGCATCTCGGCGTAGCTCTCGGGGGTGGCGATCGGCACGGCGGTCTCCTCATGCGGCGGGCGGGTCTCCGGCCGAGCATGCCAGAGGGCTCAGGGTCCGCGGGGATCCGGCCGAAGCACCCGTAGCGGCCCTGGACGGACAGAGGTCGCAGACCGGTCACAGTGCGCGTGGCCTCCTGACGGGGGCGACCGCGGCTGGTACACCGGGCTGTCGGCAGGTGCCGGCGCCCTCTCGGAAGGACTGGCATGACTCCCCCCTCGACAGCCCGTCGCCGCTGCGGTGCACTCGGCGCCGCGCTGCTGGCGCTGGTGGCCCCCGTGGCCCTGGCCGGTCCGGCCTTCGCCAGCACCATCGCCAACGAGGTCGTCTTCACGGCCGACGAGGACAACGACGGCGTCTACAGCGTCGTGCTGCGCAACCTCGAGACCCGCGTGAGCACCACGCTGCTCCCGGCCGACACCACCAACGAGTGGCTCTACGACGACCCCGAGCTGTCGCAGGACGGCTCCCGGGTCGCGCTGTCCACCGACCGCGGCAGCACCGCCTTCGACGAGGGCATCGCGATCGTGAACCGCGACGGCAGCGGCTTCCGCCGGCTGACCGACCCCCCGCAGTCGAGCACCAGCGTCTCGCTCGACGTCGCGGCGGCCTGGGCGCCGGACGGCGACCGGATCGTCTTCACCCGCATCACGTCGCCGCCGGACAACACCGACCCGGCCGCGGTGCGGACCGCCCTGCTGACCGTGAGCGCCAGCGGGGGGGCTCCGACCCCGCTCACCGCAGCGACCGGCGGCTACACCGCCGACTACAGCCCCGACGGCACGAAGATCGTCTACGCGTCCATCACGCCCGGCGACGACAGCGGCCCGCTCAACGTCCTCAACGCCGACGGCAGCGGCAGCCCGCAGCCCCTGGGCGTCAGCGGCCTGATGCCGGCCTGGTCGCCCGACGGGCGGACCATCGCCTACGCCACCATCACCCAGCGCGACGGTGACCGCGCCCGCGCCCAGGACACCGCGCAGATCGCGACCGTCCCCTCGGCCGGCGGAACGCAGCGCGTCCTCGCACCGACCCGGCCGACCACGAGCCCGACGGTCGCGGAGTACCCCGCGTGGACGCCGGACGGCGAGGCCATCGTCTACGACCTGTTCGGGTTCACCTCGGGCGAGTTCCCGCCCGGTGACCTGTGGGCGATCGACAAGGACGGCGTGCGCGCCGGCAGGGTGCTCACCACCCCGGGCGACGAGGCGCAGCCGCACCTGCAGGGCCCCACCCCGAGCAGCGTTGCGGCCGGCACCTCCTCGACCTACGTCCCCGTGACGCCGCAGCGGGTGCTCGACACCCGCCCCGCGCCGAACAACGTCGGCGCCCCGGTCGGCAAGATCGGCGCCGCCGGCACCGTCGACCTGCGGGTGCACGGCATCAGCACCGCCGAGGGCGCCGTGCCGACCGCCGCCACCGCGGTCGTGCTCAACGTGACCGCCGCGGGCGTCACCGCCAACACCGACGTGCGTGTCTACCCGACGCCCACCGACGCCGCCGTCCCCCGTAGCAGCAACCTCAATGCCGCCCCCGGCCAGGTCGTGCCGAACCTCGTCACCGCCACCATCGGCAGCAATGGCTCGGTGCGGCTGCGCAACTCCGGCGGCACCGTCGACCTCATCGCGGACATCGCGGGCTACTACGTCCCGTCCGGCACCGCCGGCGTCGGCTTCACCGCCGTCGATCCGGGCCGCGTCCTGGATACCCGCCCGGCGCCGAACAACGTCGGTGCGCCCGTCGCCAAGGTCGGCCGCGCCGGCACCCTCGACGTGCAGGTCACCGGCGCGCTGCAGACCGTGGACGGCCGGACCATCACCGTGCCCGCCGACGCCGCGGCGGTCGTGCTCAACGTGACCGCCACCGGTGGCAACGCCGACACCAACGTCCGCGTCTACCCGACCCCGGCTAGCGGCGAGGCCTTCCCGACGGTCAGCAATCTCAACGTCGGGCCGAGCCAGACCGTCGCCAACCTCGTGACCGTCACGGTCGGTGCCGGCGGCAAGGTCCGGCTGCGCAACGCCAACGGTGGAGTCGACCTCATCGCCGACGTCGCCGGCTACTACTCGGCCGGCTCCACCGGCCGCTTCGTGCCGGTCGCTCCGGTCCGCTTCCTCGACACCCGCAGCGGGGTCGGCGCAGCGCCCATCGCCACCACCGCAGCCGGTTTCGTCGACCTGCTCGTGGCCGGCACCCGGGGCGTCCCGGCCGGCGCGACCGCGGCCGTGCTCAACCTGACCGCGACCGGCGTCACCACGTCCACCAACGTGCGCGCCTACCCGAGCACCGCAGCGCTGCCGACGGTGAGCAACCTCAACCTCGGCGGTGGCCAGACCCGCGCCAACGCCGCGATCGTCAAGGTCGGCAGCGACGGCCGGGTCCGCATCCGCAACGCCGCGGGCGACGTCCAGCTCATCAGCGACCTGGCCGGCTACATGGTCGGCTAGAGCTGTGCGCTGCGGACGTCGCGCCGGACGTCGGCCTCGACCGCCTCGAAGGCCTTGCGTGCGGCGATGAGCACCGGGTCCCACACCGGCGCGAAGGGCGGCGCGTAGGACAGGTCCAGGCTGAGCACCTCGTCGACGCTCATCTGGTTCCAGATCGCCGTCGCGAGCACGTCGATGCGCTTGGCCGCGCCCTCGCGGCCGACGATCTGGGCGCCGAGCAGCGCGCCGCTGCGCTTCTCGGCCAGCAGCTTCACCCGGATCGGCTTGGCGCCCGGGAAGTAGCCGGCCCGGGTCGTCGAGTCGACCGAGGCCGTCACGAAGCAGTAGCCGGCGGCCTCCGCCTCGGCCTCCGACAGCCCGGTGCGCGCGACCTCGAGGTCGCACACCTTGGTCACCGCGGTGCCGATGACCCCGGGGAAGGTGGCGTAACCGCCGCCGAGGTTGATGCCGACCACCCGGCCCTGCTTGTTGGCGTGGGTGCCGAGGGCGACGACCATCCGCTGGCCGGACAGCCGGTGCACGCTCTCCACGCAGTCGCCCGCTGACCAGACGCCGTCCACGAGGGTGCGCATCCGGTTGTCCACCCGGATCCCGCCGGAGGGGCCCAGCGGGATCCCGGCTGCCTCGGCCAGAGCGACGTTCGGCCGCACGCCCAGGCCGAGCACGACGAGGTCGGCGGGCAGCCGCCGGCCGCTCTCGGTGTGCACCGCGACCGCCCGGCCGTCGGCGCCGGTCTCCACCTTCGCCGCGCCGTCGCCCAGCACCAGCGTGATCCCCATGCCGGTGACCGCGTCAGCGACGAACGCGCCGATGTCGGGGTCGAAGGTGCCGATCGGGGTCGCCGACCGGTCGACGACGGTGACGTCGAGGCCGCGCACCTGGCATGCCTCCGCGAGCTCGAGCCCGATGTAGCCGCCGCCCACGACGACCACCCGCTCGACCCGGCCGCTGTCCAGCTCGGCGATGAGCTGCACGCCGTCGTCAAGAACCTGCACGCCGTAGACCCCGGGCGCGTCGAAGCCTTCGGCCCGAGGCCGCATCGGCACACTGCCCGTCGCGTAGACCAGCTGGTCGTACGCCTCGTCGTACTCCCGGCCGGTCTCGCGGTCGCGGGCCGAGACCCGGCGGGCGGCGGTGTCGATGCCGATCACCTCGGTGCGCATCCGCAGGTCGATCCCGTTGGCGCGGTGCTGCTCGGGGGTGCGTGCGATCAGGTCCTGCTCGCTGTCGACCGCACCGCCGATCCAGTACGGGATGCCGCAGGCGGAGTACGACGTCGCGCGACCGCGCTCGAACGCCACGATCTCCAGGTCGTCGACGCCGCGGCGCTTGCGCGCCTGGCTCGCCGCGCTCATCCCTGCGGCGTCCCCGCCGATGACCACCAGCCGCTCACGTGACATGGCGGGGACCGTACTGCCCGTCGGTAGCCTTGCTGACGTGACCTCGCGCCCCCTCGCCCTCGCCGCTGACGCGACGCGGGGGGCGCTCATCGGCGCCGCCGAGGTCGTCCCCGGCGTCAGCGGAGGCACCGTCGCCCTGGTGGTCGGCGTCTACGAGCGACTCATCGCCTCGGCCGGACACCTGCTGAGCGGGGCGCGCCTGCTGAGCCGCGACCTCCCCCGGGGCCGCGGCACGACGGCCGCCGGGACCGAGTTGCGCCGGGTCGAGTGGGGCACGGTCCTCCCGGTCGTGGTCTTCATGCTGCTGGCGGTCGTGACCCTGGCCCGCGTGCTCGAGCCGCTGCTCGAGGAACACCCCGAGCGGGCGCGGGCGCTGTTCCTCGGCCTGGTGCTGGCATCCGTCGTCGTGCCGGCCCGCATGGTGAGCGGCTGGGGGCGGCGGGAGGTGCTGCTGGCCCTCGCCGCTGCAGTCGCGGCGGTGCTGCTGACCGGACTGCCACCGGCCGCGAACGACGACCCGTCGCGCCTGCTGGTCTTCTGCGCGGCGGCGCTCGCGATCTGCGCCCTCGTCCTGCCCGGCGTGTCCGGCTCGTTCCTCCTGCTGAGCATCGGGGTCTACGAACCGACGATCTCGGCGCTGAACGACCGCGACCTGGGCTACGTCGCCGTCTTCGCCGCCGGGGCGCTCACCGGGCTCGTGCTGTTCGTGAAGCTGCTCCAGTGGCTGCTCGCTGAGCGGCGGAAGGCGACCCTGGCGGTCATGACCGGGCTCATGATCGGGTCGCTGCGTGCGCTGTGGCCGTGGCAGGACGACCACCGCGGGCTGCTCGGCCCGAGTGGGGACGTCGGGCCCGTCGCGGGCTTCGCCCTGCTCGGCATCGCACTCGTGGCCACGCTGCTGGTGGTCGAGGCGCGCGCGCTGCGCCGCGGCGGCTCGGAGCTCGACCTGCCGGCGCAGGGGGGTTCGGGCAGCCGCGTCTGAGCAGAGCTCCGCGCGCCGGCGGCAGAAACTCGCCGATGCCGGACACACTCCGGTCGTGGACGACCGTCGACAGCGCTACGAGCAGCTGGCCGCCCTGGTGTGGGAGCCGCTGCAGCGCTACCTGCGGCGGCGCTGCCCGGCAGACCAGGCCGAGGACGTGCTGGCCGACGTGCTGCTGGTGCTGTGGCGTCGGCTCGACGACGCACCGGCCGGCGCCGAGCTGCCGTGGTCGTACGCCGTCGCGCGCGGGTGCCTGGCCAACGCCAGGCGCGGCGAGGACCGGCGGCTGTCGCTGGTCCAGCGGGTGCGCCGGGAGCGGCTGCCCGAGCCGCCGGTGCCGGACGACCGGGTGGGCGCCGCGCTGGCCCGGCTCCGTCCGGCGGACGCCGAGGTGCTGCGGCTGTGGGCGTGGGAGAGCCTGGAGGCACGCGACCTCGCCACCGTCCTGGACTGCTCAGCGGGCGCCGCCGCGAGCCGGCTGTCGCGGGCGCGCACCGCGCTGCGCGAGCAGCTGCGACAGGACGGCGGCGGTGCCGGACACAAGCGGCGTCGAGAGGGAGAGGGGGCACCGAGATGACCGATGACGACCTGCGCGCAGCGCTGGCCGCGGCTGACCCGGCACGCTCCGCCGACCTCGACCCGTTGACGAGCCCCCGGGCTCGCGAGCTGCTGGAGCGCGCCATGACATCCGACCTCCTCACCCCCGCCCCGTCGACCGACCCGGGTCCGTCGCGACGCCCGTGGCTGGCCGCCGCGGCCGCCGCCGTGCTGGTGGTGGCCGCCGGCGGGACCTACCTGGCCACGGCAGGCGACGAGCCGGCCGGCGGGGAGGTCGTGCTGGCCCTGCCCGGCGGCGACCCGACCATGATGTCCTGCCTGCGGTTGAGTGAGAACACGGCCGCGCTGGAGCAGATGTCGGTCGCCCTCGCCGGAACGGTGAGCGCCGTCGGCCCGGCGCAGGTCCGCCTCGACGTGACCCGCTGGTACCGCGGCGGCGACGCCGGCACGGTCGTGCTGCGCAACGCGGACGAGCGGCTGCAGGCCCTGCTCGGCACCCCGGACTTCCAGGTGGGGCAGGACTACCTCGTGTCGGCCAACGACGGCAGCGTCAGCGTCTGCGGTCTCACCGGCCCGGTGTCCCCGGAGCTGCAGGCGGCCTACGACGAGGCCTATGGCGGCTAGCCGGTCACCCCAGCCCGAGGTCCTGCAGCGAGAACAGCGAGCGGTAGAGCACGCCCTCGGCCTCGATCTTCTCGGCCGCGCCGGTCGCCCGGTCCGCGATGGTCGCCACTGCGACCGGGATCGCCCCGGCCTCGCGGCAGGCGGCCAGCGCCGTCAGCGGGGAGCCGCCGGTGGTGGTCGTGTCCTCCACGACCAGCACCCGCCGGCCGGCGATGTCCGGCCCCTCGACGCGGCGCTGCAGGCCGTGCGCCTTGGCCTGCTTGCGCACGACGAAGGCGTCCAGCCGGCGCCCCTGCGCGGCGGCGGCGTGCAGCATCGCGGCGGCGATCGGGTCGGCGCCCATGGTCAGCCCGCCGACGGCGTCGAAGTCGAGGTCGGCGGTCAGGTCGAGCAGCTGGCTGCCCACGAGCGGCGCGGCCGCGCCGGACAACGTGATGCGACGCAGGTCGACGTAGTAGTCGGCCTCCCGGCCGGAGGACAGTGTCACGCGGCCGTGCACGACGGCCAGCTCGCGGACCAGGGACAGCAGCTGCTCGCGCTCGGTCATGAGCTCATTGGAGCAGGGCACGCTCGAGCCCGGCCGGCAGCCCCGGCGAAGACGCCCGCGGCCTCACCGGTCTCGGGCACCCACGCGAGCGCCTCCTCGACGACCGCGCGGCCCACGAACCGGGTCCCGCCGAGCACCAGCAGCCTCATGGGGGCTACGCCTGCTGGCCGGGGAAGCGGCTGCGCAGGCCCTTGACGATGCTGCGCTGCACACTCGGCGGGACGACCCGCGTCGCCGCGACGATGACCTTGTACTGGCGCCCGGGGACGCTGAGCGACTTGCCCTTGTCCAGGTCGTGCAGGGCGATGCGCACCACCGCCTCGGGGTCCAGCCAGAGCCGCTGCGGGATGCCGCTGGTGTCCATCTGCGCGCGGCTGTGGAACTCGGTGCGCGTGAAGCCGGGCGCGAGCGCCAGGACGGCGACCCCGCGGTCGGCGTACTGCAGGTGCAGCGACTCGCTGAAGTTGGTGACCCACGCCTTGGACGCGCTGTACGACGCGCCCCGGGCGCCCGGCGCGAAGCCGGCCACGCTGCTGACGTTGACGATCGCGCCGCTGCCGCGCGCGACCATCACGGGCAGCGCGGCGTGGGTGAGGCGCAGCACCGCCTCGACGTTGAGCCGGAGCAGGTGCACCTCCTGAGCCAGGTCGACCTCGTGGAAGACGCCCTTGGTGCCGAGGCCGGCGTTGTTGACGAGCACGTCGACGCCGCGCGCCAGCCGCTCCTCGACCCGCGCGCAGCCCTCGTCGTCGGCCAGGTCGGCCGGCAGCACCTCGACCTTCACGCCGTACGACCGCAGCTGCTGGGCCTTGCTCTCCAGCCGCGCCTGGTTCCTCGCGACGAGCACGAGGTCGCGGCCGAGCCCGGCGAGCTGGCGGGCGAAGGCGGCGCCGAGGCCGGCCGTCGCGCCAGTGACGAGTGCTGTGGTCATGGGTGGAGGCTAGGACGCCGCCGGCTGCCGGGGCCGGGCGGACCGCCGTTGCATGATCAACGCACGTTCGTCACCAGACCGGGCGGCCCACGGGTAGAGACGCCCCGTGTCTTTCGCGTCCTTCCTCGAGCGCCAGGGTGACCGCGTGCTCCGGCTCGGCCTCGAGCACCTGGTGCTGGTCGTCGTCGCACTGGCGATCGGCACGGTCATCGCGGTGCTGCTCGGCGTCGTCGTCGCTCGCCGCCCCCGGGCCCGGGCGCTGGTGCTGGGGTCGACGGGCCTGATCCTCACCGTGCCGTCCTTCGCGCTGTTCACGCTGCTGTTCGGCTTCATCGGCAAGCTGGGGACGGCCGTGGTGCTGCCCGGCCTGGTCCTCTACTCGCTGCTGCCGATCGTCCGCAACACCGTGACCGGCCTGCTGCAGGTCGATCCCGCCGTCGTGGAGTCGGCCAAGGGGGTGGGCATGGGCCCCGTGCGTCGCCTGCTGCGCATCGAGCTGCCGCTGGCCTGGCCGGTGGTGCTCACCGGCGTGCGGGTGTCCGGTGTGCTGCTGGTGGGCATCGCCGCCATCGGCACCCTGGTCGGCGGGCCCGGCCTGGGCGAGCTGATCTTCGGTGGGCTGCGCATCATCGGCAGCCCCAACGCGGCCAACCTCGCGCTGGCCGGCACGCTCGGCGTGGTCGTGATCGCCGTCCTGCTCGACGTCCTGTTTCTGGGCCTGGCCCGGCTCACCACCTCGAAGGGCCTGCGATGACAACCCCCCGTCCGGCGATGATCGCGCTCGAGCAGCTCACCAAGCGCTATCCCGGCCAGGCCGAGCCGGCCGTGCGGTCGCTCGACCTCGAGGTGCCGGAGGGGGAGATCTGCGTGCTGGTCGGCCCGTCCGGCTGCGGCAAGACCACCACCATGAAGATGATCAACCGCATCATCGAACCCAGCTCGGGCCGCATCATCCTCGACGGTGAGGACGTGACCAGCACCGACGCCGACGCCCTGCGCCGCCGCATCGGCTACGTCATTCAGCAGGTAGGACTGTTCCCGCACCAGACCATCGGCGAGAACGTGGCGACCGTGCCCCGGCTGCTCGGCTGGAGCAAGGCCCGCACCGCTGCCCGGGTCGACGAACTGCTCGAAATGGTCAACATGCCGCCGGCCACGTTCCGGGACCGTTACCCCAAACAGCTCTCCGGCGGACAGCGCCAGCGCGTGGGCGTGGCCCGCGCCCTGGGCGCCGACCCGGCCGTGATGCTCATGGACGAACCCTTCGGCGCTATCGACCCGATCACCCGCGACGCCCTGCAGAACGAGTTCCTGCGCCTGCAGAGCGAGCTGAAGAAGACCATTGTCTTCGTGACTCACGACATCGACGAGGCGATCAATATGGGCGACCGGATCGCGATCTTGCAGGGCCCGTCGCAGATCGCCCAGTACGACACCCCCGAGCAGATTCTCACCGCCCCGGCCAGCGCCTTCGTGTCGGACTTCATCGGGCGCGGCGCCTCCCTGAA
>JBBSLB010000015.1:0-23453 GCA_038255675.1 Mycobacteriales bacterium
CGGTGGTGCTCGCGCAGCATCGGCCCGGCCGAGCGCGAGGTGGCATGGCCGCCGAGGTGGGTGATGACCGCGCTCGGCACGTAGACGCTCGACCAGCCCGCCTCGCCCAGCCGCCGGCACAGGTCCATGTCCTCGCAGTACATGAAGTACGACGGGTCGAAGCCGATCACGGCCTCGAAGGCCTCGCGGCGCAGCAGCATGCAGGAGCCGGACAGCCAGCCGGTCGGGTGCTCGACGGGTGCGCCGCTCTCCTCGCGGTAGGCGCGGGTCCACGGGTTGGCCGGCCAGGCCCAGCCGAGCAGGGCGTGACCGATGCCGCGGCCGAGCGACGGGAACGCCCGCGCGGACGGGTAGAGCTGGCCGTCGGAGGTACGGATCGCTGGGCCGAGGCAGCCGGCGTGCGGCCAGCGCAGAGCCGCCTCGAGCAGCTCGTCGAGCGCTCCCGGCGACCAGGTCACGTCGGGGTTGGCGACCACCAGCCACTCACCCTGGGCGCCCTGCGCACCGACGTTGGCGGCCCGGCCGTAACCGACGTTGCCGCCGGTCGGGCGCAGCTCCACGCCCGGGCCGACCGCCGCCTCGGGCGCGCCGTCGGTGCTGCCGTTGTCGGCGAGCACGACGTCGTACGGCCGGGTGGTCGCGGCGGTCAGGGTGTCGAGGAAGGACGGCAGCGAGCTGCCCGGTGAGTAGGTGACGACGACGACGCGCAGGGGCGCGTCGTTCACGACTCGAGAGCGCGGGCGAACGACGCCATGTGCGCCTCGGCGCTGGCCGCCCAGGTGAATTCCAGCGAGCGCTGATGCCCGGCGGCTCCCAGCTCCGCGCGCCGGTCGGGGTCGTCGAGAAGAGCCACGAGGTTGCTCGCGATGGAGTCGGGATCGGGCTCGGTGTAGGCGACGGCGTCGCCGCCGACCTCCGGGAGCGAAAGCCGGTCGGTCGTGAGGACCGGCGCGCCGCAGGCCATCGCCTCGAGCACCGGCAGGCCGAAGCCCTCGCCGTGGCTGGGGTAGGCGACCAGCGTCGCGCCACCGAGGTAGCCGGGCAGGTCGCTGAAGCGCAGGTAGCCCGGGCGGAGCACGCGCAGGTGGGACGGCACCTCGGCGATCGTCGCATCGATCGTGTCGTCCCAGCCGGAGCCGCCGGCCAGCACGAGCGCGGGCGTCAGCTCGCGCCCCTCGCACGCCTTCACCCAGCCGCGGATGAGGCCCGGGACGTTCTTGCGCGGCTCGAGCATGCCGAGGAAGGCGATGTACGACTGGCCGGCCAGGCCGAGGCGGCTCTGGACGCGGACCTTCTCGGCCTCGCTCGGGACGCGGAACATCGCGGCGTCGACACCGTGGTAGGCCACGTCGATGCTCGTCGCGTCGGCGTCGAGCACCCGCACGAGCTCGTCGCGGGTCGCCTTGCTCGGGGTGATCACGCGGGACGCGCGCCGCAGCGCGGTGCGCGTCGCGGAGCGGAAAAAGGTCCCCTTGACCGAGCTGTGCAGGTCGGGGTCGCTGAAGAACGTCGCGTCGTGGACGGTGACGACGACGGGCCGGCCCGAGCGCAGCGGCATCGTGTAGTGCGGCGAGTGCAGGACCTGCGCGTCGACCTGCTGGGCGACCATGGGCAGGCCGGTCTGCTCCCAGGCCAGCCGCGCGGGGCGGTGCACGATGGCGGCTGGGCCGGGGACGACGATGGCGGCGGGGGCGATCCGGCCGTAGCGCTCGGCGTCGGCGCGCTGGCAGACGATCGCGAGGTCGGCGCCGCCTGCGGCGAGCGCGGCGATCAGGCCGTCGACGTAGCGACCAACGCCGCCGCGGTCGGCGGGGACCGCGGTGGCGTCGACGAGGACGCGGGGACCGCTCGGTCCTGTGGTGCCGGCGGTCACGCGTCGGCTCCTCTCGGGGTGTAGTCGGCTGCGTCGGCGAGCCTACGCCCGCGGACCGTCCGGGAGCAGGCGAAGCGCCGACCACAGCGTCGCGGCGGCGGCGTCCCAGCTGAAGTCCGCTGCGCGCAGCAGGCCCGCCGCGACCATCGACGCACGCAGCCCGGCGTCACCGGTCACCTCCGCGAGCGCCGCCGCGAGCGCCGCCGGCTCGAGCGGGCTGACCCGCGCGGCGCCGCCGCCGACCTCGACCAGCGCGGCTGCGTCGCTCGTCACGACCGGGGTCCCGGCCGCCATCGCCTCCAGCAGCGGCAGCCCGAAGCCCTCCGCCCGGCTCGGGACGACGAGCGCCGTCGCCCGGTCGAGCAGGACAGCCAGGTCGGCGTCGGGCACGCGGCCCAGCACCCGGACCCGGCCCGGCGCGAGACCGGCGGACGCGGCCAGCGCGTCGAGATCGAGCCCACCCCAACCGGGCTGGCCGACGCACAGCAGCGGCAGGTCCGGCGCGCCCGGGGCGGCGAGCGCGGCGAGCAGGACGTCGAGGCCCTTGCGCGGCTCGAGCGTCGCGACGGTCAGCAGGTAGCGCTCCGGCAGGCGCAGAGCCGCGGCCCGGGTCTCGGCGTCGGCGGGCACGGCCAGCTCGCCACTGACCCCCTCGCCCACGACGAGCGGGGCGGGCAGCCCGACCTCGCGGCCGAGCTCGTCGGCCACCGCCTGCGTCGGCACCACGACGAGCGCCGCCTCGCGCACCGCCCGCTCGACCTGTGATCGGTGCCAGGCGACGCCGCGCGGGGTGAGCGTCTCGGGGTGCGTCCAGGGCACCGCGTCGTGGACCACGACCACAGTGGGCGAACCGCCGGCGGGCGGGAAGAGCGGCGTCGGCGCCAGCACGACGTCGCCGCGCACCCGCGGTCCGCGCCCACGCTCCCACGCGGCGACGAGCGCGCGACGGGGCAGCGGCAGGCGGTCTGGTCCTCGTACGCCGGGGGCGCGCGCGGCGTCGACGCTGCGGTGCCACGCGACGACGCCCGAGACGACGTCGTCGGCCGCTGCCGCCCGGGCAAGGGCCGCCGCCATCTCGCGGCTGTAGCGCCCGGTCCCGCCGGGGACGGGCGCCAGGCACTGCTCGAGGACGACCGCCAGCCTCATCGCAGCCCGGCCGGTCCGCTCCCCTTGAACAGCGGCCGGCTCGGTACGGGGGTGGCCGTGGGCGCCGGCGGCGAGGTCGGCGCAGACTGCTCGGTCACGGTCACCGTCCACGACACGGGTGCGCCGAAGACGGCGCCGTCGCCGATCCGCAGCCGGTAGGTCCGGCCGTGCGTGCCGGCCGGGACCCCCGCGGCGTCGATGCGCACCCGCAGGTCTGCGGTCTCCCCCGGCTCGACAGTCGTCGCGCCGGGCCGTGTGGCGTTGCGCAGCAGGACGCCCGGCCGGGTCGAGCCCCCGGCGAGCGGGTCGGCCTCGCCGGGCGGAGAGGCGACGGCGAGGTGCAGCCCGTCGACCGGCCACGACGCGGTGCCGGTGTTCTTCATCGCGACGTCGAGCGTGCCCGTGGACGGCGCACCCGGCGGGCGCACGAGGGAGGGCGCCGTCGACGGGATGCCGATCCCGCTGCTGTAGGACGGCGCGAGGATCCGCCACCACGAGGACTTCAACCCGTCGCTCGTGGCCGGCCAGGTGCGCGCGCCGTAGACGCCGGCGCCCGTCGTGCTCACGCTCGTCGGCGCCCCGGTGCTGCTCACGCCCTCGAGGACGACGGTCTTGACCCGGCCGCCCCACTCGCCGTTGCCGTCGCGGGCGGTCACGCGGATCCGTTGCAGCCGGCCGACCGCGGGGAAGCGGCGCTCGATGTCGGCGGCCGGCAGGGAGGCGGTCCATGCGTGGACGGAGTTCGGGGTCGCCCCGTCCCACGGGTCGGGCCTGGCGGTCAGGTAGGGGAAGTCGCCGGTCGTCGAGTGGCCGCCGTTGGAGCTGCTGAACTCCGCGAAGATGGACCTGCCGCCGTAGGTCCGGACGACGCCGGCGGTGGCGCGTACCGCCTCGGTGGTCGACGCGGGCTCGAGCTCGGTGACGCCGCTGCTCGTGTAGAGGCGACTGCCGCCGAAGACCTGGCACTGCGTGGTGTCACAGATGTCCCAGTGGCCGGCGCCGGCGACGCGCTCGCGCTTGTTGGCGGAGTAGGAGCGCGCGGCGATCGACTGCGCCTGCAGCGCCGCGGGCCGCCACGAGGCCGGTGACTCGCGCGGCACGACGCCCAGCAGGTAGTCCTCGAGGTCGAGCACGACGACGGTCGCCGAGACGTTGCCGCCCGTCTTCACCGACTGCACGACGCCGCGGTAGTCGCGACTGGTGCCGCCCGGCAGGACGACGCGGGTGAACGTCGACGTGGAGAAGCGGACCGGTCCGGCCAGCGCGTCGACGCCCTTGAGGGCGTACGGGTACCAGGCGCCGTCGGTCTGCGACTGCAGGTGCAGGCCCGCGGTGCTGACGTAGGCCCGCCAGCGGCTCGGGCCCTCGGGCAGCACCTCGGTGACACCGGAGGCGAGGTCGGTGACGGTCAGGCCCGCGGCGGCGTGCACCTGCAGGTCGCCGTCGGAGTCGGACTGCAGCAGCACGCGCATCCGCGCCGGCGCGAGAACGGTGCGCGTCGTGCCCGGGTAGTAGGTGCTGACGATCTCCTCGGCCGTCCTGCCGAGCGTCGCCGCGCCCTGCGAGCCCCACTGGCTCATGCCGCGGCCGTGCCCCCAGCCGTGGCCCTGGACGGCGAAGACGTCGCCGGCCGGGCGCTCGACGACCTCCTCGGCCGCTGCCGGGGAGGCGGGCGCGACGGCCAGCACCAGCCCAGCGAGCAGGGCGGACGCGGTGACGGACAGGGTGCGGGCGCGGCGCATCGGGTCGACTCCCAGGTTGGGGGTGTGCTCCTCAGGCGTCGGCAGCCTTCCCCAGCTGCTTGACCGCGGTCACACTAGACACACTGGCACCACTTCGTCTCGCTCCGTGACCGTTCCGTGGCCGGACCGCTGCTCCCCCGGCGCCGAGCACGAGGTCGCCCAGGGTCATGAGCACCCGGCTGAGCAGCGCGACGGCCAGGGCCGCCGGCCGGTCGACGACCGGAGCCAGCGCCGCGACCAGCGCCACCTCGCGCACCCCGGCGCCGGCCGGCGCCACGACGACCAGGAAGCCCGCCGTCCACGCCAGCGCGTAGCCACCCGTGGCGAGCAGCAGGTCCCCGCCGGCGTCCGCACCCTGCGGCCGGACGAGCAGCCACAGGTGCAGGCCGTACGCCAGCCACATGACCAGCGCCCAGCCCGTCGCCGCCCCCACCCGGCGCACCGTCAGTGGCTGCTCGAGCGGGGGTCGGCGCAGCAGCCGCAGGAACAGACCCACCACCCGGGTCAGCACCGGGGGCGCCAGCACGACCAGTCCGACGGGCAGCACGAGCAGCACCCAGGCGAACTGCCGCACGGCGTCGGGGCTCGTGAAGGGCAGGGTCGCGGCCGCGACGAGCAGGCCCACGGCGAGGCCGACGCCCATGAAGAGCAGACTCGCCGTCGCCACCCGGCTGCGGGAGGCGCCCTGCGCGCGGCCGAGCTCCATCTGCGCTGCAACGGCGAAGACGCTGCCGGGCACGTACTTGCCGAGCTGGCCGAAGAAGAAGACGTGGAACGCCGCGCGCAGCGACAGCTCCGTGCCGAGGTCGGCGAGCAGCGCGCGCCACACCGACATGCTGGCCAGCAGGCCGACGAGCACCGCCGCGAGGCTGGCCAGGGCGTAGCCGGCACCGATGTCGCGGACTGCCCCGGCCGCCTCCTCGCGGTTGTCCCAGAGGTAGGCCAGCAGCAGCGCGACCACGAGCACCAGGAACCCGGCCCGGACGGCTCGGCCGAGCCAGGGAGGCGGTCTCACGCCACTCAGGCTAGGGGGCTGCGCGCTAGCCTCGTGACCATGACAGCAGCGCCGGAGACGCCGGGCGTGGTGATCGGCAACCACACCCAGAAGTACACGGCGAAGAACCCGGCGATCAAGTGGCTCACCGAGCGCTTCGTCACCCGGCTCGACGGGCTCCTCGCCGGCATCGCCGACGACGCGCGCCCGGGCACCCGCCCGCTCGAGGTCGGCGCGGGCGAGGGCGTCATCAGCCGCAAGATGCACGAGCGGTTCGGCTCCTGCGTCGGGCTCGACCTGCCCGACGCCGGCCTGCGCGCAGAGTGGCGCAGCCGGCCGGGCCCGCACTACCTGCACGCCGACGCCGAACGGCTGCCCTTCCGCGACGAGCAGTTCGACCTGGTCGTCTGCGTCGAGGTCCTCGAGCACCTGCGCGACCCCGATGCCGGGCTGCGCGAGCTGGCCCGCGTCACCTCCCGGCACCTGCTGCTGTCGGTGCCGCACGAGCCGTTCTTCCGTGGGTCGAACCTGCTCACCGGCCGCTACCTCACAGACCTGGGCAACACTCCGGGCCACCTCAACCACTGGACGGGCGCGGGCTTCCAGCGCTTCGTCTCCCAGGTCGCCACGGTCCGCGAGGTCACCTCGCCGTACCCGTGGACGATCGTCTGGGCGACGAAGGCGTAGGGGCGGTCGTCGTGCGCCTGGTCGTCCAGGTCCCCTGCCTCAACGAGGAGGAGACCCTCCCCGCCGTCCTGTCGACGATCCCCCGCGAGATCCCGGGCATCGACGAGATCCTCGTGCTGATCATCGACGACGGCTCCACCGATCGCACCGTCGAGGTGGCCCGCGAGCACGGCGTCGTGCACTTCGTGCGGCATGCGCGAAACCGCGGCCTGGGGCGGTCCTTCCACGACGGCGTGCAACGCGCGCTCGAGCTCGGCGCCGACATCGTCGTCAACACCGACGGCGACAACCAGTACCCGCAGGAGCGCATCGCCGACCTGGTCCAGCCGATCCTCGAGGGCCGCGCCGACGTGGTCGTCGCCGACCGGCAGGTGCACCTGGTCGAGCACTTCTCCGGCCCCAAGAAGCTCCTGCAGCGCATCGGGAGCCAGATCGTGAACAAGGCCGCTGGCACCGAGCTGCCTGACGCCGCCAGCGGGTTCCGCGCCTACTCGCGCGACTCGCTCATGCTGCTCAACACGATCACCCGCTTCAGCTACTGCATGGAGACGATCATCCAGGCTGGCAACAAGAAGCTGGCCATCACGAGCATCCCGGTGCGCACCAATCCCAAGACGCGCGAGTCCCGGCTGTTCGGGAGCACGTACGAGCACGTGCTCAAGTCGGCCGGCGCGATCGCGCGGGCGTACATCATGTACAAGCCGTACGTCCTGTTCAGCTTCTTCGCCGCGCTGTTCGGCGTGCTCGGGCTCTCGCCGTTCGTGCGCTACGCCGTGCTCAAGGCGACCGGCGACGACGGCAACCACCTGCAGTCGCTGCTCGTCGGGACCGTGCTGCTGGTCATGAGCTTCCTGAGCGTCATCGTCGGCATCATCGGTGACCTGCTGCGCACCAACCGGGCGCTGATCGAGGACACCCTCGAGCACACCAAGAAGCTGCGTTTCGGACAGCTCGACCCGACCGACACCGGACCGGTCGACGTCGCGGAGCTGGCCGTAGGACGGACCGGCGCTGTCGAGCGCCGGGTGCTGCGGCGCAGCCGAGCCGGCTAAGGCGTGTCCGCAACAACCGGACCCGGACAGCCGCGCGCGACGGTCGTCGTCGTCAACTGGAACGGCGTGCGCTGGTTGCGCCCGTGCCTGGACGCGCTCGGCCGGCAGTCGGTCACCTCTTTCGACGTGTGGGTCGTCGACAACGCGAGCACTGACGGATCGGTCGCGCTGCTGGAGCGGGAGTACCCGCACGTGCGGGTGCTTCGCAACAAGGAGAACCTCGGCTTCGCCGGCGGCAACGACACCGCCCTGCGCCAGGTGACGACGCCCTACGCCGTGCTGCTCAACAACGACGCGGTACCGGCGCCGGACTGGCTCGAGCGCCTTCTCGCGCCCTTCGACGAGCCCGGGCAGGAGCGGCTGGCGGCCGTCACGAGCAAGGTGGTCTTCGCCCCACGCTTCCTGCCGATGTCGCTGTCCACCACCGGTTTCCGCATGAACGGCGACCCGCGCCACCTCGGCGTCAAGCTGTCGTCGGTGGTCGTCGACGGCGAGGACGTCACGACCCGCGTGCTGTGGGAGCGCCTGACCTGGGGCCCCGAGGGGGAGGGAGGTGGGCGCTTCTTCTGGAGCCGCCCGGAGGGCGAGCTGCTCGTCCCGCTGCCCGACTCGACCGGGCCGTGGGAGGTCGTCGTCCGCTGGTCGGCAGAGCGGCGCAAGGACGCCACGCTCACCTGGGACGGCGGCAGCGAGACCGGGCCGGTCGACACGGGCTGGAGCGAGGTGTGCGTCGACGTGCCGAGCGGGACCCCGACCGTCGACGTCGTGAACAACGTGGGCTCGGTCGTGCTCACCTCCGGCTACGGCGCCGACCGGGGCTACCAGGAGGTCGACGCCGGCCAGTACGACGTGGCCGAGGAGGTCTTCGCGCTGTGCGGGTGCGCCGTCGCGTTGCGTACCGAGGCCGGCCGCGCTGCCGACTGGTTCGACGACGACTTCTTCCTCTACTACGAGGACACCGACCTGGCCTGGCGGCTGCGCGCCGCCGGCTGGACGATCCGCTACGAGCCGACCGCGGTGGTGCGGCACGTCCACTCCGCGACCAGCGTCGAGTGGTCGCCGACGTTCGTCTTCCACACCGACCGCAACCGGCTGCTCATGCTCGTCAAGAACGCCTCCGCGCGCCGCGCGCTCGCCGCCGTGCTGCGCTACCCACTGACCACGGGCTCGATGGCCGTGCGCTCGGTCCGCCACGCGGCCCGCACCCGCAGCCGCCCGCCGGTGCGCCCGACGCTGATGCGCCTGCGGGTGATGCTGTCCTTCCTGCGACTGCTGCCGACGGTGCTCGCCAAGCGGGCGGCCGGGCCGCGTGTCGTGCAGCGGCGCGAGCTCGAGCGCTGGTTCGTGGTGACCCGGTGACGGCCACCCGGCCGGGCGGCTGACGTGCGGATCGGGCTCGACGCGACGCCGCTGCTCGGCGCGCGGACCGGCATCGGTCGCTACGCCGGGGCGCTGC
The DNA here is from genome assembly GCA_038255675.1 of Mycobacteriales bacterium. Classification (GTDB taxonomy): domain Bacteria; phylum Actinomycetota; class Actinomycetes; order Mycobacteriales; family SCTD01; genus SCTD01. The sequence goes on from JBBSLB010000015.1 coordinate 8,951, forward strand.
TGGATGCCCTGGCAAAGCGCGGTTCCGACGAGCTGGTCGCCACCGCGTTCACCCTGCGCGGGCGGGGTGCGCTGCGCGTGCCGGACGGGGTGGAGGTGCGCGCACGGGCCGTCCCCGCACGCGGCCTGCACGAGCTCTGGGCGCGCACGCCGCTGCCACCGGTCGAGTGGCTGACCGGCCGTCTCGACGTCTTCCACGCGACCAACTTCGTGCTGCCGCCGCTGCGCCGGGCCGGCGGTGTGGTGACCGTGCACGACCTGGCCTTCCTCCACCACACCGCCACCGTCAGCCCGGCCAGCGCCCGCTACCGCGCTCTGGTCCCGCGCTCGCTCGCCCGCGCCGCGGTTGTCCTCACCCCGAGCGAGGCCGTCGCCGAACAGGTACGGGAGGCGTACGCACCACGCGTACCCGTGCTTGCCGTGCCGCACGGCGTGGACCCCGCCTGGCAGGCCGCAGCCCCGCCCGACGACGCGCTGCGTGCGCGGCTGGGGCTGCCCTCGTCCTACGTGCTGTTCGTCGGGACGCTGGAGCCGCGCAAGGACGTCCGGACCCTGCTCGCGGCGCACGCCCTGCTCCCTGGCGCCCCGCCGCTGGTGCTGGTCGGACCGCCCGGCTGGGGCGAGTCCCTCGACGTGCGCGGCGCGGTCACGCCCGGCTTCCTCGGCGACGCCGAGCTGCGCCCCGTCATGGCCGGTGCGGCGGCGCTCGTGCTGCCGTCGCAGGACGAGGGCTTCGGCCTGCCGGTCCTCGAGGCGATGGCGACCGGGACACCGGTCGTCGCGAGCGACCTGCCGGTGCTGCGCGAGGTCGGCGGCGACCTGGCGGAGTACGCCCCGGTCGGCGACGCCGAGGCCTTCGCCGAGGCGCTCCGTCGCGTGCTCGACGCGCCCGGCGACGCAGCCGCGCGCCGGGCGCGGGCCGCCGGCTTCACCTGGACGCGGTCGGCCGAAGGACACCGCTGCGCCTATGCCCTCGCTGTGTCCTGACCGTTCCCTCTAGCGTGTCCGGGTGACGACGAACGCGCCCGAACGCGTCGTCGAGCGGGCCCGGGTCGCCGTCGCCCTGGTCTTCGGCCTCAACGGGGTCGTCTTCGCCTCGTGGCTCTCGCGCCTGCCGGCCGTGCGCGACGCGCTCGAGCTCAGCACGGGCCGCCTGGGCCTGCTGCTGCTGTTCCTGTCCGCCGGTTCGGTCATCGGGCTGCCCACGAGCGGCCCACTGGTCGCACGCTTCGGTCCCGCCCGCACCGTGCTCGGCGGTGTCCTGCTGGTCGGCGCCGGGCTGCTGCTCAGCGCGGGCGGTGTCGCAGCAGGGCAGGTCCCGCTCGTCGCGGCCGGGCTCGTGCTCACCGGGCTCGGCACCGGCGTCTGGGACGTCGCGATGAACGTCGAGGGCGCCGACGTGGAGCGTCGCCTGGACCGCACCCTCATGCCTCGCCTGCACGCGGCCTTCAGCCTCGGCACGGTCGGCGGGGCGCTGCTCGGTGCGGCGGCCGCCGCCACCGCCGTCCCCGTCGCGCTGCAGCTCGCGCTGACGGCGGTCGCAGCAGGCGCTGCGGTGGCGTTCTGCCTGCGGGCGTTCCTGCCGGTCGAGCACGTCACCGACGCGCCCGCGGCGTTGCGGCTGCGGCAGGCCTGGCGGGAACCGCGCACGCTGGCCATCGGCGTGCTGGTGCTCTGCTTCGCCTTCACCGAGGGCACCGCCAACGACTGGCTGGCGATCGCCCTGGTCGACGGCCACGGCGCGAGCGAGGCGGTCGGCGCGCTCGGCTTCGCCTGCTTCGTGGCGGCCATGACCGTCTCGCGCACGCTCGGCGGCTCGGCGCTCACGCGCTGGGGCAGGACGACGACGCTGCGGGCGACCGCACTGCTCGCCGCGACCGGCCTGCTGCTCGTCGTTGCCGCTCCGTCCGGCCCGCTCGTGCTGCTCGGCGCGCTGCTCTGGGGCGCGGGCGCCTCGCTCGGCTTCCCGGTCGGGATGAGCGCCGCCTCCGACGACCCGGTCGGGGCCGCGGTCCGCGTCTCGGTCGTCAGCTCGGTCGGCTACACCGCCTTCCTGGCCGGTCCACCGCTGGTCGGCCTGCTGGCCGAGCCCGACCGGCTGGGCATCCTGCCCGCGCTGCTCGTGGTGCTCGTCGCGCTCGTGGTCGGCGGCGCCGTCGCCAGCCGCGCCGCTCCCCCGCCGACTGACCCCTGATCAGCCGCCCGTGCCGCGCTTCTCGGTCGTGCAGAAGGCGCGCTGCAAGGGCGTGCCGCGGCAGGACTTGCCCTTCACGACGACCTGCGTCGACCACGGCAGCGCCCGGTCGCCCTCGCCGCTGCCGGTCAGCCGCAGCGTGTAGGTGCCCGGCGGCACCGGCTCCCCGGCCGCGTCGGTGAGGTCCCAGCTCGACGTGAGGGTGCCGCCCGCCGCGACGCTGCCGACCCGCGTCTGGAGCAGCTCCCCGGCGCTGTCGCTCACGGTCGCCGTCCACTGCAGTGCCCCGCGGGCCGAGGAGCTGAGAACGACCGGCCCCCTCGAGCCACGGGCGTAGGTGGTCGTGGCGCCGGTCAGGACCGGGCCGACGAAGCCCGCGCCGAGCGTGCGCGAGGCCTGCGTGCGCAGGTCGCCCAAACGCGCGTAGGTCGTGGACCCCGGGCAGGAGGTGTTGCCGGCGTCGCGGTGGCCGCTGACGACGTCGAAGGTCACCGACTGGCCGGACGGGTAGCGGGAGGTGCCACCGCCGGCCGACACGAGCACGCCCTTGCCGGCGGGCTCGCGATAGGCCGCGCCGAGCTTCCACGCCAGCAGGTCGCTGGTCTTGTCCAGCGTGGCCTCCGACGGCGCCAGCGTGGTGAAGTCGCCGAGCAGCGAGACCGCGAAGCTGTCCTTGTTGAAGCCGCCGGTGTGGGCGCCGACGACGAACCGGTCGAGCCCGCCGGCCCGCCCTTCGTACGCCCGGCCGTAGCGGTCGACGAGGTAGTTGTAGCCGATGTCGGACCAGCCGTTGCTTTTCACGTGGTAGGCGTAGATCCCGCGGACCATGGCCGCGGCCTGCTCCGGCGTGTAGTCGTTGCTGCTGGCCGTGTGGTGGACGAAGCCGACCTTGACGGTGCTGTTGTAGGACGGGCTGCCCTGGCGGATCGACTCGTCGGCGCCCCACTCGGCGCGGGTGATGATCGCCGGCCGATCGGTCTCGGCGAACGCGGTCGAGCGCGGCCGGGCGAAGGCGTCCGCGGCCGAGGTCCCGGGGTCGACCAGCTCGATGCGCACGTCACGCGGCGCCGGACCGCCGAGGGAGTCCACCCGCACCTGCACGCCGTCGCACGGGCCGACCCAGCGCGGAGCGGTGCCGTCCCGCTGGCCGAGCCCGACGTGGTCGGGACGGTGCTCACCCTGTGCCTCGAGGGGCAGCCAGTCCAACCATCGGCCGTCGCTGCGGGTGCGGGCCGACACGGCGACCTGCACGTCCGGGTCGGGCAGCCAGGTCACGCCGAGCAGGCTGAAGCTCTCGGTCTCCCGGGGCGCACTGGCCAGCAGCAGGCGGCGACCCGGCGCCGAGGCGGTCCGCAGCGCGCTGCCCGCCCCGCGCTCGACGCCGCGCAGCCGCAGCCGGGTGACCGACGGCGGCACCGGGCGCGGCGCAGCCCAGGCGGGGGTGACGGTGTCCAGGCCGACGACCGCCAGAGTCGGAGCGGCAAGCAGGAGGCCGAGGAAGGCACGACGACGCACGGGCGGGGCTCCAGAGCTATGAGGACGGCCGGGCAGCGGGGCACCGCGGCTTCCCCACCGCGGTGTTCTGTCCCACTCTCACCCATGACGCGGCGTCGTGTGGGGAGGTTGCGTCATCGGACGGAGGTGGTGCCGATCCGCGTCGCGTTGCCGTCCGACCGGGCATACCACCGGGTCGTCCGGTCAGCGGCGAACGTCGTCGTCCAGCGACCGTCCGGGCCGGCCGTGGCCACCCGAGCCACGGCATAGAGCGGCAGGCTCCGGCTGTGCCGACCGGCGATGCCGAAGACCCGGTCCGGGCGGCGGACGAGCACCTCGACCTGTGCGCCCGGGCGGGCGGTCCCGGACAGGGCGACCACCGCTCCCCGCGAGACCGTCAGAGCACCGAGTGCGGTCGGCGCCACCGTGGTGCGGTGCAACGTGCTCGTGCGCCCGGCGCCCAGAGCGCGGTACTCGTACTCGTCATCGGCGGCGTAGCTGGTGCGGAAGGCACCGGTCGCGTCGGCGGTGAGGGTGGTGCGGGCGAAGGACTCCTGGCCGCGGCGGCGGGACTCCACCACGACCTGGTCGCCGGGGCGGGCCCGGCCGTCGAGCACGACCTGGCTGCCCAGCGCGGCGCTCGGCGGGCCGTTGAGGACGGGCACCGTGATGGTCGCGGCGTCGGCCGAGGTCAGCCCTTCGGCGGTGGCGAAGTACTCGGAGTCGTCGAGCGCGGCCCAGGCCGCCGCCCAGCGGCCGGCGGCGTCCAGCCGGCCGGCGCCGACCCGGCTCCAGACCCGCTCGGCTCGGGTGCGGCGCCACAGGTCGACCGCTTTGCCGGCCGGCCCGCTGACGACGAGCGGCAGCTGTGCTCCTGCGTCGACGCTCGGCGAAGCGGTGAGGAGCAGGGTCGGCGGCGGGGGCACGAGCAGCGGCGGCAGCACCGGGATGCGCGTGGTCCCGCGGTTGCTGGTGCGGTCGCCCGAGACCGCGAAGAACGTGTAGTCGTCCTGGGCCAGGTAGCTGGTCCGGTAGGTGCCGTCGGGGGCGAAGACGGCCTCGCGGCGGCGGGAGAAGGTCAGGTCGCCGCGGCGGGAGAACCACACCTCCACCGGGGCGCCGCCCGCGCCGCCCGCGACGGTGATGCCGACGGTCTCGCCGGCCGGCGCGGTGGCGGGGGCGGTCACAACCAGGCCCTCACGCGAGGCGGGGACCGGTGCGGGCGTGGGGGCCGGCGGCGCGGTGGGTGGCGGGGTCGATGGCGTCGTCGGGGTCGATGGCGTCGTCGGGGTCGATGGCGTCGTCGGGGTCGGCTGGGCGATGGGGGCGGCCAGAACGCCCGACGCGATCGCCTTGGCGCGGGTGCGCAGGCCCGGCAACGCAGCCATGCCCTGGTTGCCCGGGCAGGCGGTGGTGCTGACGTCGCGGTGGCCGAACAGGCGCGGCAGCGTCACGACCTGGCCGCTCGGGAAGCGGGTGCTGCCACCGGACCTGATGCTGACCGTGCCGGCGGGGTCCTTGCCGGCCAAGCCCAGTCGCCACCCGGCGATCTGGGCGACGGCCTCGCGCGCCGCCGCGCTCATGGCGACGGTGTCGTAGGTCCCGATGACCGAGATGCCGACGGTGCCGGTGTTGAAGCCGCCGGCGTGCGAACCGATGACCGGCCGGGTGATGCCGCCGGCGCGGCCCTCCCAGATGCGGCCGAACTTGTCGACGACGACGTTGTAGCCGATGTCAGACCAGCCGTTGCTCGTGACGTGGTAGGCGTAGAAGCCGCGAAGCAGGCGCGGGACGTCGGCTTCGGTGTAGTCGTTGGAGCTGGCCGTGTGGTGGACGGTCACCGCGTGGATGCTCGAGTGGTAGGTCGGCGAGCCGCGTCGGATCGACTCGTCGGCGCCCCAGGCGGCGCGGCTGCGCACGACCGGGGTGAAGGAGGCTGCGCTGGTCGTCAGCCGCGCGGCCGGGGTCGGGACGGCGGCGTCAGCGGCTGACTCCCCCGGGTCGACGAGCGAGAGCCGCAGGTCAACCGGGTCGGCGCCGGACAGGACGTCGACGCGTGCCTGCACGCCGTCGGCCGCTCCGACCCACAGCGGGCTGGTGCCGCCACGCAGGGCGCTGCCGGTGTCGACGCTCGCGAGGTCGGGCTGCTCGTCGGCGGTGCCGCCGAGCGGCGTCCAGGGCGACCAGGCGCCGTCGGTGCGGGTGCGCACAGCGGCGGCGACGGATCCCACGGCCGGGTCGTGCGCCCAGGTGACGCCGACCATCGCGAAGGGGTGGGTGTCGAGCTGGCTGGTCAGCAGGACGGTCCGGGTCGTGCTTGCGGTGCGCAGCGCCGAGGAGGTCGACGCCGCACGGTCCACGCCGCGCACGCTGATCTCCTGCACGCCCGCGGCCACCGGCACGGGGGCAGCCGCGGCCGCCGTCGTGAGCGTCGGCGCCGCCAGCAGCCCCGGGACGAGCAGGGCCAGCAGGGACAGGGAGCGGAGCGCGCGCACAGGAGGAGCCTTCACAGCCGAGGGCAGGTCTGTGGTGTCCCTCGGCACGGGACTGCTGTGACTGGAGCAGTGCTAGGGGCGCAAGTCGTTGCCGTACAGCCGGAAGGCCTCGTGCAGAGCCTCGCGCCAGCCCGGCATCTGCGGCAGCCCTGCCTGGTCCCACGCACGCGCCGACAGCACCGAGTAGGCCGGGCGCGGAGCCGGGCGGGGGAACGCGTCGGTGGTCGTCGGCAGGACCCGGGCCGGGTCGGCGCCCAGCTCCTCGAAGATCGCCTGGGTGAAGCCGTGCCAGGTGGTCTCACCCCGGTTCGTGCAGTGGTAGGTCCCGGCCGGCGCGTCCTCGCGGGCCAGGGCCCACAGCGCCTTGGCCAGGTCACGGCTCCAGGTCGGGGAGCCGTGCTGGTCGTCGACGACGCTGACGGTCTCCTTCTCCTTCTCGAGCCGGGCCATCGTCTTGACGAAGTTGCCGCCGGTGACGCCGTAGACCCACGCCGTGCGGACCACCCAGGACGCGTCGGGCAGCAGCTCACGCACCGCCAGCTCGCCGGCGAGCTTGGTCCGGCCGTACGCGCCCTTGGGCCCGGTCTGGTCGTCGACGTCGTACGCCGGGCCGCTCACGCGGTCACCCGGGAAGACGTAGTCGGTGCTGACGTGGATCAGCTGCGCACCGTTGGCCGCGCACGCCTGCGCGAGCAGCGCGGGGGCGGTGGCGTTGACCGCGTAGGCGGTGTCCTCGTCCGACTCCGCGGCGTCAACCGCGGTGTAGGCGGCGGCGTTGACGACCACGACACGGTGGTCGGGGCTGTCGGAGCGCACCACACGGCACCACTGCGCGACGGTGTCCTTCACCGCGAAGGGGTCGGTGATGTCGAGCTCGTCGATGGTCAGGCCCTTGCAGAAGACCGTCTGCCCCATCGGCCGGGCGATGTCGACGAAGTCGGACGACAGCTGCCCGCCCATGCCCGTGACGAGGAAGGCGAAGCTCCGCGGCGGAGAGGTCACTGGCCGACCTTCGCGTACTTCGCCTCCGTCGCGGCCTTCTGCGGACGCCACCACTTCTGGTTCTCGCGGTACCAGTCGATCGTGGCGCTCAGGCCCGCCGCGAAGTCGCCGTACTGCGGGGTCCAGCCCAGCTCGGTGCGCAGCTTGCTGCTGTCGATGGCGTAGCGCCGGTCGTGGCCGGGCCGGTCCGGCACCAGGTCGAAGGCGTCCGCGGGCTGGCCCAGGCCGCGCAGGATCGCCTCGACGACCGTGCGGTTGCTCTCCTCGCCGTCGGCGCCGATGAGGTAGGTCTCGCCGGAGCGGCCGCGGTCGACGATCGCCCACACCGCGCTGTTGTGGTCGTCGACGTGGATCCAGTCGCGCACGTTGAGCCCGTCGCCGTAGAGCCGCGGCCGCAGCCCGTCGAGCACGTTGGTGATCTGGCGCGGGATGAACTTCTCGACGTGCTGGTACGGCCCGTAGTTGTTCGAGCAGTTCGACAGCGTCGCGGTCAGGCCGAAGGACCGCACCCACGCGCGCACCAGCAGGTCGCTCGCGGCCTTGGTGCTGGAGTACGGCGAGCTCGGGTTGTACGGCGTGGACTCGGTGAAGCGGCCCGGGTCGTCCAGCTCGAGGTCGCCGTAGACCTCGTCGGTCGAGACGTGGTGCAGCCGCACGCCGTGCCGGCGGCAGGCCTCGAGCAGCGTGAAGGTGCCCATCACGTTGGTGCGCACGAACGGCGACGGGTCCGACAGCGAGTTGTCGTTGTGGGTCTCGGCGGCGAAGTGCACGACCAGGTCGGCGTCGGCGACGAGCCGGTCGACCAGCTCGGCATCGGCGATGTCGCCCTGCACGAGCGGGGCGGCACCGGCCAGGCTCGAGCCGTCGGCGGCGTAGGTCAGCGCGTCGAGGACCGTGACCTGCACCTCCGGCCGGTGCGCGAGGGTCCAGTGGACGAAGTTGGCACCGATGAAGCCGGCACCGCCGGTGACGAGAACGCGCACGGGACTGGGAGGCCCTTCTGCTGAGGAGGTCTAGGCGATGGAGACGCGGGAGTGGTCGCCGAGCATCAGTCGGTGGGCGCGCGGCAGGGCGCTGGACGGCGAGACCTCGACCTGCTTGCCGATCAGGCTGTCCTCGATCCGGCCGACACCCCGGATCGTGGACTCCTCCAGGACGATGGAGTGCTCGATCTCGGTGTCCTCGAGGGTGCAGCCGAAGTAGATGGAGGTGAAGGGGCCGACGTAGGTGTCGCGGACGACCGTGTCGCGGCCGATGATCGCCGGGCCGCGGACGGTGGAGCGCTCGATGACCGCACCCTGCTCGATCACGACCCGGCCGGTCAGGACCGAGGCAGCGTCGACGGTGCCGTGGACGACCGGCTCGACGGACTCGAGCACCTTGCGGTTGCACTCGAGCATGTCCTCGAGCCGCCCGGTGTCCTTCCAGTAGCCGGTCACCAGGTGGGGGCGGACGTCGCGGCCCTCGTCGATCAGCCACTGCAGCGCGTCGGTGATCTCCAGCTCGCCACGCGGCGAGGGCTTGATCGCGCGTACGGCGTCGTGGATGCCGGCCCGGAACATGTAGACGCCGACCAGGGCCAGGTCGCTCTTGGGCTCCTGCGGCTTCTCCACCAGCGTCGTGACGCCGCCGTTCGGCCCGAGCTCGGCGACGCCGAACTGAGAGGGGTTGTCGACCTTCGTGAGCAGGATCTGGGCGTCGTACGTGCCGGCGCGGAACTCCTCGACCAGCTCGGTGATGCCGCCGATGATGAAGTTGTCACCGAGGTACATGACGAAGTCGTCGTCGCCGAGGAAGTCCTGGGCGATGAGCACGCAGTGCGCCAGCCCGAGCGGCGCGTCCTGCTTGATGTAGGTGACGGAGATGCCCAGCTCGGAACCGTCACCGACGGCCGCCTCGATCTCGGCGTGCGTGTCCCCGACGATGATCCCGACGTCGGTGACACCGGCGTCGCGGATCGCCTCCAGGCCGTAGAACAGCACCGGCTTGTTGGCCACCGGCACCAGCTGCTTGGCCGAGGTGTGGGTGATGGGGCGCAGCCGGGTGCCCGCGCCGCCGGACAGGACGAGTGCCTTCATGGGCGCCAGGCTAGTCGGGTCGGCCGCCCCGGCGTCCGCCAGTCGGTAGCCTGACGGTCACGGTGAGGAACCTCTCCGTACCCCGGCGCGTCCGTCAGGTGGACGCCCCAGCGACGTGGAGTGGCACCGATGAGCAAGCCGAAGGACGGTAGGGCCGGTGGCGCAGAGCCGCCCGCCGACCGTCCGGCTCCGGCTGCCTCGACGCCAGGTCTGCCGCCCCACATGGACCCCCGCCGCTCCCGCGGCGGCGTCCCGCCCCGGCCCCCGCGCACGGTGCCGCCCGCCGAGTCCGGTGCGCGCAAGGTGCTCCCGGCGACCCCGCCGCCGCGCCGGCGCCGGGCCGCCCAGGTGCTGTCGTGGGTTGCCGTCATCACCTCCGTCGCGGTGCTGGCCACCGCCGGCGCGGGCTGGGCGCTGCTGAACTTCTACGACGGCAAGATCAGCCGCATCACCGGCCTCGACCTCGGCGACGACCGCCCGGCCGACCTGCCGCGCGACGCGCAGAACATCCTGATCGTCGGCTCGGACAGCCGCGGCGAGCTCGAGGCCGGCGAGGGCACCCAGGGCACCGGCGACGACTTCGTCACCGGCCAGCGCGCCGACACCGTGATCCTGGCCCACCTGTACGGCGACGCCGACCAGGCCGAGCTCGTCAGCTTCCCGCGTGACTCGTGGGTGACGATCCCGGCGCACACCGATCCCGACACCGGCGAGCTCGTCGAGGAGCGCGAGAGCAAGCTCAACTCGGCGCTGTTCGAGGGCGGTCCGGCCCTGCTCATCGAGACGATCGAGGAGCTCAGCAGCCTGCACGTCGACCACTACATGCAGATTGACTTCGACGGCTTCCAGGCGGTCGTCGACAAGCTCGACGGCGTCGAGGTGTGCCTGCCCGAGGCGGCGAAGGAGAAGGACTCCGGCATCGACCTGCCGGCCGGCCGCTCGGTCATCCAGGGCGACCAGGCGCTCGCCTTCGTCCGGCAGCGCAAGGGCCTGCCCAACGGCGACATCGACCGCATCGGCCGCCAGCAGCAGTTCATCGGCGCGATCGTCCGGAAGGTCCTGTCGGCCGGCACCCTGCTCAACCCGGTGCGGCTGAACGGCGTCATCACCGTCGCGACCGAGTCGCTCGACGTCGACGAGGGCACCAGCATCGACGACCTGCAGCGCTTCGCCCTGCGGATGCGCGGCTTCGACGCCGGGGGCGTGGTCTTCACGACCGTCCCGATCGCCGACATCAACGGGGTCCGGCAGCGGCAGTCCGTGGTGCTGCTCGACGAGCAGCAGGGCTCCGAGCTGTTCGGCCGGATCCGCCGCGACGTCGCCCCCGGCGTCCCCGAGGCGCCGGCCGAGTCGGTCGACCCGGCCGAGCCGATCATCGTCGCGCCGAGCTCGGTGCGGGTGAGGGTCTACAACGGGGCCGGTGTCACCGGCCTGGGCCGCCGGGCCGCGGGCGACCTCGAGGAGGTCGGCTTCCTCATCGTCGGCGGGCCCGAGGACCGCGGCAGCACCGCGACGCAGACCGTCGTCTTGCACGGCCCCGACCGCGCCGACTCGGCCCGCACCGTGGCCGCCGCCCTGCCCGGCGCCACCACGGCGCTCGACGAGACCCTCGACCGCACGGTCGAGGTCGTCGTCGGCTCGTCCTACTCCGGCGCCCAGCCGGTCAGCGTCACCGGCGCCGCGCCGGAGCAGCCGACCGCGGCGCCCTCCGACGCGCCCGTCGTCACCGCCGCCTCCGACCCCTGCGCGGCATGACGCCGCTGCAGGCCTGGACCGGCCTGACAGGTGAGCGCGATCCCGCCCAGCCGCTGCTGACGCTGCTCGCCCCGGCCGGCCGGGTGGAGCTGTCCGGCGCCACCACCGCCAACTGGGTGGCCAAGTCGGCCAACCTGCTCGTCGACGGGCTCGGCGGCCCCGCCCGTGTCGGCCTGCTCCTGCCGCTGCACTGGCAGGCCGTCGCGCTGCTGCTGGCCGGGGTCGCCGCCGGCGCGACGGTCGTCGTGGCCGCCGATCCGACCGAGCTGGCCGGCTGCCAGGCTGCTTTCACCACCGCAGCTTCCGCTGAGGCAGCGCTCGACGCCGGCGTCGACGACGTCCTGGCGTTGTCCGGGCACCCCTTGGGCGCGCCCTGCGGCCCGCTGCCCCCGATGGTGACCGACTACGCCCGCGAGGTCCCGTCGTACGCCGATCACTGGGGCGGCCGGGCGACCGGACCGGCCCGGGTCGAGGTGGGCGGGGGCCCGCTCGGGGAGCTGCCGGCGCTGGGGCTGACCGGCGCCGACCGGGTCCTGCTGGGCGGTCCGCTGACCAGGCCGGTCACCCTCGCCGTGCTGCTTGCAGCGCTCGGCTCCGGCGCCGCGCTGCTGCTGGTCCCGGACCCCTCGGCGGTCGACCTGGAGCAGCTGGTCGCCCAGGAGGGCGCCACCGCCGTACACGGCCTGACCGTCAGCGGGCTCCGGTCGCTCGGCTGACAGTCAGGTGGCTAGCGCTGGAGCCAGTCCGCGTCGCCGCCCTCGTCGGCGTAGCGGACCGCCGACCGGGGGTCGCCTTCATCGGCGAGGTCGAGGAGCAGGGTCAACGGGACGTGGTCGCGCAGCAGGTCGGCCGTCCGGTGCGTGAGCACCGGCAGATCGAGCTCGCGCGCCGGGTCGGGGTCGGTCCGGATGAGCGGTTCCACCGTCGTCTCCTGTCGTGAGGTGCTGCTGACCTCGACAGGAGCAGCGGCTCGCCGCAGGGCCGAACGGGTGGACCTGGGCACATCGGCTCAACCGCCGCGGTGCGCCTGGGCGCTCTCCAGTCCCTGAGCGGCCGCGAGGACCGCCACCTGCTGGGGGGCCTCCTGCGGCTCGCCGACCTCCGGAAGCGATGGCAGCAGGTCGGCCGAGAGGGTGCCGATCCACTGGCAGCCGGCGTCGACCCGCCCGACCTCGTAGAGGCTGTCCCCCGCGGGACGCAGCAGGTAGTCGCCGGACGCCGCGGCGTCAGCGGAGTCGGTGCCGGACGGGACGAGGAAGACGGTGGCCATGACGGGGCGTCTACCCGCCGTCTCAGGCGTCGAAGCCGTCGATCTTGGCCAGCACCTGCAGCATGACCTCGTCGGCGCCACCGCCGATGGACAGCAGCCGGCTGTCACGGAAGAACCGGGACGTCCAGGTCTCCTCCATGTAGCCCATGCCGCCGTGGAACTGCACGCAGGTGTCGGCCACCTCCCGGATCAGCCGGCCGCTGACGAGCTTGGCGATCGTGGCCATCCGGGTGGTGTCCTCTCCGGCCAGGTAGGCCTCGGCGATGGCGTAGTTCTGGTGCTTGAGCAGCTCGACCTGCGCAGCCAGCTCGGCCAGCCGGAAGGCGACGTACTGGTTGGCCAGCAGCGGCTTGCCGAAGGCCTGCCGCTCCTTGAGGTAGTCGCGGGTCCGCTCCAGGGCCCGCGTGCACGATGCGGGGACGCCGTAGGTCGCGAACATCCGCTCGATGACGAACTGCTGCATCTGCTGCTGGAAACCGCGGTCGATCTCCCCGATGGTGTTGCTCACCGGGACGCGGGCGTCCTCGAAGACCAGCTCGGCGGTGTCTGAGCAGCGGTTGCCGAGCTTGTCGAGCTTGCGCGAGACGCGCACGCCGGGGGTCGCGGTGTCCACGATGATCTGCGACATCCCGCGGTGGCCGCCGGCCTCGGAGGTACGCGCCAGCAGGCACAGCCAGTCGGCCTGCGTCCCGTTGGTGATGTACATCTTGCTGCCGTTGATGACCCACTCGTCGCCGTCGCGGACCGCGCGGGTGCGGATCGAGGCGACGTCGGAGCCGGCCCCGGCCTCGGTCACGGCGATCGAGCAGACAGCCGTCCCGGCGATGGCCGGCGCGAGGTACTTCTGCTTGAGCTCGTGCGTGCCGAACTCCGCCAGCGAGGGCGTGGCCATGCCGGTCTGCACGCTGATCGCCATCGGAATGCCGGCCGCACCAGCGCCGACCAGCTCCTCGCACAGGATCACCGTGTACGAGTGGTCGGCCCCCTGGCCGCCGTAGGCCGGGTCGTACTCGAGGCCGAGCAGGCCCAGCTCCCCGAGCTTGGGGAACAGCTCGTGCGCGGGGAAGCCGCCCTCGCGCTCCCAGGTGTCGACGTGCGGCGCGATCTCGCGCTCCACGACGTCGCGGACCGTCTTGCGGAAGGCGTGGTGGTCCTCGGTGAAGCGCATCGCTGTCCCCTTGCCGGCGCCCCGTCGGGAGCGGGGCCGTGAACGGACGTTAACCCGTCGGCGGCCCCGCGTCGCCGTCACGCGTCGAGCAGGCCCTTCTCGACCAGGTAGGAGAGCGCGACGTCCGCCGCCTGCTCGCGATCCTCGTCGACCCGGCGGTTGAGCTCGGCCAGGTCCTCCGAGGTCAGCAGGGCCGACAGGCCGTTCAGGATCTCCGCCACCTCCTCGGTGCCGGCCGGTCCTTCGACGTTGACCACCGGCAGCAGGTTGTCGGCGTTCTGCAGGCCCTTGTCGTCCTCGAGCACGACCAGGCCAAGATCGCCCAGGGTGCCGTCGGTGGTGCCGGACAGGCCGAGCTGGGCCTGGCCCTGCACGACGGCCTGCTTGTTCTGGACGCTGCCGAAGCCGAGCGGCAGGTCCTGCGTGATGTCGATGCCGTAGAGCTCCTTGAGGCCGATCTCGCACTTGGCCCGCTCCGGGCACTCCGCCGTGCCGGCGAGCACGACGGGCAGATCCGAGTCGCCCAGGTCGGTCAAGGTCTCCAGGCTGTTCTCGGTCGCGTAGGCCTCGGTGACGAAGAAGGCGTTCTGGTTGGCCGCCTCCGCGGGCTCGAGCGCGTCGAGCCCGCGCGGCTCGGCGAGCTCACGCAAGGCCTCGACCGTCGCGTCCACGTCGGGCGAGGCCAGCACCTCGGCGCCCGGGCCGTTCTCCTCGAGGTTCAGGTACTCGGTGATCGTGGCCGCGTACTCCGGGACCACGTCGATGTTGCCGTTCTGCAGCTCGGGGGCGTAGAGCTCACGGCTCTCGACCCGCTGCTGCTCGACGGTGTAGCCGGCGTCCTCGAGCAGCGCGGCATACATCTCCATCATGATCAGCGACTCGGTGAAGCTGGCGCCGCCGACGACGATCGTCTCGCCGGAGCCGGAGCCGGAGCCGGAGGAGGCGTCGTCGGTGGCCTCGAACGCGTCGTCACCGCCGCCGCAGGCGGCCAGCGCCAGCGCCAGCACGGAGGTCCCGGCCAGCAGCCGGAGTCGAGAGGTCAGGGGCA
>JBBSLB010000016.1:0-22165 GCA_038255675.1 Mycobacteriales bacterium
CGGCGGGATCGTGGGGATCATCGGCCCGAACGGCGTCGGCAAGACCACGCTGTTCAAGACGATCGTGGGGCTCGAGCAGTCCGACGACGGGTCGGTTCGCGTCGGCGAGACGGTGAAGATCTCCTACGTCGACCAGAACCGGTCCAACCTCGACCCGGAGAAGTCCGTCTGGGAGATCGTCTCCGACGGCCTGGACTACATCCAGGTCGGCAACCAGGAGATGCCGAGCCGCGCCTACATCGGCGCGTTCGGCTTCAAGGGCCCGGATCAGCAGAAGAAGGCCGGCATCCTGTCCGGCGGTGAGCGCAACCGCCTGAACCTCGCCCTCACCCTCAAGGAGGGCGGCAACGTCCTGCTCCTCGACGAGCCGACCAACGACCTCGACACCGAGACCCTCGGCTCGCTCGAGAACGCGCTGCTGGAGTTCCCTGGCTGCGCCGTGGTCATCAGCCACGACCGCTGGTTCCTCGACCGCGTGGCCACCCACATCCTGGCGTGGGAGGGCGACGACCAGGACTCCGCCAAGTGGTACTGGTTCGAGGGAAACTTCGAGTCCTACGAGAAGAACAAGGTCGAGCGGCTCGGCGCCGACGCCGCGCGCCCCCACCGCGTGACCTACCGCAAGCTCACGCGCGACTGAGCAGCGTCCCGCCGTACGACGAGCGGGCCGGTCGGGGGGAGAGCCCCTGGGCCGGCCCGTCCTTCGTCGTGGCACTGGTTGTCAGCGCGGTCGTGCTGTTCGCCCCGTCAGGCGGCGGAGCGCCCAGCGTGCCCGGCCTCGACAAGGTCGTGCACGCCGCCCTTTTCGCGGCGCTGGCCGGCACGACCCGGTGGCGCTTCGGCGCGCTCCCCGCCCTGCTCGGCGCCGTCTTGGGTTACGCCGTCCTCAGCGAGGTCGTGCAGGCCGCGCTGCTCAGCCAGCGCAGCGGCGACCCGTACGACGTCGTCGCGGACGTCGTCGGGGCCCTCGCCGGCTGGCTGCTCGCCGGTCGCTGGGCGATGCGCCGCTGAGCCTGGGCCCGCCGCCGGCCGGCTCCGGTGCGGCCGAGCCCCTCGACGGCGTACCCTCCGGCCGTGAACGGCGGGCAGCGAACGCGCAGGTTGCGCATGACTGCGCTGATGGTGCTGGCGTCGGCCCTTGCCGTGGTCCTGGCCCTGCTTACGACGGCTTGGTTCTTGCTCGTGCTGCCCTTCTCGCTACCTGCCACCCTCGGAGCATGGCTGGGCCTGAGCAACGAGGAGCTGCTCGACGCCCTGGACGGCGGCGGGGCCGAGCCCGACCCCGGACGTGGACCGGCGGGCTGGACGGCGTAAGAACCTGCCCGTGGCTGATCCGGTGCCTCCGGAGAACGGCGAGCCGACGTCACCGTCGGCTCAGCGCAGCAGGCTGTCGTCCTCGGGCGGCTTGTTCTCCAGGGAGTACGCCGCGCGCTCGAGGTGGTCCCAGATCGCGGCGCGGGCCTGCTCCGGGACGTCGATCCGGGTGACGGCCGCGAGCATGTGCTGCAGCCAGGCGTCCCGCTCGCGCGGGCCGATCTCCCACGAGACGTGCCGCATCCGCAGCCGGGGGTGCCCGCGCTGCTCGGAGTACGTGCCGGGTCCGCCCCAGTACTGCACCAGGAACATCCGCAGCCGCTCCTCGGCCGGGCCCAGGTCTGTGGGGTAGAGCGGGCGCAGGACCGGGTCCTGCGCCACACCGCGGTAGAACTCGGCCACCAGCTGGCGGAAGACGGGCTCTCCGCCCACCTCGTCGTACAGCGTCGTCACGCGGCCCAGCCTAGGTGGCGCGGGCGGCCGTCCGGCGCTCGGCGCAGGCGCGCTGCGCGGCCCCGGCAATGTTGTGGAGCATCCCCCCGAAGACGACGCCGTGGAACGGCGCGACCGACCACCAGTAGGCGTGCCCGGCCAGCCCGCGCGGGTGGAACAGCGCCCGCTGGACGAACAGCGTCTTGCCGCCTTCGTCCTGCTCGACGCGCAGCTCGAGCCAGGCGGCGCCCGGCACCTTCATCTCGGCCCGCAGTCGCAGCAGCTGGCCGTCGACGATCTCTTCCACCCGCCAGAAGTCCAGCGACTCGCCGACGTAGAGCTGGTTGGGGTCGCGCCGGCCACGGCGCAGGCCGACGCCGCCGACCAGCCGGTCGAGCTGCCCGCGCACCGCCCAGGCCAGCGGGAAGGAGTACCAGCCGTGCTCGCCGCCGATCCCCTCGATGACCTTCCACAGGTCCTGCGGGTCGGCGTCGACCTGCCGCTGGCGCAGGTCCTCGTACAGCGAGCCGCCGGCCCAGTCGGGGTCGCTCGGCAGCGGGTCGGACGGCGCTCCGGGCCAGGTCGCGTTGGACCAGCGGGTCTCTACGGCGGCCTCGCGAATGCGCAGCAGCGCCAGCCGGACCGAGTCCTCGAAGCCAAGCAGTCCCTCGGGCGGGTCCTGGACGAGCTCCTTGATGTCGCTCTCGCTGCAGACGACCTCGTTGACCAGCGAGCGCACCAGCGGCTTGGCCAGCGACGCCGGCACGGGCGTCACGATGTTCACCCAGTGGCCGGACAGCCGCGGGGTGAGCAGCGGCACCGGGATGATGATCCGCTTCCGGAGCCCGGCGACGACGGCGTAGCGCTGCATCATCTGCAGGTACGTCAGGACCTCGGGACCGCCGATGTCGAAGCGGCGTGACACGTCGGGCGGCAGCGTGGCGGCGGCGACGAGGTAGCGCAGCACGTCGCGAACGGCGATCGGCTGGATGCGGCTGTTCACCCACTTCGGCGTGATCATCGCCGGCAGCCGCTCGGTGAGGTAGCGGAGCATCTCGAACGACGCCGACCCGCTGCCGATGATGACGGCGGCCTGCAGCACCGCGGTGGGGACGCCGCTGTCCAGCAGGATCCGGCCGACCTCGGCGCGGGAGGCGAGGTGCGGTGACAGCTCCTCGGTCGCTGAGCTCAGCCCGCCCAGGTAGACGATGCGACCGACGCCGGCTGCGCGGGCCGCCCCGCCGAAGGCCGCTGCTGCGCGCCGGTCGACGTCCTCGAACTCCCCCTCGCCGTCACCGATGGAGTGCACGAGGTAGTAGGCGACCTCCATCCCCGCGAGCGCCTGCTCGAGCCCGCGTCCGCCCAGGGCGTCGCCCTCGACGACGTCGACATCGGCCGCCCAGGGGACATCGCGCAGCCGGCTGACGTCGCGCGTCATGGCGCGGACGCGGTGGCCGTCGGCGAGCAGCCGCGGCACCAGTCGTCCGCCTATGTAGCCGGTGGCACCGGTGACCAGGACCCTCATGGGCGCAGTCTTGTGCACGTTGCGGGCATGCGCCGAGGCCAGCGCTACGGGGCCGGCCGCTCGAGGGCGCCGGTGTCGTCGCGCATCGCGTCCACCTCACCGGGCGGGGCCGGGGCGTCGCGCCGCGAGGAGGCCGCCGCCGGCGCCACTGCCGGCTCGTCGGTCACCGGTCGGGCCTTGTCCTCCGGGGCCGTGCGCAGCCACAGCGAGCGCTGCGGGAAGGGGATCTCGATGCCCTCGGCGTCGAAGGCCTCCTTGAGCCGGTGACGCAGCTCGCGCGCCACCTTCCACTGCTCGAGCGGCGCGGTCTTGACGACCAGGCGGATGTCGATGCCGTCCGCCGCCAGCCGCTCCACACCCCAGATCTCGGGCTCGGCGAGGACGAACTCGCCGACCTTGTCGCCCTCCCAGACCTCGCGCGCGACCCGCTCGATGACGTCCTCGGCGTGGTCCACGTCCGTGCCGTAGGCGACGGAGATGTCGAGCAGCGCGCGTGACCAGCCCTGGCTCATGTTGCCGACGCGCAGGACCTCGCCGTTGCGGACGTACCAGACCGTGCCGTCGACGCTGCGCAGCCGGGTGACCCGCAGGCCCACCGCCTCGATGATGCCGCTGGCCTCGCCGAGGTCGACCGCGTCGCCGACTCCGTACTGGTCCTCGAGGATCATCGCGATGCCGTTGAGGAAGTCCTTGACGAGGTTCTGCGCGCCGAAGCCGAGCGCGACGCCCAGGATCCCGGCCGAGGCCAGCACCGGCCCGAGGTCGACCCCCAGCTCGCTGAGCACGGTCGTGAAGGCCACGCCCATGATCAGGATCGAGGCGCTGGACCGCAGCACGCTGCCGATCGTCTCGGCGCGCTGCCGGCGCCGCTCGTTCGCCACGGACGGCGACATGTCGAGCAGCCGCTGGCGCATGCTCTCGTGCCCGACGGGGCGGGCGATCGCCCGGGTGACCACCTTGTCGACCGCCCGGTGCACCAGGGCCCGGAGCAGGAAGGCCAGCACCAGGATCAGGGCGATGCGCAGCGAGGTGGCGACCCCGTCCACGGCGAAGCCGGCGCCCTCCGCGGCACCCTCCGGCAGGCGCTCGACGATGCTGCTGGGGCTGGGTACGGGGGTCGAGGTCACAGCTCAAGTCCTGTTCGTCGGGCGAGGAAGGACAGCGTGTCGACGCTCAGGCCGACAGTGCGGCTGACGGAGCGGGCGCCGTGGCCCACGTCGCGTTCGGCGCGCAGGAGCACCGGGGCGTCCGACGTCGTCGCCCACTGCAGTGCTGCGCACAGCTTGCGGCCGTGCAGCGGGTCGACCCGGCTGTCGCCGTCGAAGACGGTGAACAGCACTGCGGGGTAGCCGGTCTCAGGCTCGACCCGGTGGTAGGGCGAGTAGGACAGCAGCCAGCCGAGCTCCTCGGGGTCAGCCGAGGTGCCGTACTCGTCGTTCCAGGTGCGGCCGAGGCCGAACTGCTCGTAGCGGACCATGTCGAGCAGCGGCGCGCTGCAGACCACGGCGGCGTACGCCGACGGCCGCTGGGTCAGCGCCGCGCCGACGAGCAGCCCGCCGTTGCTGCCACCGTAGATGCCGAGCTGCTCCGGCGTGGTCCAGCCCTGCTCCACGAGAGCGTCGGCGCAGGAGGCGAAGTCGTCGAAGACGTTCTGCTTGGCCTCGCGCATGCCGGCGCGGTGCCAGGCCTGGCCCTCCTCGGACCCGCCGCGCAGATTCGCCACCACCCAGACGCCGCCCGCCTCGACCCACGCGAGCGCGCTGGCCGTGAAGGCCGGCGTGAGCGCCACGCCGAAGCCGCCGTACCCGTAGAGCACGGTGGGCCGCGGCCGGTCCGGGACACCGCGCGGCGAGAGCACCTGCCCGCGCACGGTTGTGCCGTCGTAGGACGTCCACTCCAGTGGCGTGTCGACCACGTCGCCGAGCTCGACCGAGCCGGGCGATCCGGCCCAGGCCTCGACGTCTCCGGTGATGGCGTCCAGGACGAGCACCTGCCCAGGGGTGGTCGCGGTCGTCCAGGACAGCCAGGTGCGGGTGCCGCCGTGCGGATCGGCACTGAGGCCGCCGGCGCTGCCCGCACCCGGGAGCGGGACCGGAGTGACGCGGTCGCCGTCGTGCAGCACGACCTCGGAGAGCGCGTGCCTGCTGCGCAGGACCGCGAGCACGCCGCCGTCGAGCAGGACCCAGTCCTCGAGGACCGCGTCGGGCTCCTCGGCGAGCACGGTCGTCCAGTCCTGCGGGGAGGCCGGGTCGGCCACGCACAGCCGCCCGCGAGGTGCGTCACGGTCGGTCGTCACCCACAGCCGTCCGTCCCGCTCGACGTGGGCCGAGCAGCGCGCGTCCACGCCGACCTGCACCTGCGCCGGGGGACCGCCCGACTCCAGGTCGAACAGCCACACGTCGTCGCGGGGGGCGGTGCCGGGACTGGCCGTGACGACCAGCCAGCGGCCGTCGAGGGAGACCGAGCAGCCGTAGTAGTTGGTGGGGTCGAGCCCCTCGCCCCAGACGAGCTCGTCGGTGGCGGGGTCGGCGCCGACGACGTGCCGCCACACCCGGCGGTGGTACTGCTCCTCACCGGCCGGGACGTTGCCGGGCGCGAGCCGCCGTACGTAGAAGAACGCCTCACCGCCGGGCTGCCAGGCGACGGGGGAGTAGCGGCAGCGGTCGACCGGCCCGTCGAGCCGCTTCCCGGTGGCGACGGAGACGACGTGCAGCAGGGACTCCTCGTCCCCGCCGCAGGAGAGCTGGTAGGCCAACCGGGTGCCCTCCTTGGAGGGTGCCCAGGCGTCGAGGGTGGTGGCTCCCGACGGGTCGAGCGCCATCGGGTCCAGCAGCACCCGCTCGGTGCCGTCGGCGTCGCAGGTGAGCAGGACGGCGTGCTCCTGGCCGGGGGCGCGGCGCGACCAGAACGGCCGTCCCTCGCGCCAGGCAGGTGCGCCGACCGCGCCGGTCGCCAGCAGCGCCTCGAGCCGCGTTGCGAGCCGGTCCCGACCCGGGAGGCCGTCGAGGTGGCCCCGCACGAGCACATCCTGCGCCGCCGACCACGCTGCCGTCTCCGGCGTGGCGGCGTCCTCCAGCCATCGATAGGGATCGGTGACGGCATGACCGTGCAGCAGGTCGACGACGTCGAGCCGGGGGGCGGAGGGGTAGAGCACGCGTTCGACCCTAGGAGGCTCCCCGCGCGGCAAGCACCGCGGCGACGACCGCACCGGCGGTCCACGCCGCCGTTCGCCCCCAGTTGGTCCGGATCAGCCGGCGGGCGGTGTCGTCGTCGTACGCCGTGCCGAGTCGGGTGTGCAGCGGCACGGAGACCAGGACGGTCACGGCGACCGTGACCGCGGCCAGGGCGGCGGCGAGCAGCACGAGCGGGCCGGGCTGCCGCACGAGCAGCGCCGCGACCACGATCCCCTGGACCGCCCACGGGACGGCGACGACCAGCGCCATCGCCGTGGTGTGCCGTCGGTGATAGGCCGGCCACGCCGCGGTGGGACCGGCGATCAGGAAGGCCGGGTAGACGACGAGCTGGACGACCCAGACCAGCCCGGCGAGGGCGGCTGTGGCCGCGGCGTGCACCTGGAGCAGCACGTCGTCCACCGGCACCGGTCGATCCTGACCGGCGGATCGTCGTGGCGCATCCCGGTTCCGTCGGTCAGACTGGCGATCGAGGAGGTCGGGATGGGCGGCACGGACGGCTCGGCGCTCGTGCTCAACGCGACCTACGAGCCCCTGTGCGTGGTCTCCGGCCGGCGGGCCGCGGTCCTCGTGCTGACCGCCAAGGCCGTCCCGGTGGCCTCCGGCGACGACGTCCTGCACAGCGCGCGCACGGCGATCCTGGTGCCGGTCGTGGTCCGCCTGGCCCGCTTCGTGCGGGTGCCCTACCGGCCGTCGGTGCCGCTGACGCGCAAGGCGGTCTTCGCCCGCGACGGCGGCCGGTGCGTCTACTGCAGCGCGCCCGCGACGAGCCTGGACCACGTCGTGCCGCGCAGCCGCGGCGGTGCCCACGCCTGGGAGAACGTCGTGTCGGCGTGCGGTCGGTGCAACCACGTCAAGGCAGACCGGGGCATCGCCGAGCTCGGCTGGCGGCTGCGCACGGCCCCCCGCGCGCCGAGCGGCGCCGCCTGGCGGGTGGTCGGAGCGCGCCGGATGGACCCGCGCTGGGCGCCGTACCTCGACGGGGTGGAGGTCGCCGACGAGCTCGAGGAGCCGGCCTAGACGGAGCGGGACCGCTGCTGGCGCGCCCGGCGGGCCGCGGTCGCCGCGGCCCGCTCGGCGACCTGCCGCTCGATCTGCTTGCGCTCCCAGTCGCGGCGCACCGGTGGTGACACCGCGACGGCGGCCACGGCCAGGACGAGCAGCGAGCCCAGCACGCCCCAACCGGCGTTGCGCCCCGGCGGGTCGGCCGTCGCGCCCGCCAGCGACAGCACGAGCAGGCCGGCTCCGACCAGGCCGAAGACGCCGAGCGCGCCCTCGCGCGCCCACTCGCGCCAGGTGACCAGGCCGTAGAGGACGGCGAGGGCGGTCAGTGAGACCGGGACGGTGACACCCGCGGCGAAGCCCTCGGCGACGCGCAGGCCGCGCTCGTCCCCGAAAAGGCCGACCGCGGACAGGCCGTTGCGGATCGCCGCCTCGCGGTCCACGTCGAGGACGCCGGCGACCCGGAGCAGCGACTGGGCAGCGCTGGCCACGGGCAGCGCCGCCAGCACTGCGGTCAGTGCCAGCAGGCACCAGGTCGCGCCGCTGCGACGCACATTGCCGGGCTCGTCCACGACGCGGACGGTAGGCCGACCGGGCGCTGCCTGCCAGTGCTTTGCGGCACTAGCGTCCGCCCATGACCTCCCTGCACGACCTGTCCGCGCTGGAGCAGGCCGCCGCCGTCCGCCGCCGCGAGAGCTCGGCGGCCGACCTCGTCGACCACTACGCCGAGCGGATCGCGCGGTACGACGCCGCGCTCGGCGCCTTTGTCACGCTGACCCTCGACACCGCCCGCGAGCAGGCGCGAGAGGCCGACGCAGCCGTGGCCGCCGGCGCCGATCTGCCGCCGCTGCACGGCGTGCCGATCGGCATCAAGGACCTGAACCTGACGGCCGGCGTGCCGACCAAGCTCGGCTCGCCGGTCTTCGCCGACTTCGTACCGCCGCTGTCGGAGCACGTGGTCGAGAAGCTGCGCGCCGCCGGAACGATCAGCCTCGGCAAGACGAACACGCCGGAGTTCGGCCTGCCCTGCTACACCGAGCCGGAGGTGGCTCCGGCGGCGCGCACGCCGTGGGACCTGTCGCGCTCGGCCGGCGGTTCGAGCGGCGGGGCCGGCGCCGCGGTGGCCGGCGGTCTGCTGCCCTTCGCGCAGGGCAGCGACGGCGGCGGCTCGATCCGCATCCCCTCCAGCGTCTGCGGCCTGTTCGGCATCAAGCCCGCGCGCGGACGGATCAGCGCAGGCCCGGTCGTCGGCGACATCACCGGCCTGGCGACCAACGGCCCGCTCGCCCGCACGGTCCGCGACGCCGCTGCCCTGCTCGACGCCATGGCCGGGCCGATGGCGGGCGACCCGCACTGGGCGCCGCCGCCGGCGCAGAGCTTCCTCGCCGCCTGCGACGAGGAACCGGGCCGGCTGCGGATCGGCCGCTATCGCGACAACGGCCTGCTCTGCGGCGGCCTGCACCCGGAGTGCCTGCAGGCGTGGGAGGACGCGACCGCGCTGCTCGTCGAGCTCGGCCACGAGGTCGAGGACGTGCCCGCGCCCTTCGACGCCTCGCTGGTCCCGGTCTTCGAGACGGTCTGGGCGGTCAGTGCCGCGGGCATCCCGGTCGAGCCGGGCCGCGAGTCCGAGCTGCGGCCCCTGACCCGCTGGCTGCGCGAGCGCGGTCGCGCCGCGACGGCGACGCAGTTCACCGCCGCGCTGGCCGCGATGCAGCAGGCGACCCGTCGCGCCGTCACCGCGACCGCCGCGTACGACGCCGTCCTCACGCCGACTCTCGCCCAGCTGCCGGCGCCGGTCGGCTGGTTCACCGACGCGGGGGACCCGCGCGCGGAGTTCGACCGGATGATCGGCTGGACGCCGTTCACCGCGACCTACAACACCAGCGGTCAGCCGGCGGTGAGCGTGCCGCTGCACTGGACCGGGGACGGGCTGCCGGTCGGCGTGCAGCTGGTGGGCCGCCCGGCGGACGAGGCGACGCTGCTGCGGCTGTCGGCCCAGCTCGAAGCCGCTCGGCCGTGGCGTGACCGCCACCCGGACCTGTGGTGAGTGGCCTGGGTGAGTGAGCACGCAGAAGCAGGGCAGGGGACGCCGGGTGACCTCCGCACTCGAGCAGCTCGCGCACGCGCACGGCGTGGCCACCACCTACGTCGACTGGAGCGGTGCCTCCGTCGGGGTCGCGCCGTCGGCCGTGGCCGCCGCGCTCGCCGCGATGGGCGTGGACGCCACCACCGATGCCGCCGTGGAGTCGGCGCTGTCGGACGTGCAGGAGGCGCCCTGGCGCCGGCTGCTGCCGCCGTCCGTGGTCGCCCGTGGCGACCGCGGCGCGGTGTCTGTGCACACCGACGACGGCGCCGACGTCCACCTCGAGGTGCTGCTCGAGGACGGCTCCGCCCGTCGGCTGGTCGTCGACGGCCAGGCCCTGGAGCGTCGCGGCGACAAGGTCCGCCGGGAGGTGCCGCTCCGCGGCCTGCCGCTGGGCTGGCACCGGTTGCGGGCGTCGTGCGGCGAGGCGTTCGAGGAGGTCGTGCTGTGCGTCGCTCCCCAGCGGCTGGAGCTGCCGGCCGGCCTGGACCGGACGTGGGGCTGGATGGTCCAGCTCTACAGCGTCCGCAGCGAGCAGTCCTGGGCCATGGGCGACTACGCCGACCTGCGCACGATCATCGAGAGCTCCTCGGCCGACGGCGCAGGAGTGGTGCTGCTCAACCCGCTGCACGCCGAGACACCCGTCCTGCCGGTCAACCCGTCGCCGTACTCCCCGTCCAGCAGGCGGTTCCGCGCCGTCGCGTACCTGCACGTCGAGGACGTCGCGGAGTACGTCGGGGCGCCGGCTGCGACGCGCTCGGCCGTCGACGCGCTGCGCCCCATGGCCGACCCCGGGCGGGTGCCTCGCGACCCCGTGGTGGGCGCCAAGCTGGCCGCGCTGGAGCTGCTCTGGCCACTGCATCGCGCCGACGACCTGGCCCGCTGGCGGGCCGAGCAGGGCCGCCCGCTCGAGGAGCTGGCCGTGTTCTTCGCGCTCGCCGAGCGGCACGGCCCCGACTGGCGGACCTGGCCGCAGGAGCTGCGTCGACCGGAGGCCCACGCGGTGGCCGCGGCTGCCGTCGACCTCGCCGACCGGGTGGCCTTCTGGTGCTGGACCCAGCTGCTCGTCGACGAGCAGCTCGCGGGCATGGGCGCCGGGATGGTCGTCGGCGTGGTGCACGACCTGGCCGTCGGGGTCGATGCGGGCGGCGCCGATGCCTGGGCGCTGCAGGACGTGCTGGCCCTGGACACCAAGGTCGGCGCGCCGCCCGACTCGTTCAACCAGCAGGGCCAGGACTGGGGCCTGCCGCCGTGGCGGCCGGACCGGCTGGCCGAGGCGGGCTACCTGCCGCTGCGCGACGTCCTGCGCGGGGTGCTCCGGCACGCCGGCGGGCTGCGAATCGACCACGTCATGGGTCTGTTCCGGCTCTGGTGGGTCCCGGCCGGCGCCGGCGCGGCCGACGGCACCTACGTGTCGTACGACGGCGAGGCGATGCTCGGCGTGCTGGCGCTGGAGGCGCACCGCGCCGGGGCGCTGGTCGTGGGGGAGGACCTCGGCACCGTCGAGCCTGCGGTGCGTGAGGCGCTCGACGCAACCGGCGTGCTCGGCAGCGCGGTGCTCTGGTTCGAGACCGAGGACGGGGCGTTCCTGCCGCCCGACCGCTGGCGCGCCACGGCGCTCGGCAGCCTCACCACCCACGACCTGCCGACCGCCGCCGGTTTCCTCGCCGAGGAGCAGGTGCGGGTCCGCCACGAGCTCGGCCAGCTCTCGGTCCCGGTCGAGCAGGAGCGCGCCGGCGTCCAGCGCGAGAAGGCCGCGCTGCTCGACATGCTCACGTCAACAGGACTGCTGGACCAGTGCGGCGGCGACGTCGTGCTGGCCATGCACGCTGTGCTCGCCGCCGCGCCGAGCAAGGTCGTCCTGGCGGCCCTCGGCGACGCCGTCGGTGACCTGCGGCAGCCCAACCTGCCGGGCACGATCGACGAGTACCCCAACTGGCGGATGCCGGTCGCGGACGGCTCGGGCCGCCCGCTGGGGCTCGAGGAGCTGCTCGCCTGCGAGGGCGTCCGGCGGCTCACCGCGCTCCTGGCCGAGGGCACGGCGCGCCGACCATGACGGATTCGATAGCCTGCGCCGGACCGACCGCCCGTTCGTCCCGCGAGGAGCCCGTGAGCAACCGACGACTGCGCGCCTGCCTGACGGTGGTGGCGACCGCCGCCGTGCTGACCGCCTGCGGCGGTGACGACGCCGCGCGTACCAACCACCTTGGCTACTCCGACGGCGTCGCCCCCGCTGAGGGCCTCACGTTCTTCGAGGGGCTGGCGATCTACCTGCTGGCACCGGCGGTGATCCTGCTGCTCATCGCCGGGTTGGTGTGGCTGCCCGGGATGGTGCGGTCCAGCCGCTACCGGCCCGGCCGCGGCTGGGGCGCCGCACCGCTGTGGTTCGGCGGCCCGCCGGACCCGGCCGCTGCCGTCGAGAGCGCCTCCACCGGCGATCTGGTGAGAGGTGGCGCAAGTGGCGACTGGTGACGGGCTGGACCCGCGCCAACAGGAGCGCATCGAGTCCGCCGTGGAGCGCGCCCGGTCCCAGAACGGCCTGGACCTGTCGGTCCTCATCGGCGACCTAGAGCTCGACGACCTCACCCAGTTCCGCCCCGCCGCCGAGAAGCTGCACGCCGCCCTCGGCGACCGCAGTCCCTCCGCAGTGCTGCTCGTCGTCGCCCCAGGCCAGCGTCGCGTCGAGGTCGTGACGGGCCCGCTCGTGCGGCGCCGGGTGCCCGACCGCGTCAGCGCCCTCGCGGTGCTCGCGATGACCTCGGCCTTCCGCGGGGGCGACCTCGTCGGCGGGATCGTCGACGCCGTTCGTCAGATCGCCGACGCCGCAGGCCGTCGGACGGCCCTGTCGCCCGCCGACGACAAGCGTGGCGAGCTGGCCGTGCGCGCCGACGGCGCCCACGGCACCACCGGCGTCCACTAGCCGCCTCTGCCAGCCGGTCGCCGGTCAGCCGGTCAGCCGGTCAGCCGGCGGAGGCGTCGCACTCCCGTGCACGCAGCGCTCGCAGCACCCCGTCGCGTCCCTCCAGGAGCAGCCGGCGCAGCGCCGGCGGCACCTCGTGAGAGGCCAGGTAGGCATCGGTCCGCTCGACGACGGACGGCGACACCAGCGCCGAGGGGTAGAGACCCACGACGACGTTCTGCGCCATCTCGGCCGTGCGCGTCTCCCACACGGTGGCGATGGCGTCGAAGTACGGCTCGGTGAAGCGCTCGAGCAGCGGCAGCTGGTCGTAGGACCAGAAGCTGCCGATGACCGCCGCCTGCACGGCGTTGGGGACGCTGTCGTCCTTGACGGCGAGCCGCCACGCCTCGTCCTTGGCAGCGGCGTCCGGTCGGGCCGCGCGGGCGGCTGCTGCCAGCCGCTCACCCGCCGAGGTGGGGTCGGTGGCCAGCTCTGCGTCGATCTCGGCGTCGCCGGCCCGGCCCAGCACCACGAGGCGGTGCAGCAGGTGCCAGCGCAGGTCGGTGTCGACGACCAGGCCGGGGACCTGCGCGGAGCCGTCCAGCAGCCCGCGAAACAGGTTGAGGTGCTCGTCGGAGGTGGCGACGGACGCCAGTGCCCGGACGAACGCCAGCTGCAGGTCGCTGCTGGGCTCGGCCGAGCGCAGCAGGTCGTGCACGGTGAAGGCGAGCTGCGCGCGTCCGGTGGGCGCCCACGCCGGGTCGACGAAGGTCGTCACGGACGCCTGCGCCAGGCGCAGCAGCGACTGCACCACGCCGATGTCGCGCTCCCGGCCGATGCCGGCCAGCACCATCGCGAGGTAGTCGCGGGCGGGCAGCTCGGCGTCTCGGGTCATGTCCCAGGCGGCCGCCCAGCACATCGCCCGCGGCAGCGACTCCTCGATGTCGCCCACGTGGGCGGTCAGCGTCGCGAGCGAGCGCTCGTCGAGACGGATCTTGGCGTAGGTCAGGTCGTCGTCGTTGACGAGCACCAGGTCGGGCTGCTGGCGACCGACGAGCGCCGGCACCTCGGTCTTCGGGCCGACGACATCGAGCTCCTCGCGCGAGGTGCGGACGAGTCGGCCGTCGATGAGGTCGTAGAACCCGATCGCGACGCGGTGCGAACGCAGCGTCGGCCACTGGTCGGGTGCCTCTTGAAGGACTGAGAAGGCGGTGAACGCGCCGTCGCCGTCCACTGCGAACGACGCGCGCAAGGTGTTGACGCCGGCAGTCTCCAGCCACTCCTTCGACCAGTCGCCGAGGTCACGGCCGCTGGCCCGCTCGAGCGCGCCGAGCAGGTCCGCGAGCACGGTGTTGCCGTACTCGTGGGCGGTGAAGTAGCTCTGCAGCGCAGACAGGAAGGCGTCCTGGCCGACCCAGGCGACGAGCTGCTTGAGCACCGAAGCGCCCTTGGCGTAGGTGATCCCGTCGAAGTTGACCTTGACGGCCTCGATGTCGGGGATGTCGGCGGCGATGGGGTGCGTCGACGGGAGCTGGTCCTGGCGGTAGGCCCAGCTCTTCTCGGTGGTGGCGAAGGTCGTCCAGCCCGCGGTGTAGCGCGTCGCCTCGACCTGCGCGAGCACCGACATGTAGGTGGCGAAGGACTCGTTGAGCCACAGGTCGTCCCACCAGCGCATGGTGACCAGGTCGCCGAACCACATGTGGGCCATCTCGTGCAGCACCGTCTCGGCCCGCCGCTCGTACGCCGCGTCGGTCACCTTGGAGCGGAAGACGTAGTCCTCGAGGAAGGTGACGGCCCCGGCGTTCTCCATCGCGCCGGCGTTGAACTCCGGGACGAAGAGCTGGTCGTACTTGCCGAAGGGATAGCGGTAGCCGAACACGCGGTGGAAGAAGTCAAAGCCCTGCTTGGTGACCGTGAACAGGTCCTCGGGGTCGAGGTGCTGCACCAACGAGGCCCGGCAGTAGATGCCCAGCGGGATGCCGTCGTGCTCGTCGTGCACCGAGGCGTACGGACCGGCGACCAGCGCGGTGATGTAGGTCGACATCCGCGGCGTCTCGGCGAAGGACCAGCTGCCGCCGTCCTGGGTACCGACGGCGTTGCTCACGCAGACCCAGTCAGCGGGCGCCTGCACCGCGAACCGGAAGACCGCCTTCAGGTCGGGCTGGTCGAAGCAGGCGTACATCCGGTGGGCGTCGAAGGTCTCGAACTGCGTGTAGAGGTAGACCGAGCCGTCGACCGGGTCGACGAAGCGGTGCATCCCCTCGCCGGTGCGCATGTAGGCGCCGTCGGCATCGACGACGAGCTCGTTGTCAGCCGCGAGGCCGGTCAGCCGGATCCGGTTGCCGTCGAAGGCGGTCGCCGGGTCGACGTCCTGTCCGTTCAGCACGATCGAGCGGACCGACGGGGCGGTGAGGTCGATGTGGGTCGACGCGCCCGGCTCGCTGCAGGAGAAGCGGATGCTCGACGTGCTGCGGAAGGTGCCGCTGCCGGGAGCCCCGGCGCCGTCGGTGAGGTCGAGGGCGACGTCATAGGAGGCGACGGTCAGCAGCCGGGCGCGGATGGCCGCCTCGTCGCGGGTCAGGTCGTTCGGCGTCGCAGTGGTCACGTACCTCAGTCTCCCACGCGTCGGCGGCCGCACACCGGCAGCGCGCGCTTGCGCGTGCAACCATGTAGCCATGGCTGACGAGACGACGCGCATCGACTTCTGGTTCGACCCGCTGTGCCCCTGGGCGTGGATCACCTCCCGCTGGGTGCTCGAGGTGGAGCAGGTACGCCCCGTGGCGACGACGTGGAACGTCATGTCGCTCGCGGTCCTCAACGAGGGCCGGGACCTGCCCGCGGACTACCTCGAGATGATGAAGAACGGCTACGGCCCGGTGCGCGTCTGCACCGCGGCCGCCGGTGCCGGCCACGACCTGCTGCCGCTCTACACCGCGTACGGCGAGCTCATCCACCACGAGAAGGTCGAGATCACCGACCCGACGCTGCACGAGCGCGCGCTCGCCGGAGCCGGCCTGCCGGCCGAGCTGGCCGCTGCCGCGGACGACGCCTCCTACGACGACGCTCTGAACGCGAGCCACCACCGCGGCATGGACCCGGTCGGGATGGACGTCGGGACGCCGGTCATCCACGTGGACGGCGTCGCCTTCTTCGGTCCGGTGCTGTCGCGCATCCCGCGCGGGGAGCAGGCCGGGCAGGTCTGGGACGGAGCCCGGCTGCTCGCCGGCTTCCCGCACTTCTACGAGCTCAAGCGGACCCGGACCGAGGGCCCTGCGTTCGACTGACGGGCCGGACGTAGGGTCGCGGCCATGGACCTCACTGCCAAGGACGCGTTCTTCATCGGTGGCACCTGGGTGCCGGTCAGGGGCCGCGAGGCGCTGGCTGTCGTCGACCCGTCGACCGAGCAGCAGATCTCCTCGGTGCCTGCCGGCACCGTCGAGGACGTCGACACCGCGGTCGCCGCGGCCCGCGCCGCGTTCGTCGGCTGGGCCGCCACCCCCGTGGCGGACCGCGCAGCGCTGCTGAGCGCCGCGGCCGACGCGCTGGAGGCGCGCACCGACGAGGTGGCGCTGCTCATCTCCAGCGAGATGGGCACCCCGCTGTCGTTCAGCAAGGCCGTGCAGGTCGGCAACCCGGTGCGCGTGCTGCGCTCCTACGCGCAGATCCTGACCGACTACGCCTTCGAGGAGCAGATCGCCAACTCCCTCGTGGTCAAGGAGCCGATCGGCGTCGTCGGGGCGATCACCCCCTGGAACTACCCGCTGCACCAGGTCGTCGCGAAGGTGGCTGCCGCGCTCGCGGCCGGCTGCACCGTCGTGCTCAAGCCGTCCGAGGTCGCCCCGCTGTCGGCCTTCGCGCTCGCCGAGGTCTTCGAGCAGGTCGGCCTGCCGGCCGGCGTCTTCAACCTCGTCACGGGCCTCGGCCCGGTCGTCGGTGAGGCGATCGCCGCCCACCACGACGTCGACATGGTCTCGTTCACCGGCTCCACCGCCGCAGGCAAGCGGGTGCAGGCCGTCGGTGCGGGGACCGTGAAGCGGGTCGCGCTCGAGCTGGGCGGCAAGAGCGCGTTCATCGTCCTCGACGACGCCGACCTCGGGAAGGCCGTCAAGATCGGCCTGGCCAACTGCTTCATCAACGGCGGCCAGACCTGCACCGCGTGGACCCGGATGCTCGTCCCCGCCGGCAAGTACGACGAGGCGCTGGAGCTCATCAAGGACGCCGCGGCGAAGTACCCGGTCGGGGCGCCGACCGACGAAGGCACCCGAATCGGTCCGCTTGCCAACGCCGCGCAGTTCGACAAGGTGCGCGGCTTCATCGAGCGGGCCGTCGCGGACGGAGCCACCGTCGTCGTCGGCGGCGCCGACCGACCCGAGGGCCTGGACACCGGCTACTACGTCAAGCCCACCGTGCTCGGCGACGTCGCCCCCGGCTCCCGGGTCGAGCAGGAGGAGGTCTTCGGACCGGTCCTTGCGGTCATCCCGTACGCCGACGAGGACGAGGCCATCGCCATCGCCAACGGCACGCCGTACGGCCTGGCCGGCGGGGTGTTCGGCGGCGACCAGGAGCACGCCGTCGCGGTCGCCAGGCGGATGCGCACCGGCATGGTCGACGTCAACGGCGGGCGCTTCAACCCGCTGGCGCCGTTCGGCGGCTACAAGCAGAGCGGCAACGGGCGCGAGCTCGGGGAGTACGGGCTGGAAGAGTTCCTCGAGGTCAAGTCGCTGCAGCTGTAGTCGGGGACGCCGCCTGCGCAGGAAGTCCGTTCGGACCTGCTCGCAGGCTCGCCTTACGGTCCTTCACGAACTTCCTGCTCCGGCGGCTCTCGGACGGCAGGCTGCGGGCCTTGCGGGCCTCTCGTCATGGCTAGACGACGATGCGCATGGGCAGGCCCAGGGAGTCGGTCTGGTTGCCGAGGACCTCGGCATGGCCGCGCGCCCAGCGGTGGGCCGCCATCGCGCAGGCGGCGGCGTCGAGGGCGTCGTCGAGCGCGGCGAGCGGCGGGACGTCGTGGGGGAGCGGTTCGGGGAGCAGCTCCTCGAGCACGGCGATCCGCTGGAGCGCGCCCGCCGCCGACTTCTTCGTTGCGAGGGCGAACCGGCCCGCCGCCATCGACGCGAAGGTCACCTCGGGGTGGCTCTCCACGACGCGCCGGTGGACCTCGGCCGGCTGGGCGCGCAGCAGCTCGTCGACCTCGCGGATGCGCGGGACCAACCCGAAGGCCTGCGCGCTGAGCGACGGCGCGAGCGGCCGCGCCTCGGCGTAGCTGCTGCAGGACAGCACTTCTCGGGGCGGGGCGGCGAAGACCGAGGACCGGCGGGCGCCGAGCCGTTGCCGGGCCAGCACGTCACAGCTGCGGGTGACCCCGAGGGGGGCCAGCCCGATCGGGACGTCCAGCGCCACGGCGTCCGCCTCGTACTGGTCGGCGAGCGCGAGCAGGGCGGCCGTGTCAGCTGCGGCGTGCCACGACAGCTCGCCTTCGCCGTCGATCATCGCGACGACCCAGGCGCCGCCCTTGCAGCCGTCGGCCCCCAGCACCAGCAGGGGGCGGTCGTCCGGGTCCCTCATGGCCCCAGCCTGCCCCGTCTGCTGGCAGTCGTGCACGCCGCTGCACCCAGTTGCCGCCCGCGAGCGGCCGCCGGGGCCGCTGGCGCTGCCGAGCCGGGCAACTGGGTGCAGTCGCAGCAGGTGCCTGCGCCGGGCCCTGGCCCGGGCCCGCCCGCCGGACCCGGCAGACTGTGCGGCATGCGCGTGCACCTGGGCTCCGACCATGCCGGCCTCGACCTCAAGACCGCCATCGCGGCTCGCCTGCTCGAGCTGGGCCACGAGCCGGTCGACCACGGGCCGAGGGAGTACGTCGCGACCGACGACTACCCGCCGTTCGTGCTGCGCGCGGCGCAGGGCGTGGCCGCCGAGCCGGGCAGCCTGGGCGTCGTGCTGGGCGGCTCCGGCAACGGCGAGGCGATGGCGGCCAACAAGGTGCGCGGCGTGCGCTGCGCGCTGGCGTGGAGCACCGAGACCGCGCAGCTCGCCCGCGAGCACAACGACGCGAACGTCGTCAGCCTTGGCGCGCGGATGCACGACGAGGCCACCGCGCTGAGCATCCTCGAGGTGTTCCTGGGCACCTCGTACAGCGGCGACGAGCGGCACGCCCGCCGGATCGGCATGCTGAGGGAGTACGAGACGTCGGGGACCCTCCCGCCGCTGTAGACGAAGGAGCGCCCCCTTGCCCGAGGGGCACACGATCCACCGGCTGGCCCGCGACCACCGCCCGCTGCTCGTCGGCCGCGAGGTCCGCGCGACCAGCCCGCAGGGCCGCTTCTCGACCGGCGCCGAGATGCTCGACGGCCGGCTCGTCGAGGCGGTCGAGCCCTACGGCAAGCACCTGTTCTACGTCTTCGAGGGGGACGTGCTGCTGCACGTTCACCTCGGGCTGTACGGCAGCTGGGTCGCGGCGCCGCTGCCCGCGCCCGAGCCGAAGGGCGCGCTGCGCCTGCGGCTGACCACCGACGACCACTGGCTCGACCTGCGCGGGCCGACGGCCTGCGAGCTGCACACGCCGGACGACCGCGACCGGGTGCTGGCCCGGCTGGGACCGGACCCGCTCCACAAGGGCGCCGACCCCGATCTCGCCTGGCAGCGGGTCTCCCGCAGCCGCGTGGCCATCGGCGCGCTGCTGATGGACCAGTCGGTGCTGGCCGGGGTCGGCAACGTCTACCGGGCCGAGGTGCTCTACCGCGCCGGGCTGTCGCCGTTCCGGCCCGGTCGCGAGGTGCCCGAGCGGATCTGGGACGGCATGTGGGAGGACCTCCGGGTGCTGCTGCGCGCCGGTGTGCGCGCCGGGCACATCGTCACGACCGAGCGCGAGGACCGCGGCCGGCGCAGCGGCCCGGCCCGGCGCGGCGACCGCTATTACGTCTACCGGCGACACGGCGAGCCCTGCCGTCGCTGCGGCACCGAGGTCCAGACGCAGGAGCTGGTCGGGCGCAACCTTTTCTGGTGCCCGGTCTGCCAGCCGGCATGAGTCACCAGACCTGCGGGCTCCACGGCGCGCCCTCGAGCGGCCCGAAGGCGGTGCTGGCGCGGCCCAGCGCGTCGGAGGTCCGCTCGTGCGCGGGCCGCGACCGCAGCGGGGTGCCGCCGAGGTAGGCCGCGCCGAGGTCGGCGACGTCGAGCTCGAGGTCGGGCGTCTGGTCCGTGCGCGTGCAGGTCGCGCCGTCACGGCCACCGACGAGCCGCCACGACCCCTCATTCCACGGGCAGTGCCGATCCGTCACGGCCAGCACGACGTCGAGGTCGGCGGCGTAGCGGCGCAGCTCCAGCGCCGCGGGCAGGTCCACCAGGCGGACGTGCAGGCAGTCCCGCAGCGACGCGTGAGCCGCCCGGGGCTCGGCGAGCAGATCGGTCAGCAGCGGATCGTCGGTCGCGACCGCCACCCGAACGCTGCCCATGAGGTCCAGGTCGAGCAGGTAGCGCCACAGCCGGGCCCGCACGGCGGTCGTCTCCGCCGCAACCTCCCGGACGCGCACCTCGCCGGACGGCACGCCGTCCACCCAGTTGACCGTCGTGGCGTAGAGCGCGTAGCCGCCGTCGGTCACGACGCACTGCAGTGGGCTGGCACCGTCCCGACGGTGCTCGGGGTCGTGCAGCCGGAAGCCCCACCACGCGTCGTCGCGCTGCGTCCAGCCGGCGGTCCGACCCGCCACCCGGGCGTAGGTCTCCCGTACCTGCGCTCCCGGCTCCTCCAGGCGCAGCCGGCCCGTGGGCACAGGCGCGCGGAAGGCCGCGCCGCGCGGGAGCGTCAGCGCCATCAGCCACGCCGCCGTCCCGTAGCCGTACCGGCCGTAGATGGCCGCCTCGCTCGCCCACAGGGCCGCGACGGCGCTGCCCTCCTCGCGCAGGTCGACCAGCTGGCGGGCCATCAGCGAGCCGAGCACCCCCTGCCGGCGGTGCGTGGGCAGCACGCCCACCCAGGTCACGCCGGCCACGGGCACCGGACCGCCTGGGACGGTCATCGAGAAGGCGAACGAGCCGGCCGTGCCGACGATGCGCTCCCCGTCGCGGGCCGCGTAGAAGCGCGTCGGGTCCACCACCGACGCCTCGACGTCGGTGTCCGCCGGGTGGGGGGCACCGCCGAAGGCCTGCTCCAGGGCTTCCATGGCGGGAACGACGTCCGCGGCGGTCAGGTGCTCGATCTGGAAGGTCATGCCGGAGTGTGGCGTGCCCGCGCGGCATGGCGCCCCTGCTTTTCGGCCGGGACGCTAGCCTCCGCCACGATGATCTCCTTCGCCTCGCTGGGCGGTCCCCGCGTCCCGAAGGGCATGCGGGCCGTCGTGCTCGCCCTGCCCCGGGGCGTGACGCGGCTGCGCCACCGGCCACCGCCGGAGCGGTGGGCGCTGCTGGGGCTCGTCGTCTTGTCGGTGCTGCTCATCGTCGCCGGCGAGCTCGCGGGTCCGATGTGGTTCCCCGCGTCCAGCCAGGTCGTCCCGCTGCTCGGCGGCGGCCTGCTCCTGCGGCCGTCAGCAATGCGCTGGCTGCTGGCCGTGGTGGTGCTCGCCATGGTCTACGACATCGTCGACCTGGGGCTCGTCAATACCCGCCCCGGCTCCATCGCCGTCGTCGCGATCACCGCGGGGGTGGCGTACGAGTTCGCTCGCGGGCGCGAGGAGACCGGCCTGGCCGGCTCGTCCGGCGACACCTTCCTGGTCGAGCTGCGGGAGCGGCTGCAGTCGCAGGGCCAGCTTCCGCCGCTGCCCCGGCCGTGGACCGGCGAGGCGGTCCTGCGGCCGGCGGGTGATGCGCCCTTCGCGGGCGACTTCGTCGTCAGCTCGCTCAGCGAGGACGGCCGGACCTTCGAGCTGGCCCTGGTGGACGTGTCCGGCAAGGGTGTCGAGGCCGGCACTCGCGCGCTGCTGCTGTCCGGCGCGCTGGGCGGACTGCTGGGTTCGCTGCGGCCCGAGGAGTTCCTGCCCGCCGCCAACCGCTACCTCGATCGGCAGGCCTGGGACGAGGGCTTCGCGACCGCCGTGCACCTGGTGCTCGACCTGGTCGACGGCGGCTTCTCGGTGGAGTCGGCCGGTCACCCGCCGGCGGCTCACTTCGACGCCGGCAGCGGCCGTTGGGCGCTGCTGACGGCAGAGGGCTTCGCGCTCGGGCTGGTACCCGATGTCAGCTACACGGCGCAGACCGGCCGGCTGGACCCCGGTGACGCGCTCATCCTCTACACCGACGGGCTGGTCGAGATCCCCGGCCGAGACCTCGCGGTCGGCATCGACAAGCTGCTCGGCGAGGCGGAGCGGCTCGTCCCGCGCGGCTTCACCGGCGGCGCCGACCTGCTCGTGCAGCAGGTCGCGGGGGCCAGCAACGACGACCGCGGCCTGGTCCTGCTCTGGCGGACCGGCTAGTCGGCCAGCCGCGCGACCGGGCGCCGGTCGACCGCCAGCGGAGCGGGTCGGTCCCGCAGCACCACGAGCGCCTCGAGGTAGTCGGCCCGGCGCACCAGCACCTGTCCGAGGCTGGTCAGGTGTGCGGTCTCCTCCTGCACGTCGATGAGCCGGAAGCCCGCCTCCAGCACGCGCGCGCACAGCTCGACCAGCGCCACCTTCGAGGCGTCGCGCTCCCGGTGGAACATCGACTCGCCGCAGAAGACCGAGCCGACCTGCACGCCGTACAGCCCGCCGACCAGCGTGTCGCCGTCCCACACCTCGACGCTGTGCGCACCC
>JBBSLB010000017.1:0-22066 GCA_038255675.1 Mycobacteriales bacterium
ACCAGGTTGGCCGGACTGCTGCGGACATCTGCGATCAGCAGCGGGATGCCGGCTCGCGCGCCCGAGGCTGACTGCGGCTCGCTTGCTTGGCGAGCACGCGAAAGCGGTTGTACCGCGAGCCAATCTGATGTACGTTTTGTACATGAGTGCCTTGGTGTCAGATGTCGCCGTCTCGGAGGCACGCCAGCAGTTGGCGGCGATCATCGATCGCGTCCGCGCTGAGCACGTCCCGGTCTACTTGGCCCGGCGGGGTCGGCGGGTGGCCGCGGTCATCGATGCCGAGGACCTGGAGCGCATTCTCGAACTCGCCGAGGACATGGCCGACATCCGGGCGGCCGAAGCGGCGCGGGCAGAGATGCGAGCGACTGGTGAGGCGCCGATCCCCTGGGAGCAGGTCAAGGCAGACCTCGGACTGGCATGACCTACCGCGTCACCCTTTCGCCGATGGCGGCGCGCCAGCTGCGCAAGCTCGACGCTCAGGTCCGACGCCGCATCCAGGCCGCTCTCGACCTCCTGGCCGAGCAACCACGACCGCCATCTGCGACACGACTGGTCGGTGGCTCAGGCGAGTGGAGAGTCCGCACTGGCGACTACCGCATCGTGTACGAGATCGAGGACGACCACCTGCTGGTTCTCGTGCTGCGGCTCGGGCACCGGCGCGAGATCTACGAGAGCCGCTGAAAGCAGCGACGCCCGGAGCCGGAGCGGCATCCCGTTCGACAGCGTCCACGGGGGATGTACTCGCGTTTGACCAGGTTGTCCAGGTCGGTGCTCCCGCCTGCCGACCAGTAGCGGACGTGGTGGGCGTGCAGCTTGGTGTGCCGGGTGCAGCCGGGGAAGCGGCAGCGCTCACCGTCGAGCGTGCCGAGCAGCTCGCGTAGGGCGGCGTTGGCCTCCCGTGAGGTGCGGCCCAGGTCGTGCCGGCGCAGATCGTCGGCGGTGACCGGGCGCAGCCGCAGCAAGCCCTGGCGGCCAGGCAGCGACCTGATCACCGCGCGCAGGCTTGTCGGCGGGAGAAGCTCACCGTCAGCCCGATCCCGGCCTGGATCACCGGCAGGTGCTCCGCCGGGCCGCTGATGGTGAACGTGAAGTTGCCCGCGTCGTCGTAGCGGACGCGCGTCCGCAGCGACCAGGCCGCCGCCTCGGGGTCCAGCTCGGCCGCGGCGTTGGCCTGAGCCCGGCGCACACCGCGCACGATCTGCTCCAGCTGGGCCGCCGAGCTGTGGCGGGCATGTTCGGCCCAGTCGATGCCGTCGTCGGGCGCGGCGACCCGCGTGATCGCGCGGACCTTCGAGTAGGAGATGCGCCCCTGCCCGAAGCCGCTCGCCAGCTCGGGCAGGTCCTCCAGCCGGCGCGCGACCCGTACCTGCTCCCGCGCGGCGCCCGACGACAACCCGATCCGCCACGACAGCCAGTGGGCGCACGACAGCAGGCCCGTGCCGGCCCATCCTTCGCGGCGGTCGAACTCGGCGATCCACGGCAGCTGCTCGGCCTCCGCGGCCGCGATCCGGCCGGCCCGCAAGCAGATCCCCTCCGCAAACTCCTCAGTGGTCATGCTCGAAAGGCTCCTCATGGCAGCAACTTACGGCCGACCTCAGACAGTTTTCGGACTCCCGAGCAGCCAGGTTGCGGGCAGCCGGAGTTGCTGCTGGTCATGCCGCTCGGCCTCCTGCAACCACCCTCCTGGCGAGTCCTCGCCGCCCCACACGGCGGGGCCACGGCACACCCGCTGATGCAGAGACGAGCGGTCATCTGGGCGGCCGGCTGGTGAGCGACACTGAGGGCCCATTCGATCTCCGACTTGGAGCCACCCATGCCGCAGGGGACCGTCCGCTGGTTCGACCCTGAGCGTGGTTTCGGCTTCCTGGCTCTCCCGGACGGCAGCGCGGACCTGTTCGTGCACGCCTCCGAGATCGTCGGGGACGGTGCGACGAGGCTGCTCCGCGAGGGTCAGGCGGTCGAGTTCGAGGTCAGTGAGGGCGATCGCGGTCCGCAGGCCCGCGAGGTCCGGGTCACCGGTGAGGTGGCCGCGGACGCCGCCCTGGGCGTCCTGGGCACCGTCAAGTGGTACGAGCCGGCCAAGGGCTACGGCTTTGCCTCACCGGACGGCGGCGGGTCGGAGGTCTTCGTGCACAGCTCCGCGATCGTGACCGGCGGCGTGGTCACGGCGGGGCAGCGCGTCGCCTTCCTGGTGGGCGAGGGCGAACGCGGCCCGCAGGCCGAGCACGTGGTCCCGCTGAGCGCTGGGACCGGGCCGGCCCCCGCAGCTGACGGCGCCGACGGCACGGTGGCCTGGTACGACCAGGGCAAGGGCTTCGGCTTCATCAGTCCTGACGGCGGTGGTCAGGACGTCTTCGTCCAGATCCGGGCAGTGGGTGACGGGCTGAGGTCGCTGACCGAAGGCGACCGCGTGACCTATGACGTGGTCCAGGGCGACAAGGGGCCGCAAGCTCGGGATCCGCGCCTGGTGCAGGCCGCCGCACCGAGGGTCGCGCCGACCACGTCAGCAGCCGCGAGACCCGGACGCGCGACAGCACAGGCAGCCCCGGTGCGGCCAGGTGAGGGCGTGGTCGCGCGCTACGACGCGGAGCGCGGCTTCGGGTTCATCACCCCGGACGCAGGTGGCGCCGATCTGTTCGTGCACCTGTCCGTGCTCGCCGGCACCGAGCCACTGCAGAAGGGCGAGCGGGTCCGCTACAAGGTGCGCCAGAGCGACCGTGGCCCGCAGGCCGACCGCGTCGAGCGCCTCTGAGTGCCAGGTCGCCTGGCCACCGTGCGCCGGCAGGAAGATGCGCGCTGGTGACGGCGGGCGGGCTCGAGGTCACTGCACCTAGCCTCGACCCGTGATGGACGTTCCGGGCATGGACGCACTGGCCGAGATGGTGGCCGACGGCGGCGTCGTGGTCCTGAGCGGTGCGGGCCTGTCGACGGAGTCGGGCATCCCCGACTACCGCGGGCCCAGCGGCGCCGCCCGGCCGTCGACGCCGATGACATACCAGACATTCACCGGCTCGGCGGCGGCCCGCCGGCGGTACTGGGCGCGCAGCCACCTCGGCTGGCGGGTCATCGCCCGGGCGGCGCCCAACGCCGGCCATCGCGCGGTCGCTGACCTGAAGGCCGCCGGCCTGCTCAACGGCGTCATCACCCAGAACGTCGACGGGCTGCACACCGCCGGCGGCGCCCCCGACGTCGTCGAGCTGCACGGCAACCTCGACCGGGTCCTCTGCCTGTCCTGCCGCCGCCTGTCGCCGCGCAGCGACCTGGACCGCCGGCTCCGGGCGGTCAACCGGGCCTGGCGGGCGCGGGTGCTCGCGGTCAATCCGGACGGCGACGTCGACCTGCCCGAGTCCGACCTCGACGCCTTCCGCACGGTCGACTGCGACGCCTGCGGCGGGGTGCTCAAGCCCGACGTCGTCTTCTTCGGCGAGACCGTCCCGGCCGACCGGGTCGCGACGTGCTTCGCGATGGTGGAGGCCGCCCGGTCGCTGCTCGTCCTGGGCTCGTCCCTGACGGTCATGTCCGGCTACCGCTTCGTGCTGCACGCCGTGAAGCTCGGCACCCCGGTGGGCATCGTCAACGCCGGGCCCACCCGCGGCGACGCCAAGGCGCAGGTGCGGGTCGACGCCCAGCTCGGACAGGTGCTGCCGGCACTGGTGGACCGGCTGGTCGACCGGACGGGCGCGGCGCGCGCCGGCTGACGGGCCGGCTCGCCTACGGTGGGTCCAGTGAACGAGTGGGTGCAGGCCGTTGTCCTGGGGATCGTTCAGGGCCTGACGGAGTTCCTGCCGATCAGCAGCAGCGCCCACCTGCGCGTCACGGCCGAGCTGCTCGGCTGGGAGGACCCGGGGGCCGCGTTCACAGCGGTCACCCAGCTCGGCACCGAGGCCGCCGTGCTCCTCTACTTCCGGCGCGACATCGGG
Source organism: Mycobacteriales bacterium (assembly GCA_038255675.1). GTDB lineage: Bacteria > Actinomycetota > Actinomycetes > Mycobacteriales > SCTD01 > SCTD01. The sequence continues at coordinate 3,921 of JBBSLB010000017.1, forward strand.
AACATCCTCAGCGCCTGGACCCGGTCGCTGTGGATGCCGGCGCTGCGGAGCTCGCTCGACGCCCGGATGGGCTGGTACGTCATCATCGGCACGCTGCCGATCGCGGTCCTGGGGCTGCTGCTCGAGGACCTCATCGACGAGCAGTTCCGCGACTTGCGCCTGATCGCGCTGACGTTGGCCGGTTTCGCGCTGGTGCTGGGGCTGGCCGACCGGGTCGGGAGCAAGAGCAAGGAGCTCGACGAGCTCACGTTGCGCGACAGCGTGCTGTTCGGGCTGGCGCAGGCGCTTGCGCTCATCCCCGGCGTGAGCCGGTCCGGCGGCACCCTCAGCGCCGGGCTGCTGCTCGGCTACAGCCGGGTGGCCGCCGCGCGCTACTCCTTCCTGCTGGCCGTGCCGGCGGTGCTTGCCTCCGGGCTCTACAAGCTCACCGACATCGGCGCGACGGGGGCGCCCGCGTGGGGCCCGACCCTGCTGGCCACCGTCATCGCCTTCGGCGTCGGCTACATCGTGATCGTCGGCTTCCTGCGCTACCTCGGCAGCGGGACCTTCACGCCCTTCGTGCTCTACCGGCTCGGGCTGGCCGCTCTGCTCGTCGTGCTCATCGCGGCCGGGGTGCTGGACCCCTCCCCCGTGGTCGAGGCCCTCGGTCGCTGAGGACACGACCGGGGGCCTGACACCCGGGCGAGCCCGCGGCTGGGACAGTGGCACCTCGCGACCGAGGGGAACCGCTGTGCGACTGGCCGTGTGCTCGTCCAAGGGCGGGGTCGGCAAGACCTCGACCGCCGCCAACCTGGCCGCCGTGCTGGGCGCGCGGGGGCGCGTGCTCGCGGTCGACGCCGACCCGCAGGACAGCCTGGGCCGCGCGTTCGGGGTCGTCGCCAAGAGCCGCGAGGACTCCCTGGCCGGCCTGCTCGAGGACCCCGACGCCGACGTACGCACGACGATCCGCACGCAGGTCGCGCCGGGCGTCGACCTGCTGCCCGCCCACCCGTCGCTCGAGGCGGTCGGCGTCGCGCTGGCCGCGCAGGGCGGGGTGGTCAGCGCGGTGCGGCGGGTGCTGCGGCCGGTCCTGGGCGACTACGACCACATCGTGATCGACACCCACGGCGACCTGGGCAACCTCACGCTGTCGGCGGTCGCCGCCGCCGACGCCGTGCTCACCGTCTTTACCAGCGACCCCGGCTCGGCGCTGGGAGCGGTGCGGGTGTCGGCCTTCCTCGACCAGCACCGGCGCTTCGAGAACACCTCCGCGGTGCTGCTCGGCGTCGCCTGCGCGCTCTGGGACCGTCAGGGGCGCGCCGCGCGGGAGGTCGCCGGCGCGCTCGAGGGCACCGGCCTGCCGGTGCTCGCCACCCGGATCCCCTTGTCCCGCCGCGTGCCCAGCTCCACCCTGGCCAAGCGGCCGGTCGTGCTCTCCGCGCCCACCAGCCCGGTGGCCGCGGCCTACACCGCACTGGCCGACGAGCTGCTCGCCGCCTTCGACGCCCACCCCGAGACCCGAGGAGCCGCATGACCAAGGACGACCTGACCGCGGACCTGATGGCCGACCTGGACCGACCTGGGCCGCTGCCGTCGGCCCCCCTCGCCCCGCCGGTGCCGCCCGCCCCGCCGGCCGCGCCGACCCCGGCGCTCACGGTGACGGTGACACCGCTGCGCTGGTCGCTGCCCGGCCTGGACGCCACCGAGCGCGGGCTCGGCATCGCCGTGAAGATCGGCCCGGTGCGGGTGGAGGTCGCGCTCTAGCCGGTCTGGGCCCCGCGCACCGCCACGAGCGCCTCCGGCAGCGTGAACGCTCCGGCGTAGAGCGCCTTGCCGACGATGACGCCCTCGACACCGGAGGGCACGAGCGCGGCCAGCACGCGCAGGTCGTCGAGCGACGACACTCCCCCGCTGGCGACGACCGGCCGCTCGGTGGCGGCGCAGACCTGCTGGAGCAGCTCGACGTTCGGGCCGGTCAACGTGCCGTCGCGGCGGACGTCGGTGACGACGTAGCGGGCGCAGCCCTCGGCGTCGAGCCGGGCCAGCACCTCCCACAGGTCGCCGCCCTCCTGCGTCCATCCGCGGGCGGCCAGCGTCGTGCCGCGCACATCCAGGCCGACGGCGATCCGGTCCCCGTGCTCCGCGATCGCCTTGGCGCACCACTCGGGCGACTCGAGCGCCGCAGTGCCGAGGTTGACCCGGGCGCAGCCGGTGGCCAGCGCCGCCTCGAGGGAGTCGTCGTCGCGGATGCCGCCGCTCATCTCGACCTGCACGTCGAGCACCTGCACGACCCGAGCCAGCAGCTCGCGGTTGGACCCGCGACCGAACGCGGCGTCGAGGTCGACCAGGTGCACCCACTGCGCGCCGTCACGCTGCCACTGCAACGCCGCCTCGACCGGGTCGCCGTACGACGTCTCGCTGCCTGCCTCGCCCTGGACCAGGCGCACCGCCTGGCCGTCCGCGACGTCGACCGCCGGCAGCAGCTCCAGCACCGTCACCGGGTCCGCCGGGTGGGGTCGCGGACGATGACGACGATGAGCGGCAGCAGCATCGTGAGGATGACGAGCAAGCCGATCCGGCCGGTCCACGTCGGGGTGAGCAGCAGGATCGCCGCGGCGCCGGCCAGCCAGCCGACGGCCAGTGCAACCTTGAGCGCCATCGGCAGCGGCTTGAAACGGCGCTGCCGGTAGACCTTCGCCCGCCCCTTCGGTGCCCGCTTCGGCGCGGCAGTCCGCTGGGCGGCCGCCTGCTTGGCGCTGGCGACCTTCGCCTTCTTGGCACCCGGCTTGTGGCGCTCGGCCTCCAGGGCCGCGCGGCGGCGCTGGCGCTGCTTGCTCATGAGTTCTCCTTGCTCGGTCGTGCGGTCGGGCCGGGGGTCGGGCCGGAGGTCGGGCCGGAGGTCGGGCCGGAGGTCACAGTGAGCTGACCCAGTTGCGTAGCAGAGCGGCCCCCGCGTCACCGCTCTTCTCCGGGTGGAACTGCGTGGCCGACAGCGCACCGCGCTCGACCGCGGCGGCGAAGCGCTCACCGTGCTCAGCGGTCGTGGTGAGGGTGTCCGGCACCTCGCGGGCGGCGTAGGAGTGCACGAAGTAGAAGCGCTGGTCCTCGATCCCGGCAAGCAACCGCGACCCCTCCGGCACCTGCACGGTGTTCCAGCCCATGTGCGGCACGACGTCAGCCTCGAGCCGGGTGACCGAACCGGCCAGCACACCCATGCCCTCGGCCTGCTGGCCGTGCTCGACGCCGGTCTCGAACAGCACCTGCATGCCGACGCAGATGCCGAGCACCGGCCGCTGCTTGCGCAGCCGGTCCCACACCAGGGTCCCGCCGCGCACGGCGTTGAGGCCACGCATGCAGGCAGCGAACGCGCCGACCCCGGGCACGACCAGTCCGTCGGCCTCCAGCGCGGCGGTGAAGTCGGAGGTGATCTGGACCTGCGCCCCGGCTCTGGCCAGCGCACGCTCGGCCGAGCGCAGGTTGCCCGAGCCGTAGTCGAGCAGGACGACCGTGCTCACCGGCCGCGCCCGCCCAGCCCCATCCGGGCGAGGGCGACCGGGTCGTGGTCCGGCGAGGGGGCGGTCACAGGACGCCCTTCGTGCTGGGGATGCCGGCGACGCGGGGGTCAAGGGCGACGGCGTCGCGCAACGCCCGGGCCACGGCCTTGAACTGCGCCTCCACGACGTGGTGAGCGTTGCGGCCGGAGATCACCCGCACGTGCAGCGCGATGTCCGCGGTCGCCACCAGCGACTCCCAGATGTGCCGGGTGAGGGTGGTGTCGTAGGAGCCGATCAGCTCGACGAGCTGCGGCTCCTCGTGCACGACGTACGGCCGGCCGGACAGGTCGACCGCCGCCTGCACCAGGCACTCGTCCAGGGGCACCAGCGCGTCGCCGAAGCGGCGGATGCCGGCCTTGTCGCCGAGCGCCTGCTTGAGCGCCGTGCCGATCGCCAGCGAGGTGTCCTCGACCGTGTGGTGGGCGTCGACCTCGAGGTCACCCCGGGTGCGCACGGTCAGGTCGAAGCCGCCGTGCCGACCGAGCTGAGCCACCATGTGGTCGAAGAACGGCACGCCGGTGTCGGACGACGCCTGGCCGGTCCCGTCGAGGTCGAGCTCGACGCGGACGTCGGACTCCTTGGTGGTGCGCTCGACCACCGCGGATCGAGGGACAGCGGTCCGGCTCATGCGATGACCTCTTCCAGTGCTTGTTCCAGGGCGGTGAGGAACGACGTGGTCTCGGGCTCGGTGCCCGCGTTGACGCGCAACCAGCCGGCCAGGCCTGGGCCGTTGCTGACGTCGCGGACGAGCACGCCTCGGTCGAGCAGGTCCTGCCAGACAGCCACCGGTTGCTCGAACGGGCCGAACAGCAGGAAGTTGGCCTCGGTCGGCACGACGGTCAGTCCGAGCTCGCGGATCCGGGTGATCATCCGGTCGCGCTGGGCCTTGACCTGCTCGACGGTGCCGAGCAGCTCGTCGGCGTGGGCGAGCGCGGTGCGAGCAGCGGCCTGGGTGAGCGCCGACAGGTGGTAGGGCAGGCGCACCAGGCGCAGGGCATCGACGACCGCCGGGCTCGCCGCGAGGTAGCCGACCCGGGCGCCGGCCAGCGCGAAGGCCTTGCTCATCGTGCGGCTGACGATCAGGCGCGGGAGGCGGTCGAGAAGGGTGACGGCGCTCGGCGTCTCGGCGAACTCCGCGTACGCCTCATCGACGACGACCATGCCGTCGGTGGTGTCGTGGACGGCCTCGACGACGTCGAGCCCGGTGACGGTTCCGGTCGGGTTGTTCGGCGTGGTGAGGAAGGTGATCGCCGGCCGGTGCTCGCGCACCGCGGCGACCGCGGTCTCGACGTCGACGGTGAAGTCATCGGCCCGCCGCACGCCGACCCAGCCGGTGCTCGTGCCGGCGGCCAGCAGCGGGTGCATGGAGTACGACGGTTCGAAGCCCAGCGCGACCCGCCCGTGCCCGCCGAAGGCCTGGCAGACCTGCTGCAGCACCTCGTTGGAGCCGTTCGCCGCCCAGAGCTGATCGACCTGCAGGGCCACGCCGCTGCGCCCACCCAGGTAGGCGGCCAGGTCGCGACGGAGCGAGACGGCCTCGCGGTCGGGGTAGCGGTTGAGGGTCGCGGCGGCGGTCGCGACGGCCTGCACGAGGTCGGCGACCAGCGCCGCCGACGGAGCATGCGGGTTCTCGTTGACGTTGAGCTGGACAGCGTCCGACAGCTGCGGTGCGCCGTACGGCGTCGTGCCCCGCAGGTCGTCCCGGACCGGCAGTGCGTCCAGGGCGCGTGTCATCGGAGGGTGTCCCGGACCCTGACCTGGACGGCCTCGACGTGCGCGAGCAGGTCCTCGGACCCGCCGAGCGCCACGACGTGCGGGGCGACCTCGGCGAGCGCGGCGGGGGTGTACTCCACCAGCGACATGCGCTTGAGGAAGCTCTGGGTCGACAGCCCGGCGCTGAAGCGCGCGGTGCCGCCGGTCGGGAGCACGTGGTTGGAGCCGGCCAGGTAGTCCCCGAGGCTCACGGGGGTGGAGCCGCCGACGAAGACGGCGCCGGCGTTGCGGACCCGGCGGGCCCGCTCGGGCGCGTCGGCCGTGATCATCTCGAGGTGCTCGGCAGCCCACGCGTCGACCACGGCCAGGCCCTGGTCGAGGTCCTCGACCAGCACGTGCGCCGACTGGCCGGCCAGCGCAGTCTCGACGCGCTCGCGGTGGCGGGTGGCGGGTACCTGCTTGCCGAGCTCGACGTCGACGGCGTCGAGCAGCTCCTCGCTGGGCGTGACGAGCAGGCAGGCCGCGAGCGGGTCGTGCTCGGCCTGGGCGACGAGGTCGGCGGCGACGTGAGCAGCGACGGCGGTGTCGTCAGCCAGGATCGCGATCTCGGTCGGGCCGGCCTCGGAGTCGATGCCGCAGCGGCCCTGCACCAGGCGCTTGGCGGCGGCGACGTAGACGTTGCCCGGACCGGTGATGACGTCCACCGGGGCGCAGCCCTCGATGCCGTAGGCGAACATCGCCACGGCCTGGGCGCCCCCGACGGCCCAGACCTCGTCGACGCCGAGCAGCGCGCAGGCGGCCAGGACGACCGGGTGCGGCAGCCCGTCGGCCTGCGGCGGGCTGGCGACGGCCAGGCTCTGCACGCCGGCCACCTGGGCCGGGACGACGTTCATCACGACGCTGCTCGGATAGGCCACGCGGCCGCCCGGGACGTACAGGCCGACCCGGCCGACCGGCACCCAGCGCTCGGTGACGGTCGCCCCGTCGACGACCCGGACCACCTGGTCGTCGCGCAGCTGGGCGGTGCTGACGGTGCGGGCCCGGCGGGCCGCCTCCTCGAGCGCGGCCCGCACGTCGGGGTCGAGCGCGGCGAGCGCGGCGGCCAGCTGCTCGGCCGGCACCCGGAGGTGCGCAGGCTCGACGCCGTCGAAGCGGGCGGTCGCCTCGCGCACGGCGGCGGCGCCCCGGTCGCGGACGTCCTCGACGACCGGCCGCACCTGCTCGACGGCCGCAGCCACGTCGAGGGCGGCCCGCGGCAGCAGCGCGCGCGGGTCGGCGTCGCGGCGGCCGCGCAGGTCGATGCGGGTCAGCACGGCGCGACGCTCCAAGCCTCGGGGAAGGAACCGCCAGCCTAGCGGCGGGGGCGAAACCGCTGCCGCCCCGCCAGGCGTGAGGCCGGCCACCGGGTGCCCGGCCCCGGACCGCCGTAGCGTGCGGGCGGTGTCGCACCGGCTGCCGCTGTTCCCGCTCGGGACCGTGCTGTTCCCCGGGCTGGTGCTGCCTCTGCACGTGTTCGAGCAGCGCTACCGGACGATGGTCGGCGACCTGCTCGCGCTGCCGGAGGACGAGCGCCGCTTCGGTGTGCTGACGATCCGGCAGGGCCGTGAGGTCGGCGCCGACGGCGTCTCCGCGCTCTACGACGTCGGCTGCGTCGCCCACGTCCGCCGGGTGGATCCGTACGACGACGGTGGCTACGACCTGGTGTCGACCGGCACGGCGCGCTTCGCGCTGCGGGAGCTCGACGAGAGCGGGCCCTACCTCGTCGGCGAGGTGGACCTGCTGGCCGACGAGATGGGGCCGGGCCCGGAGGGGCCGCTGCTCGACGCGGCGGTGCGCACGGCCTTCGCCGCCTACCTCGGCGCCCTGTCCCGGGCCAGCGGCGAGGACGTGCCGATGCCCGATCTGCCGGACAGCCCCCTGGTGCTGGGCTATCTCGTCGCGGCGACGACGGCGCTCGACCTCGCCGAGCGGCAGCGGTTGTTGGCGGCGTCCGACGGGACCGGCCGGCTGCGGGCCGAGCTGGCGCTGCTGCGCCGGGAGGTCACCCTGCTGACCCGGCTGTCGGCCGCGCCCGCGCCCGAGCTCGCGCGCGGGCCGGTCAGCCTGAACTAACGGCCGCGGACCAGCGAGGCGCCCACGTAGGCGACCAGCGCGCCGACCGGCCAGCCGACCAGCGCCTCCCGGGCGCGCAGCCGGAGGTTGAGCTCGAGCCCGCCCTGCAGGCCGCCGTCGACGGCCGCCTGCACCGCCTCGGAGCCGACCTGCTGGCCCACGACCATCGCGATGTACGCCGCGGCCAGGCCCCCGACGGCGAGGCCCACCACGACGCCCGGGCCGGGCCGGCGGGCGAGTCGCCAGGCCATCAGCCCGCCGACGACGCCGGCCAGCACGACTGCGGCCAGGAAGAACCCGTCGCCGGCGATGAACGCGGCCGAGCCGCTGTCGGCCAGGTCGACCCGGTCGCCGCTGATGACGACGTCGGCCCGCGGCGCCAGGGCCGCCCACAGCAACCCGACCGGGGCGGCGACGAGCAGCGTGACGGCGGCGGCGACCACCCCGGCCCGGACCTCCTCACCGATCGGCACCCGCTCGACGGCGGGGTCGTCGAGCGGTACCCCAAAGGCGGGGACGGTGACGGCGCCGCGGCGGGGGTCGGGCGCCGACCAGGAGGTGCTCACGGTCGGCGTCAGTGCCAGAGGTCGGCGGTGCGCCAGACGAGGATGTCCAGGATCCGCAGCCGGGTCACCGGGGAGCCGTTGTCGGCCGCGAGCTGCTCCAGAGCGTCGAAGGCCTCGGACTCGGCCCGCAGGTCGTCGCGCATCTGACGGCACAGGTCGGCGATGAAGTCGGCCCAGGCCCGGTCGGTGGAGCGGGGCAGCACGCCGGGCGCGGTGTAGGCCTCGAAGATCCGCGAGTCGTAGAGCGGGACGAGGTCGGGGCGCTTGCGGTGCAGGACCTTGGACACGACGGTGCCGCGCACCCCGCGGCCCGCGTAGCGCGGCTCGTCGAGGATGCCGAACAGGCCGGCGACGCACAGCACGTGGTCCTCGTCGGCCTCGTGCAGCGGCACGGCCGGTAGGTCGGCGACGGCCTCGAGCGCCGGCAGCATCTCGCGCAGCAGCGCGAAGCGGCCCTCGTCGATGTGCACGCCGATGAGCGCCGGCGCGAGCAGGTCGCCGTCGACCAGCTCGGCCGAGCCGTTGGTCTCGAGCCGGTCGTAGGCGGGGTAGGCGTAGCCGTTGCGGACGTCGAGGTAGTCCAGCAGCACCTGGTCGGGCTGCTCGACCACCAGCGTGCCCGCGCACAGCCGGAGCTCGCCGACCCCGGCAGCTCGGGCGGGGGCTGCGGGTCGGATCACGCGCTCCATCGGCCAGACGCTAGCCGGGTCAGGCGCCGGTGGGCAGGCAACCGGTCCCGAGCAGCGCCTTGAGGTCGGCGAACAGCGCCGGGGTGGCCGTGACCCGCAGCCGGTCGTCGAGCCGCACGACGGTGGTCTTGCCGCCGCCGACGAGCTGCAGGTGGACGTCGGTGGTGCCCGGGTGGGAGGCAAGCACCTCCTTGAACCGCTCGACCACCGGTGGGGTGCAGCGCGGGGTCGGCAGCGACACCACGACCGGCCCGCGCGGGCCGACCGAGAGGTCCGGCACGGTGATCTCGTTACCGATGATCTTCGGGATGTCCTCGCGCTTGTCGACCCGGCCGCGCACCAGCACCACGGCGTCCTCGACCAGGTGCACCGCGGCGTTGACGTAGCTCTGCGGGAAGAACATCACCTCGACCGCGCCCTCGAGGTCCTCCAGGGTCACCAGCGCCCACGGGTTGCCCTGCTTGGTCATCTTGCGGGTGACGCTGGACAGGATCCCGCCGACCGTGATGGTCCGGCCGTCCTCGACCTCGCTGATCTGCGACACCGGCAGGTCTACGGCGCCGGCCAGCACGTGCTCGACACCGAACAGCGGGTGGTCACTGACGTACAGCCCGAGCATCTCGCGCTCGTAGGTGAGCAGGACCGACTTCTCCCACTCCCCCATCGGGACGACGACGTCGAACATCCCGCCCTCCCCCGGCTCTGCGTCACCCTCGCCCATCGAGCCGAACAGGTCGAACTGCCCGATGGCCTCCTTCTTCTTGGTGTCCAGGCAGGCCTCGATTGCCTCGGCGTGCACGTGCACCAGTCCCTTGCGGCTGTGCCCGAGCGAGTCGAAGGCGCCGGCCTTGCACAGCGACTCGACGGTCTTCTTGTTGCAGGCGACCGCCTCGACCTTGCGCAGGAAGTCGCCGAAGTCGGCGAAGCGGCCCTTGCCCTCGCGGGTGGCGACGATGGAGGCGACGACGTTGGTGCCGACGTTGCGGATCGCCGACAGGCCGAAGCGGATGTCGGTGCCGCGCGGGGTGAAGTCGCTGTCGGAGTCGTTGACGTCGGGCGGCAGCACCTTGATGCCCATCCGCCGGCACTCGGCGAGGTAGAGCGCGCTCTTGTCCTTGTCGTCCTTGACCGAGGTGAGCAGCGCCGCCATGTACTCGGCCGGGAAGTTGGCCTTGAGGTAGCCGGTCCAGAAGCTGACCAGCCCGTAGCCGGCGGTGTGGGCCTTGTTGAACGCGTAGTCCGAGAACGGGACCAGGATCTCCCAGAGCGTCTTGATCGCGGCCTCGGAGTAGCCGTTGGCCTTCATCCCGCCGGAGAACGGGACGTACTCCTTGTCCAGGATCTCCTTCTTCTTCTTGCCCATCGCGCGGCGCAGCAGGTCGGCGGCGCCGAGCGAGTAGCCCCCGAGCTGCTGGGCGATCGCCATGACCTGCTCCTGGTAGACGATCAACCCGTAGGTGTCGCCCAGGATCTCGGCCAGCGGCTCCTCGAGCTCCTTGTGGATCGGGACCACCGGCTTGCGGCCGTTCTTGCGGTCGGCGTAGTCGTTGTGGGCGTTGGCGCCCATCGGACCGGGCCGGTAGAGCGCGAGGACGGCCGAGATGTCCTCGAAGTTGTCGGGCTTCATCGACCGCAGCAGCGCGCGCATGCCCGGGTTGTCGAGCTGGAAGACGCCGAGCGTGTCGCCGCTGGCGAGCAGCTCGTAGGTGGGCCGGTCCTCGAGCGGCAGCGTCTCGAGGACGATCTTCTGGCCGTTGCGGTTGGCCTCGACGTGCTTGAGGCAGTCGTCGAGAACGGTGAGGTTGCGCAGGCCCAGGAAGTCCATCTTGAGCAGGCCGAGCGACTCGCAGGCGCCCATGTCGAACTGGGTGATGATCGCGCCGTCCTGCTCGCGGCGGTGGATCGGGATGACGTCGAGCAGCGGCTCGCGGCACAGGATGACGCCGGCGGCGTGCACGCCCCACTGCCGCTTGAGGCCTTCCAGCCCTCGGGCGGTGTCGACGACCTGCTTGGCCTCGGGATCGCTGTCGTACAGCGCCCGGAACTCGCCGGCCTCGCCGTAGCGCTTGTGGCTCGGGTCGAAGATCCCGGCCAGCGGGATGTCCTTGCCCATCACCGCCGGCGGCATTGCCTTGGTGATCTTGTCCCCGGTGGCGTAGGGGAAGCCGAGCACACGAGCGGCGTCCTTGACCGCGGCCTTCGCCTTGATCGTGCCGTAGGTGATGATCTGCGAGACGCGCTCCTCGCCGTACTTCTCGGTGGCGTAGCGGATCATGTCGCCGCGCCGGCGCTCGTCGAAGTCGAGGTCGATGTCGGGCATCGAGATGCGCTCGGGGTTGAGGAAGCGCTCGAACAGCAGCTTGTGCTGGATCGGGTCCAGCTCGGTGATGGCGAGGGCGTACGCCACGAGCGAGCCGGCCGCCGAGCCGCGGCCCGGGCCGACCCGGATGCCGGCCTCGTGGGCGTAGCGGACCAGGTCGGCGGTCACCAGGAAGTAGCCCGGGAAGCCCATCTGGCAGATGACGTCGACCTCGTAGTCGGCCTGCTTGACGTGACCCTCGGGCGCGCCGCCGGGGAAGCGCCGGGCCAGCCCCTCGTGCACCTGCGCGCGCAGGAAGGTCTGCTCGTCGTAGCCCTCGGGGACGGGCACGCGCGGCATGAGGTCGCGCCCCTCCTGGAAGTCCATCGAGCAGCGCTCGGCGATGAGCAGGGTGTTGTCGCAGGCGTCGGGGAACTCGCTCCACAGCGACCGCATCTCCTGCGGGCTCTTGAGGTAGAAGTCCTGGGCGTCGAACTTGAAGCGCTGCGGGTCGGCCATCGTCTTGCCGGACTGGACGCAGAGCAGCACCTCGTGGGCCTTGGCGTCCTCGGGCGCGGTGTAGTGCAGGTCGTTGGTCGCGACGAACGGGATCGCGAGGTCCTTGGCGAGCCGGATGAGGTCCTTCTGCGCCCGGCGCTCGATCGGGATCCCGTGGTCCATCAGCTCGCAGAAGAAGTTGTCCGCGCCGAAGATCTCGCGGTACTCCCCCGCCGACCGCTTGGCGGCCTCGTAGTTGCCCATCCGCAGGTAGGTCTGGATCTCGCCGGACGGGCAGCCGGTCGTCGCGATGAGGTCGACGTTGGGTCGGACGTGCTCGGCGAGCAGCTCCTTGTCCATCCGGGGCTTGTAGTAGTAGCCCTCGAGGGAGGCCAGCGAGCTCAGCTTGAACAGCCGGTGCATGCCCTCGGTGCTCGTCGCGAGCATCGTCATGTGGGTGTAGGCGCCGCCGCCCGAGACGTCGTCCTCGCCGCCGTCGCCCCAGCGCACGCGGGTCTTGTCGAAGCGGCTGCCAGGCGCGACGTAGGCCTCGGTCCCGATGATCGGGTTGATGCCGTGGGCCTTGGCCTTCTTCCAGAAGTCGTAGGCGCCGAACACGTTGCCGTGGTCGGTCATCGCCAGCGCCGGCATGCCCATCTCGGCGGTGCGCGCGAACAGGTCGTCCAGCCGCGCGGCGCCGTCGAGCATGGAGTACTCGGTGTGCACGTGCAGGTGCACGAACGAGTCCTTCTCGCCCATGACGGGACCGCCTCCTTCTGCTCGGGCACGCTCGGAAGAGCAGCGTCGGTCCGAGGGGAAGGCGGGCCGTGCTGGTGCTGCCGACAACTGTGCCACGCAGGTCCGACAGGACCGGTCAGGCCGGTGCGGCGCGTCCCTCGCCGGGCGCGGGGCGGGCGGCGGCGGCCCGGCCCGTGCCCGTCACAGCACGGTCAGGTGGTCACCCGTCGCGCCGTGGACCGCCGTCAGCGGGACGGAACGGTCGAAGGTCACCAGTCGTCCGGAGTGCGCCACCGCCAGCGCGAGCAGGTAGGCGTCGGTGACCTGCCGTGCGCCGAGCAGGCGGTCCGGCCGCACCGCGTCCAGGACACTGACGTCGCACGGCCAGAACGCGTGGTCGCCGGCGTCCCGGGCCCGGCGGAGCAGGGCCAGGCCCTGCGCGGGCGGTACGGGACTCGGGTAGCGGGGCTGGCTGAGGATCCGCACGAAGCCGTTCTCGGTGACGGCGCAGGAGGCCCAGCCCGCCCCGATCCCGTCGTCGAGCCACTGCTGGGCGCGGCGGTGGTCGACGTGGTCGCTGTCGAGCAGGGCCAGCAGGACGTTCACGTCGAGCAGCGCACGGCTCACTCCGGCTCGTCCTCTCGCAGCCGGTCGATGAGCGCGTTGGACACGGCCGGCCCGCGCGGCGGGAGCGGGTCGAAGCCGTGTCGGCCTGTGGTCGGAGGCAGGCCCTGCTGCACCTGGCCCGTCAGCGCCTGACGGGCCAGCTCGGACAGCACCTCCCCGGCCGTGCGCTTCTCCCGGCGTGCCCGCGCCTGGACGGCGAGCAGCACGTCGTCGTCGAGCCGGAGGGTGGTGCGCATGCACGTGATGCTAGAGCATCACCTTGCGACACGCACCGGCTCAGACGCCTGAACGACCGGCTGCAGGTCACGCCCGCGCGCCCGCCACGCCAACGCCAGAAGGACCAGCCCGGCGAGCAGGATCGGCACCTCGTTCGCGGCGTTCACGTCGTCGGTGGCCAGCCGGACCACCGGCTTGAGGGCGTCGCCGAGGCCCATGATCCACAGGACGAGCAGCACGACGCCGCCGGTGCCCACCGCCACGCCGCGCGGCCAGCCGCGCTGACGCAGCCCGGCACCGACCGCCGCGACCACGCCGAGCAGCAGGCCGAGCAGGTACATCACGGCGAAAGTCGTCGGGGCGGTGTCGTCGGTCGCCGTGACCAGCACGGCCTTGAGAGCCAGCACGGCGCCGGCGGCGGCGGCGACGTACGGCACCCAGGTGTGACGGGGGCGAGCGTCTCGATGAGCGTCCATCATGTCCTCCCAGGGATCGGGTTCCAGGTGAGTCCCCAGGCTGGCCCCTGCGCGGCGCACCGCGCATCGGCCCCCGGAGCGGTACCGCCCCTCCGCCGCGCGGCCGAGGCGGCCGGCGTGGGGCTCTGCCGCGAGAGTGAGGTGCGCAGGTGCCTGCGGGTCTACCGTCGCGCCCGTGGACCCGTCGTGGTGGCTGCGCACGCCGGCCGAGCGGCTGCGCACCACGCCCGGGGACCTGCTGCTCGCCGTCGGCATGACGGCGGTCGTCGTGTCCGAGCTCGGGCCGAGCAGGGCTGCGGAGCCGCTGCTCGCCGTCGGGCTCGCCACGCCGGTGCTCCTCGGCCTCGCGTGGCGGCGCAGCTCCCCCGTTCCGGTCGTCATCGCCGTCTGCCTGCTGGACCTCTACCTGTCCTCGACGGCGCCGGGCCCGTTCCCTCCTCAGCTGATGTTCCTCGCGGTGCTGCTCGCGGTCTACAGCGCCGCCGCGCACACCGCCGGCCGGGCTGCTCTCCTCTCCGGGGCGTCCTCCCTGGCGGCCATCGTCCTGGCGCACAACCTGACCGGCGACGGTGACGCCGGCGACTTCCTCCCCCATCTGGTCTGGGGAGCGCCCTGGGTGGCGGGGCGGCTGGTGCGTCGGCAGACGATGGAGGCCGCGGCGGCCGCCGAGCAGACCGCCGAGCTGCGCAGCCACCGGGAGCACGACCTGCGCGCGGCGCAGGAGGCAGAGCGCGACCGGATCGCCCGCGAGCTGCATGACGTGGTCGCCCACGCCGTGTCGCTGATGGTGGTCCAGGTCGGGGCCGAGCGGCTGCGCCTGGGACGGACCGCGCCCGGAACGTCAGAGGTGCTCGAGGCGGTGGAGAGCACCGGCCGGCGGGCTCTGACCGACCTGCGCAGCATGCTCGGTCTGCTGCGCGCAGGGTCCGGCGGAGACCCGCTCACACCGCAGCCCCAGCTGACCGACCTGGCCACGTTGGTCGAGCAGGTCCGCTCCGCCGGCCTGCCGGTCGAGCTCGAGGTGACGGGCAGCGCGGGTGTCGCGCCGGCACTCGGCCTGTCGGCGTACCGGATCGTGCAGGAGGCCCTGACCAACGTCGTCAAGCACGCTGGCCCGGTGCCGACCCGGGTCCGGGTGCAGGTCACCGGCCGGCACGTGCAGATCGACGTCGTCAACTCCCCGGCGGGGGGCATCCCCGATCAGCGGAGCCGGGACGGACGCGGGCTGCTCGGCATGCACGAGCGGGCCGCGATCCATGGCGGGTACGTCGTCTGCGGCCCCGAGGGCGGCGGCTGGGCCGTGCACGCGCGGCTCCCGGCTGACGCATCGTGACGGTGCGGGTGCTGGTCGCCGAGGACCAGGCCCTGGTACGGGGCGGCTTCTGCTCGATGCTGCGGACAGACGCCGGCCTGGAGGTCGTCGGCGAGGCCTGCGACGGTGAGCAGGCGGTGCAGCAGACCGTCCGGCTCGAGCCGGACGTCGTGCTGATGGACGTGCGGATGCCGCGCCTGGACGGGCTGACAGCCACCCGTCAGATCCGCGCGCGGGCGCCGCACACCGCCGTGCTGGTGCTGACCACCTTCGGCGAGGACGAGGTCGTCTTCGAGGCGCTGCGCGCAGGGGCCAGCGGCTTCCTGCTCAAGGACACCCGACCGGAGGAGTTGCTGGCCGCCGTGCACGCCGTCGCCGCCGGCGAGGGCCACCTGGACCGCGCGGTCACCGCGTCGGTGCTCGCGCACTTCCAGACCCACCGGGCCGCACCGGACGACCGTCGGCTGGCGGCGCTGACCGCGCGTGAGCGGGAGGTCCTTGTCCTGGTCTCCCGCGGGATGTCGAACGCCGAGGTGGCCGACGAGCTGTTCGTCTCGCCCGGGACGGTGAAGTCCCACGTCGCGAGCGTGCTGGCCAAGCTCGCGGTGCGCGACCGGGTGCAGGCGGTGGTGGTGGCGTACGAGACCGGGCTGATCAGCCCCTGAGCTCGCGGCGCATGCCCAGGTGCTCGATCCCGGCCTCGAGGTAGACCTCGCCGAACGGCACGAAGCCGGCCCGCTCGTAGAAGCCGCGCGCGTGCAGCTGGGCGTGCAGCTCGACCACCGGCAGCCCGCGCTCGGCGGCGCGGGCCACCAGCAGGTCCAGCAGCGCGCGGCCGGTGCCCGTGCCGCGAGCGTCCAGCGCCACCGCCATCCGCCCGACGGTGCCGACCGTCCCGGGCGTGCCGGGCACCAGGTCGCCGTGCTCGTCGATGCTCCCGTCGACCAGCCGGCCGGTGCCGACCAGGCGCCCGGCCAGCCGCGCGGCGGCGTGGTCGGCGTCCGCGTCGAGCTCGTCGCGTTCGATCTCGACCGGTACGCCCTGGCCGACCACGAAGACCTCGTGGCGCAGGGCCCAGACCTCGGCCAGGTCGGACGGTCCGGCCAGCGTGAGCAGCAGGGTCACGAGCCGTCGCCGTTGACGGTCCCGGTCTGGTCCGGGCGCAGCGGGCGCACGCTGAGCGACGCCACCGCCGCGCCCCGCGACGCCGGCTCGACGCCGCGGACCTCCGGCAGCTCGAGCAGGACCGCGAGCCGCTCCACCGCGCCGGAGACGACCAGCGCGAACACGCAGGCGCAACCCGCCCGGTAGGCAGCGGCCTCGGCACCTGCGGTGCTGGCGTCCCGCTCGTACTGCGCCAGGAACTCCTGCTCCAGCTCGGTGCCGCCCTCGATGGTGGCGGCCGTGGTCAGCAGCTCCCGTTGCTCGTCGGCCTTGCGGGTCGCGGTCGCGGTGAAGACCTGCTGCAGCCCCGACACGACGTCACCGGGTGTCTGGAACAGCACCTGCTCCGGGCGTCCGGGCACGTCGGCGCGCAGGTAGCCGCGCTCGAGGTTGACGCCGGCCCGCTCCAGCAGCGCACCGGTCTGCCCAGGGGTCAACGCGCTGCGCAGGCTGACCAGCGCGAGGTGCCGCGCGTCCGGGTCCTGCTCGGCCAGGCCCGCCAGCCGCTCCGCCGCCTGCTCGAGGTGGGCCTCGGCCTCGGCGCCGACCGGCGGTCCGAGCAGCAGACCGGGCTGGGCCGCGGAGCCTGCGGCGCCGACGGTCTGCTGCGCGCCGGTCGTGGGGCCCTCGCGCTGCGAAAGCGCCACACCCGCGCCGCCGAGCAACAGCAGCGCCGCGAGCAGCAGGCCGAGCTGAGGGACGTCGCGGAGCAGCCGCAACGGCCCCCGCGAGGCGTACCGGTCGTCCAGCCGCTGCAACGGCCCCGCCGTCCGGGTGCCGACCGACGCCCGGCGCTGGGCGGCCCCGTCGAGCGCGCTGCGCAGCCCGGCCGCAGCCCGGGGCACCAGCCGCGCGTCCAGCCCGCGCAGGTCCACCGGCAGCTTCACCGTGGCTCCCGTCGCGGCCTCACGACGCAGCCGCCACCCGGTCGAGCGCGGTCTGCAGGTCCGCCGGGTAGCCGCTCTCGAAGGACACCCACCGCCCGTCGTCGGGGTGGGCGAACGACAGCCGCACGGCGTGCAGCCACTGCCGCTCGAGACCGAGCCGCTTGCTCAGCGTCGGGTCCGCGCCGTAGGTGATGTCGCCGACGCAGGGGTGCTTGAGGGCAGCCATGTGCACCCGGATCTGGTGGGTCCGCCCGGTCTCGAGGTGCACCTCCACCAGGGTGGCGTGCCGGAACGCCTCGAGCGTCTCGTAGTGCGTGACGCTGTCCCGCCCGCCGGCGACCACCGCGAACTTGTACGCGCTCGTGGGGTGGCGGTCGATGGGCGCGTCGACGGTGCCGCTCATCGGGTCGGGGTGACCCTGCACCAGCGCGTGGTAGCGCTTGTCGACCGTCCGCTCCCGGAAGGCGTCCTTGAGGACGGTGTACGCCCGCTCGCTCTTGGCGACGACCATGCAGCCGCTGGTGCCGACGTCGAGGCGGTGCACGATGCCTTGCCGCTCCTCGGCGCCGCTGGTGCTGACCCGGTGGCCGGCGGCGGCGAGTCCGCCGATGACCGTGGGGCCCTCCCAGCCGGGGCTCGGATGGGCGGCCACGCCAACGGGCTTGTCCACCACGAGGATGTCGTCGTCCTCGTGGAGGACGACCAGCCCCTCGACGACCTGGGGCGGCGCGGACGCGGCGCGCTCCGGGTCGGGCAGGTCGACCTCGAGGACAGCGCCGGTCGTGACCCGTTCGCTCTTCACGACTGCGTGACCGTCGAGCGTGGCGGCGCCAGCACCCACAAGGTCGGCGGCCGCCGTACGGCTCAGGCCGAAAAGGCGGCTGATGGCGGCGTCCAGGCGCAACCCGTCCAGCCCCTCGGGGACAGGCAGGGATCGGCGCGAGGTCACCCCTCCATCATGCGGGAGGAGCGTCCCGGCCCACCCGCGTGCCGTCGACCTCGATGCCGCGGAAGGACAGCAGCACCGCCAGCAGGCCGCCGACCACGATGCCGCTGTCGGCGACGTTGAAGCTCGGGAACCAGCCCAGGGCGATGAAGTCGACGACCGCCCCGCGCCCCACGCCTGGACTGCGGAACAGCCGGTCGACGAGGTTGCCGGTCGCTCCGCCGAGCAGCAGCCCGAGGCTGAGCGCCCAGCCGGTGCTGCGCAGCCGGGCGGAGATGCGCACGATGACGACCACCACGACGACAGCAACGGTCGTGAAGACCAGCGTGGCGCCCTGGGCGAAGGAGAAGGCCGCCCCGGTGTTGCGCGA
>JBBSLB010000018.1:0-21766 GCA_038255675.1 Mycobacteriales bacterium
CCGGGACGTCGACCTGGTCGGCGCCGGCGGCAAAGCCCAGCTCGGCCCGCTTGTTCATCTGCCGGTCGGCGGTGGCCGCGTGGGCCTGGGTGCGCTCGTCCCATCGGCCGTAGAAGAACGGGCGCAGCGCGCGCTGCAGGGTCTGCTGCTGCGACGGCGGCGCGTCCTTCAGCGCCTCCGTCGCCTCGGCCGCCTCGGCGTACCAGGGCTCGTCGGCGCGCAGGGCGCGGATGCCGGGCACGTCGGCGCGCGGCGCACCAGGGCCGCGCTGCAGGACGTCGACGGGGGTGAGCAGAACCAGCGAGCGGACCCGATCGGGGTGGGCTGCCGCGTAGGCCTGCGCGACGACCGAGCCGGCGGAGTGGCCGAGCAGATCGAGCGCTTCCTCCCCCAGGTGCTCGCGCAGCGCGTCGACATCCTCGGCCAGCCGGTCGAAACGCAGCGTCGACGGGTCCGCGGGCACCTCGCTGTGTCCGGTGGCGCGCTGGTCGAGCAGCACGAGCGTGCGTGCCGCAGCCAGCCCGCCGAGGTCCTCGAGGTAGGCGCTGGCCCGCCCGGGGCCGCCGGGCAGGCAGACCAGGCGCGGCCCGGTGCCGACCTCGGTAAAGGCCAGCCGGGTACCGTCGGGGGTGGTCAGCCAGCTCACGACAGTGCGACCGAGCGGACCGAGTGGGCGCCGATGCCCGTCCCGATGTCCGCGAGCACCTCAGCGGGGACGGCGCTGTCGACGGTCAGCGCCATGAGAGCGTCGCCGCCCTGAGAGGTGCGGCTGACCTGCGCGCCAGCGATGTTGATGCCGGCGTCGCCGAGGTGGGCGCCGACCTGACCGACCACGCCGGGCTGGTCGTGATAGCGGAAGAACAGAAGGTGACCCTCTGCCAGAAGCTCGACGTCGAAACCGTCGACCTCGACGAGCTTCTCGACGTGGCGCGGCCCGATGAGCGTGCCGGAGACCGAGACGACCTCGCCGGTCGGGAGCACGCCGTGCACGCGCACGACATTGCGGTACTCCTCGCTGTCAGAGCTGGTCGCGAGCGAGACCTCCAGGCCGCGCTCGGCAGCGAGCGCGGGTGCGTTGACGAAGGTGACCTGCTCCTCGACGACGTCCTCGAACACGCCCTTGAGGGCGGCCAGCTGGAGCACCGACACGTCGAGCGCGGCGATCTCGCCGCGCACCTCGACCTCAAGACTGGCCGCGACACCGCCTGCCAGCGCGGTGAACACACGGCCGAGCTTCTCGACCAGAGGCAACGCGGGGCGCAGCTCCTCGGGGACGGTGCCGCCCGCCTGGACGTTGACCGCGTCGGGGACGAAGTCGCCCTCCAGCGCCAGCCGTACCGAGCGCGCGACCGCGATGCCGGCCTTGTCCTGCGCCTCGACGGTCGACGCGCCCAGGTGCGGCGCGACGATGACGGAGTCGAAGGCGAACAGCGGTGAGTCGGTGCACGGCTCGGTGGCGTAGACGTCGAGCCCGGCGCCCGCGACCGTGCCCGCGGTGAGCGCGTTCGCCAGCGCCTGCTCGTCGAGCAGCCCACCGCGCGCGGCGTTGACGATGCGCACCGTCGGCTTGCAGAGGGCGAGCTGCTCGGCGCCGATGAGCCCGACGGTCTCGGGCGTCTTGGGCAGGTGGATGGAGATGAAGTCGCTCTCGCGCAGCAGCTCCTCGAGGCTCACCAACCGCACGCCGATCTGGGCAGCGCGGGCCGGCGCGACATAGGGGTCGTAGGCGATGAGGGTCGTGCCGAAGGCCGACATGCGCTGGGCGAAGAGCACGCCGATGCGCCCGAGTCCGACGACGCCGACGACCTTGTCGGCCACCTCGACGCCGGTGAAGCGGCTGCGCTCCCAGCGACCGGCCTTGAGCGAGGCGTTGGCCGGCCCGAGGTTGCGGGCGCAGGCGAGCAACAGCGCCACGGCCTGCTCGGCGGCGCTGACGATGTTGCTCTGCGGGGCGTTGACGACCATGACCCCGCGGGCGGTGGCCGCGGGCACGTCGACGTTGTCCAGTCCGATGCCGGCGCGGGCGACGACCTTCAACCGCGGAGCCGCGGCCAGCGCCTCGGCGTCGACCTGCGTGGCGCTGCGGATGATGACCGCGTCGGCATCGGCGAGCGCCGGCAGCAGCGCCGCGCGATCGGCGCCGTCGACAGAGCGGACCTCGACGCCGTCGCCGAGCACGGCGACCACCGACGGGGCGAGCTCCTCGGCCAGCAGGACGACGGGACGGCGGTTCGCAGGCGCAGCGGAGGTCACGGGTTCCTCGGGGACGGGCGGGGCGAGTCCCTCGCTCCGGCTGCGCGGCAGCGTACCGGCGGCGGAGCAAGGGTCCCGCCTTGCGCCGTTCGGAGCAGTGCACCTGCGACAGTGCCCTCGACCGACAGCGTCCGTCGCCCTGCTGGGAGAGCCCTGTGCCCGTCCTCCGCCCGCTGCGCGGCTGCGCCGTGCTCGTCGCCGTGCTGGTGGCGGCGCCGCTGCTGCCTGCGGTGGCGGCCGCCGAACCCCCGGCCGGGAGCCCGTCCGCCAGCCTGCGCAGTGCCGTCGAGAGCGGCACCACCACCCTCGGCGAGCTCCCCCGGGGGACGGTGCGCCGGGCTCCCGGCGCCCTGCGCACGCAGAGCCGCACCGGCGAGGGCACCGGACCGATCGCGACCGGCAGCCTGACGGCGGCGGACGTCTCGACCATCCGCGTGGAGTTCGTCGACGACGGCGCGACCTGGACGCCGGAGGCGAAGGCGGCGTTCCAAGCGGCGGTCGACGTGTGGGAGCGGGTTGTCGAGTCAGCGGTCCCGATCGAGGTCCAGGCGACCGCGACGACCTTCCCCGAACCTGATGTCCTGGGCGGCGCAGGACCAGCGGACTTCCGTCGGGACGACCGCGGGACCCCCGCTCTCACCGACGACGTCTTTGAGCCCGTCGCGCTCTTCAACGCCAAGCGGCGGCTCGACGCGGTGCCGGGTGAGCCCGACGTCCTGGCCAACTTCAACCCCGGCCTCGGCGGGCTCTACTTCGGCACCGACGGCAATCCGCCCGCGGACCGGATCGACTTCAAGACCGTCGTCCTGCACGAGCTCGGCCACGGCCTCGGCCTGGTCGGCACGGCGCGCGTCGAGGGCGGCCGCGCCGCCGTCGGTCACGGCGACAGCAACGACGGCGCCGTGCGGAGCGGGGTGTCCTACGACCAGTTCGCCTACGCGGGCACGACGGAGCAGGCCGGTGACGGGGGGCGCCGCATCCTCGACCTGCCCGACGGCTCACCGGAGCTGCTGCAGGCGCTGACGGGCCAAGGCCTCTACTGGTCCGGTCAGCTCGGCCGCACCGCTGCCGGCGGCGGGACGCTCCCCCTCTACGCACCCGCGCAGTGGCTCGAGGGCACGTCGTACGGCCACCTGGACGAGGACCCCTACCGCGGCGAGGACCCGGACGGGCTCATGACGCCGTTCCTGCACCCGGGCGAGGCGCTCGCGCAGCCCGGCCAGATCGCGATGGGGCTGCTCGCCGACATGGGCTGGGCCGTCCCGGCGGCCCGCGGCTCGCGCTACACGGCCGTCGAGCCGGTGCGTGTGCTGGACACCCGCGGCGACGCGGGTCAGGACGTCGGGGTGCGGCGCGGCCCGGTCGGCCCCGGCTCGGTCGTCGACCTGCCGGTCGTGGGCCGGGCAGGCGTGCCGGTCGGCGCGACGGCGGTCGTCCTGAACGTCACCGGCGTGAACCCGACCGGCGCGACGGACCTGCGCGTCTACCCGATGCCCGTGGTGGGCGCGCCCGTACCGAGCACCTCCAACCTGAACCTCACCGACGGCACCCGAGCGAACCTCGTCACCGTGCCCGTCGGCCACAAGGGCCGGGTGCGCTTCCGCAACACCGCCGGCTCGGTCCACGTCGTCGCGGACCTGGCCGGCTGGTACGCCCCCGGCGGGACGTCGACGTTCACCGCCGCCGACCCGGTGCGCGTGCTCGACACGCGCGGCCAGGACGGGCGCGAGGTCGGCTCGGCGATCGGGCCGGTGGAGGGCGGCGGGTTCGTCGACCTGTCGGTCGTCCGCAACGGGCCGGTCCCGAGCGACGCCGCTGCCGTCGCGCTCACGGTCACCGCCGTCGCCCCGACGAGCGACACCGACGTGCGCGTCTTCCCCGCCCCCGCCGAGGGGACGCTGTTCCCGCGTGTCAGCAGCGTCAACGCCAGCGCGGGCTCGGTGGTCCCGAACGTCGTCATCGTCCCACTCGGCCAGGACGGGACCGTGCGGCTGCGCAACGCCGCGGGCCGCGTGCACCTGCTCGCCGACGTCGCCGGCTGGTATGACGGCAGCGACAGCGGCGGACTCTTCCGGCCGGTGGGGCCGACACGGGTCCTCGACACGCGGCCGGCCGTCGTGGGCCCGGGTCAGGACGTCGAGCTCCGCGTCGGGGGGCTCGCGCGGGTGCCCAGCCTGGCGACCGCGGCCGTCCTCAACGTCACCGGCGTCGCGGCCTCGCAGGCCACCGACGTGCGCGTCTACCCCGGCGGCGGCAGCGCTGTCCCGCGGGTGTCCAACCTCAACCTGTCGCCCGGGCAGACCGCGGCCGACCTCGTCGTGGTCAAGCTGGGCGGCGGGACGGTGCGGCTGCGCAACGCCGTCGGCAGCGTCGCGCTGGTCGCCGACGTCGCGGGGTGGTTCGGCCCTGCCGCCTGAGGCTGTGCGGGACGCATGACGGCCCGGCAGCTGCGCGAGGCAGCGACCGGGCCGTCGTACCGGCTGTGACTACTCCCCGGCGTCGTCGATCCAGGCCATCATCGGGCGGAGCTGCGCGCCGACCTTCTCGATCGGGTGGTCCGCGCCGGTCTTGCGGAAGGCGGCGAGCTCGATGCCGCCGTTCTCGTCGTCGTCGATGAGGCGCTTGGTGAAGGTGCCGTCCTGGATCTCGGCCAGCACCTGCTGCATCGCCTTCTTGGTGTCGGCGGTGATGATGCGCGGGCCGGTGACGTAGTCGCCGAACTCCGCGGTGTCGGAGATGGACCAGCGCATCTTGCCGATCCCACCCTCGTACATCAGGTCGACGATGAGCTTCAGCTCGTGCAGGCACTCGAAGTACGCGACCTCGGGCTGGTAGCCGGCCTCGATGAGGACCTCGAAGCCGGTCTGGACCAACGCCGAGGCGCCGCCGCAGAGGACCGCCTGCTCGCCGAACAGGTCGGTCTCGGTCTCCTCCTTGAACGTCGTGCGCAGGACGCCGGCCTTGGTGCCGCCGATCCCCTTGGCGTACGACAGGGCCAGCTGCAGCGCGCCGCCGGTGGCGTCCTGCTCCACGGCGACCAGACATGGAACACCACGTCCGTCGACGAACTGCCGGCGCACGAGGTGGCCGGGTCCCTTCGGCGCGACCATGGCGACGTCGACGCCGGCCGGCGGGGTGATCAGGCCGAAGCGGATGTTCAGCCCGTGGCCGAACAGCAGCGCGTCGCCGTCCTTGAGGTTCGGGGCGACGTCGGCCTCGTAGAGCTTTCGCTGCACGGTGTCCGGCGCCAGGATCATGATCACGTCCGCCTCCGCGGCCGCCTCGGCGGGCGTCACGACGCGCAGCCCCTCGGCCTCGGCCTTGGCGCGACTCTTGCTGCCCTCGGGCAGCCCGACGCGGACGTCGACGCCGGAGTCGCGCAGCGACAGCGCGTGGGCGTGGCCCTGGCTGCCGTAGCCGAGGACGGCCACCTTCTTGCTCGCGATGAGGCCGAGGTCGGCGTCGTCGTCGTAGTAGATCTCGGCCATGAGGTGGGAGTGCTCCTTCTGCAGGGGTGGTGGGAGGGGAGGGGGGAGGGCAGACCGCGCTAGGAAGCGCTCCGCAGGCGCGGCTCGGCGCCGGTCATCGACCGCGAGCCGCGGCCGACGGCGACCATGCCGGACTGGACGAGCTCGCGGATGCCGAACGGCTCGAGGACCCGGATGAAGGCTGTCAGCTTGTCGTTGGTGCCGGTGGCCTCGATGGTGACCGCGTCCGCAGCGACGTCGACAACCTTGGCGCGGAACAGCTGGACGGTCTCGAGCACGTGGCTGCGGCTGTTCAGGTCGGCCTTGACCTTCACCAGCAGCAGCTCGCGCTGCACACTGGTGGCCGGCTCCAGCTCGACGATCTTCAGCACGTTGACGAGCTTGTTGAGCTGCTTGGTCACCTGCTCGAGCGGCAGGTCGTCGACCGACACGACGATCGTCATGCGGCTCACCGTCGGGTGCTCGGTGGGGCCGACAGCGAGCGACTCGATGTTGAAGCCGCGCCGGCTGAAGAGCGCCGCAACACGGGCGAGCACGCCGGGCTTGTTCTCCACGAGGACGGAGAGGGTGTGGCGGGTGAGGGCCATCAGCGGCGTCCTTCGCTCAGCAGATCAGCGGCGATCTTCGTCTTGTGGGGGCTGGTCTCGCGTGTCGCAGCACCCCAAGACGAAGATCGTCCGGGGAGGGGGGTAGGGGCGGCACACATCGGGGCGTCACACATCGTTGGCGTCCCACACCGGGCGGGTGTCGCGTGCGGCGAGGATCTCGTCGTTGCTCGTGCCGGCGGGGACCATCGGCCACACCATCGCGTCCTCGCCGACCACGAAGTCGATGACGACCGGCGCATCGTCGACGGCCATCGCCTTCTCGATCGTGGCGTCCACGTCGGACTTGGTGTCGCAGCGCAGCCCGATGCAGCCCATCGCGTCGGCGAGCTTGACGAAGTCGGGGATGCGCTTGGAGTTGAGCACGGTGTTGGAGTAGCGGCTGCCGTAGAAGAGCGTCTGCCACTGGCGCACCATGCCGAGGTTGCCGTTGTTGATCACGGCGACCTTGATCGGGATGCCCTCGATGGCGCAGGTGACGAGCTCCTGGTTGGTCATCTGGAAGCAGCCGTCGCCGTCGATGGCCCACACCGTTGCCTCGGGGCGCCCGACCTTCGCGCCCATCGCTGCTGGCACGGCGTAGCCCATGGTCCCTGCGCCGCCGGAGTTCAGCCAGGTGTAGGGGTTCTCGTAGGAGATGAACTGGCTGGCCCACATCTGGTGCTGACCGACACCGCTCACGAAGATGGCTTCGGGGCCGGCGATCTGGCCGATGCGGGTGATGACGTGCTGCGGCGCGAGCGAGCCGTCGGTCGGCTCGGCGTAGCCCAGCGGGTAGCGCGTGCGCCACCCGTCGACCTCGGCCCACCAGCCGCCGATGTCGGCGCGGGTGCCGGTCTCGTAGAGCTCGCCGACGGCGACGACGAGGTCGGCGATGGTCTCGCGGCAGTCGCCGACGATCGGCACGTCGGCGATGCGGTTCTTGCCGATCTCGGCCGGGTCGATGTCGGCGTGGATGACCGCGGCACCGGGCGCGAAGGAGTCCAGCTTGCCGGTCACCCGGTCGTCGAAGCGGGCGCCGAGGCAGATGAGCAGGTCGGCCTTCTGCAACGCGGTGACGGCCGCGACAGTGCCGTGCATGCCGGGCATCCCGAGGTGCTGCGGGTGGCTGTCCGGGAAGGCACCGCGGGCCATCAGCGTCGTGACGACCGGGATGCCGGTGAGCTCGGCGAGCACCCGCAGCTCGGCGGCCGCGCGCGCCTTCAGCACGCCGCCACCGACGTACAGGACGGGGCGCTGGGCGGCCGCGATCATCTTGGCGGCCTCGCGGATCTGCTTGGCGTGCGGCCGCGTGGTCGGGTGGTAGCCGGGCAGGTCGAGCTGTGGCGGCCAGGAGAACGACCCCTGCGCCTGCAGGATGTCCTTGGGCAGGTCGACGAGGACCGGGCCCGGGCGGCCGGTGCTGGCGAGATGAAACGCCTCGGCGATGGTGCGCGGGATGTCGTCGGCGTGCTGGACCAGGAAGTTGTGCTTGGTGATCGGCATCGTGATGCCGACGATGTCGGCCTCCTGGAAGGCGTCCGTGCCGATCGAGCCGCTCGGGACCTGCCCCGTGATGGCGACCAGCGGGACGCTGTCCATGTACGCGTCGGCGATCGGGGTCACCAGGTTGGTCGCGCCGGGGCCGCTCGTAGCCATGCAGACGCCGACCTTGCCGGTCGCCTGCGCGTAGCCCTCGGCCGCGTGGCCGCCGCCCTGCTCGTGCCGGACCAGGATGTGGCGCAGCTTCTTGCTGTCGAAGATCGGGTCGTACGCCGGCAGGATCGCCCCGCCGGGGATGCCGAAGACGACCTCCGCACCGACGCTCTCGAGCGAGCGCACGAGCATCTGTGCTCCGGTGAGGCTCTCGGGCTGGGCGTCCATGTCGGTTCCTTCGTGTTCCGCGGCGGTGTCAGGGCAAAAAAGAACCCCTCGTGCGGAGCACGGAGGGGTGAGCGCGTCTGCCGGTCGGCAGGCGCGCTAGGGGACTACGAGGAGGCTGAGCACAGGCAAAGGGTGCGTCAGTCGCGGACCGGTGTCAAGGGAGTGGGACGGCAGTCTCACATCCTGGGACGAGCGATCAGCCGGTGATGGCGCCATGGGCAGCCGAGCCGACGAGCTTGGCGTACTTGCCGAGCACACCGGTCGTGTAGCGCGGCTCGAGCGGCTTCCAACCCACGCGGCGGCGCTCGAGCTCCTCGAGCTCGACCAGCAGGTCAAGGGTGCCGGCGTCGAGGTCGAGCCTGATCCTGTCGCCCTCCTGCACCAGAGCGATCGGCCCGCCGTCGGTTGCCTCGGGGGCGACGTGGCCGACGCACAGGCCGGTCGTGCCGCCGGAGAAGCGCCCGTCGGTGAGCAGCAGCACGTCCTTGCCCAGGCCCGCGCCCTTGATCGCCGCGGTGACCATGAGCATCTCGCGCATGCCCGGCCCGCCCTTGGGGCCTTCGTACCGGATGACGCAGACGTCACCGGTCTTGAGCGTCCCGTCGACGACGGCGTCCATGCAGCCCTGCTCGCCGTCGAAGACGCGCGCGGTGCCCTCGAAGACCTGCGCCTCGAAGCCGGCGCTCTTGACGACCGCGCCCTCCGGAGCGAGCGAGCCGTGCAGGATCGTGATGCCGCCGGTGCGGTGCATCGGGTTCTCGAAGGCACGCAGCACCTCGCCGTCGAGGTCCGGGATGTCGAGCGCCTCGAGGTTCTCGCGCATCGTGCGGCCGGTGACGGTGAGGACGTCGCCGTGCAGGAGCCCGGCCTGCAGCAGCGCCTTCAAGACGACGGGGATGCCGCCGACGCGGTCGATGTCGGTCATGACGAAGCGCCCGAAGGGCTTGACGTCGGCCAGGTGCGGGACGCGGGCAGCGATGCGGGTGAAGTCGTCGTAGGACAGCTCGACACGTGCCTCGTGGGCGATGGCCAGCAGGTGCAGCACGGCGTTGGTCGAGCCGCCGAGCGCCATGACGACGGTGATGGCGTTCTCGAACGCCTCCTTGGTCAGGATCATCCGCGCGGTGATGCCGGCGTCCACGAGGCGGACCACGGCCTCGCCGGAGGCGATGGCGTACTCGTCGCGGCGCTTGTCGACGGCGGGCGGTGCGGCACTGCCCGGCAGCGACATCCCGAGCGCCTCGGCGGCGCTGGCCATCGTGTTGGCGGTGTACATGCCGCCGCACGCACCCTCGCCCGGGCAGGTCGCCCGCTCGATGGCGTCGAGCTCCTCCTGGGTGATGAGCCCGCGGGCCAGCGCGCCGACGCCCTCGAAGACGTCGATGATGGTCAGGTCCCGGTCGACGCCGTTCAGGCCGGCGAGCTTGCCCGGGAGCGTCGAGCCGGCGTAGAGGAAGACGCTCGCGAGGTCGAGCCGCGCAGCGGCCATGAGCATCCCGGGCAGCGACTTGTCGCAGCCCGCCAGGGTGACCGACCCGTCGAGGCGCTCGGCGAACATCACCGTCTCGACCGAGTCGGCGATCACCTCACGGGAGACCAGCGACGCGCGCATGCCCTCGTGGCCCATCGAGATGCCGTCGGAGACCGAGATGGTGCCGAACTCCATCGGGAAGCCGCCCGCCTGCCGCACGCCCACCTTGGCAGCCTTGGCCAACCGGTCGAGGGACAGGTTGCAGGGGGTGATCTCGTTCCAGGACGACGCGACGCCGATCTGGGGTTTGTCCATGTCCTCGTCGGTCATGCCGACAGCGCGCAGCATCGCGCGCGCAGGGGCGCGGTGGGCGCCCTCGGTGACGTCAGTGCTGCGGGGCTTGCGGCTATGCGTGCTCACGCGTGCAGCGTAGGTCAGCCGTCCAGGCCCGCCGGTGCCACGATGGGTGGCGTGCCCGACCAACCCTCCCCCGCGCGCACCCGCTTCGGGCCCGAGCGCATCGCGCTGCTCCCGGTGTCCGTCTTCCTGCTCGGCGCGCTGCCCGTCGCGACGTCGTCGGTGTGGCTGCTGTGGCTGCTGCTGGTCCCCCTCGGCTGCGCGGTCTGGGTGCTGCGTGCGCGGGTCGTCGCCATCCCGCTGGGCGTCGAGGTCTGCAACGGGCTGGCCGCGCACCGGGTGGCCTGGGACGACGTCGACGGCTTCGACGTCCCGCGCCGCGGTCCGGTCCGGCTGCTGCGTCGCGAGGGGCGGCCGCTGGTGCTGACGGCGCTGCCGCGGCGCAGACTTCCGGCCCTCATGGCCGTCGGAGGAGGGGCCGCAGCCGACTCCTAGGCTCGCCCGGGTGGCGACCACCTTCGACTTCCGCGGCTCCGACACGACCCGCCTGCGCGGCTGGAGCAACGACGGCGACGGTCTCCCGCTGCTGCTCTGCAACGGGCTCGGCGCGATCCCCGAGGCCTGGCCGGCGCTGACCGCCCCTGACAGCGGCTACGCCGTCACGAGCTGGTACCACCGCGGCACGTTCGGCTCCGACCGCCCCGCCGACGCGGCTCGGGTACGGATCGAGGACCACGTCGAGGACGCGCTCGCGCTGCTCGACGAGCGCGGGATCGAGCGGGCGCTGGTCGCCTGCTGGTCGATCGGCGTCAACGTCGGCTTCGAGCTCGCCGAGCGGCACCCCGACCGCGTCGCCGGGCTACTCGCCGTCGCGGGCGTGCCGGGCGGCACCTTCGCCACGATCGGCGGCCCGCTGCGCATCCCCCGCCGACTGCGCCGCCGGGTGGCCACCTCCGCCGCCCGGTCGGCCCGGCTGGTCGGCCCGGCGTTGACCTGGCTGGCCCCCCGCATCCCGCTCGACCACCGGTCGGCCTGGCTGGCCAGCCACTCCGGCTTCATGCTCCCCGGCGCCCGGCCGGAGGTGCTGGCGCCCATGCTGCGCGAGTTCGTGCAGCAGGACTGGACGTGGTACTTCACGCTGGCCATGGCGGCCAACGACCACTCCCCCATGGACCTCGGCTTCGTCCTGTGTCCGACGACGCTGCTGGCCGGTCGGCATGACGTGCTCACCTCCATGCACGACGTGATCGATGCGGCGAGCCGGATCTGCGACGCTCAGGTCACCGTCCTGCCCGGCAGCCACTTCCTGCCGATGGAGCACCCGGAGCTGGTGCACGCCGCGCTCGACCAGCTGGCCCGCCGCAGTGACCTGACGGCGACGGCCGCGAGCAAGCGGCCCTGAGGGGCCCGAACAAGCACGGTCGTACCCTCGCCGCGTGACAGCCTCCCCGCACCTCCCGCCGACAGCCTCGCCGGCCGTCGCGGTGCTCGGGACCGCCGTGCTGGCCCGGCTTGACGCGCTGACCGACGAGCTGGTCGAGGCGATCCTCGACGAGGACCCGTCCTACTCCGGTCCCGGCCGCACCCCCCGCGACGACCTGCACCTGTCCTGCCACAACAACCTGCAGCGCATCCTGCAGGCGCTGACCGGCGACACCGATCCGTCGGTCGACCCGTTCGACGCGCCGCGCGCGACCGGCCACCGCCGTGCCGAGCAGGGGATGCCGCTCGAGTCGGTGCTGCACGCCTACCGCGTCGGCTTCCGGATCATCTGGGAGGCGCTGGTCGCCGAGGCCCGCGCCGGCGGCGAGGGCGTCGTGGAAGGGCTGGTGGACGCGGCCACCGAGGTGTGGGAGCTCATCGACGTCTTCTCCTCCGAGGTGGCCGACAGCTACCGCGAGACCGAGGCCGACTTCGCCCGCCGCGACGACCGGCGCCGCGACGCGCTCCTCGACGCGTTGCTCGAGGGCCGCGGCGCGGAGAGAGCACTGGCCGCGGACGCTGCCGCGGCGCTGGACCTGCCCGAGCACGGCCGCTTCGTCGTCGTCGTGCTGGCCGGCGAGGACGTCCACCGCCGGGTCGGCGACGGGCTGCGGGCCCGCGGGATGCGCTCGGCCTGGCGCACACGCACCGACCGCGAGATCGGTCTGGTCGCGCTCGGCGGCCTCGAGACCCCCCACGTGACAGGCGCTCTGAGGCAGGTCGGCGGGCTGCGCGCCGGGGTCTCGCCGGTGGTGGAAGGGCTCGCGGAGGTCGACGTCGCGCACCGGCACGCGGAGACGGCGCTGCGCGCGCTGCCACCGGACACACCGGCCGTCGCCGAGCTCGACACCCGCCTCGCGGGCGCGCTTCTCGTGACCGCCCCGGACCTGGCCGGCCGGCTCGTGCAGCGCGCCCTGGGCGGGGTGCTCGACCTCGAGCGGGACGAGAGCAAGGTGCTCCTCGACACGCTGCGGACCTGGCTGGACACCGGCGGCTCGGCGGGGCAGACCGCCGCGCGGCTCTACTGTCACCGCAACACCGTGCTCAACCGGCTGCGGCGTCTGGAGGGGCTGACCGACCGCTCGCTCGAGCGGGTCGACCACCTCGTCGAGTGGTCGCTGGCCCTGCTCGCGCTCGACGTCCTGCCGCCCGACGCGGCACGCCCGACGACCGCGGGGCGTTAGACCCGGCAAGCCCTCGTACGACGGACGGAGCAGCAGTGTGACGCCCCTGACCCGGCGCAGCCGGACCGCCGGTGCACTGGCCCTCGTGGCCGCCCTCGCCGCCTGCGGCGCGGACGACACCGCCCCCCCGACTGCTGCTCCGGCAATCTCGGCCCCGGCGCCGGCCCCGGCCGCTCCGTCGGCAGCGGCCCCGGCGCCCAGCGGGATCGACCCGGGTGCGCCCGAGGTGCTGGCGACCGGCCTCGAGGCGCCGTGGGGCATCGACTTCCTGCCGGACGGCGACGCGCTGGTCACCGAGCGGGACACCGCCCGAGTGCTGCGCATCCCGGCCGACGGCGGCGAGCCGGCGATGGTGACCATGCTCGAGCAGGCCGAACCCGACGGCGAGGGCGGCCTGCTGGGCCTGGCTGTCAGCCCGGACTTCGCGACCGACGACCTGGTCTACGCCTACGTCACCGCCGACGACGACAACCGGGTGGTGCGCTTCCCGCTGTCCTCGCCCGAGCAGGTCGAGCCGGTGCTCACCGGCATCCCGAAGGGGCAGATCCACAACGGCGGCCGGATCGCCTTCGGCCCCGACGGGCTCCTCTACGTCGGCACGGGCGACACCGGCGACACCTCGCTGTCGCAGGACGACCGGTCGCTGGGCGGCAAGGTCCTTCGCATGACTCCGGACGGCGAACCGGTCGAGGCAGCAGGCTCGCTGGTCTTGTCCAAGGGGCACCGCAACGTGCAGGGGCTCGCCTTCGACGACGACGGCCGGGTCTACTCGGTGGAGTTCGGCCAGAACCGGTTCGACGAGGTCAACCAGGTCAGTCAGGGCAGCAACGGCGGCTGGCCCGAGGTGGAGGGAGCCGGCGACGGCGGCGGCCGCTATCTCGCCCCGATCACGACCTGGGAGACTTCGCAGGCCTCGCCCAGCGGGGCCGCGATCGTCGACGGGACGCTCTACGTCGCGGCGCTGCGCGGTCAGCGGCTGTGGGCGGTGCCTCTCGACGGGCAGGGCGGGGCCGGCGAGCCGACCGCCTTGCTGCAGGGCGACTTCGGCCGGCTGCGCGCGGCCGCGCAGGCCCCCGACGGCTCGTTGTGGGTGCTCACGAGCAACCGCGACGGCCGGGGCGACCCGGCTCGCGAGGACGACCGGGTGCTGCGCCTCCCGGCGCGCTGACAGCGCTCCGCCCCGGCATCGGCCACCATGGTGGGGTGACCCGTCCGGACCCGCTCGTCCCGAGCCACCTGGTGAGCGGGCGGAGCGCGCAGATCCGGGCCGAGGCAACCGCACAGGAGGCCCGCCGCGAGGCGGCGCACAACCCGGTCACCTGGTTCTTCCGGCTCGTCCGCGAGGTGATCAACAAGGCCGACCGCGACCGCCTGCTCGGGCTCGCGGCCGAGAGCGCGTTCTTCGCGGTGCTGACGCTGTTCCCGGCGCTGCTCGTCGTTGCTGCCGTCCTCGGCCAGCTCGGCAACGTCATCGGGGAGACCAACGCGCTGCGGGTCGAGCAGGCGGTCGTCGACTTCCTCGACCGGCTGCTCACCGACACGGCGAGCGGCGCCATCTCCACCGTCGAGGACCTGTTCCGCACCGGGACCAACACCCTGACCATCGCCACGCTGCTGGCGCTGGCCTCGCTGTCCACGGCGTTCTCGACCCTGGTCAACACCGTCAACATCGCCTACGACGTACCAGAGACGCGCGGTTGGTGGCGGCGCCGCTGGCTGGGCCTGTGGCTCGGCGTCGGCAGCATCATCACCGGTGCGCTGGCCGTGACGCTGCTGGTCGTCGGTCCGATCTTCGGCCGGGCGCAGGGCGCGGTCGCCAGAGTCGGCCTCGGCCCTGAGTACGAGTTCCTCTGGTCCGCCCTGCGCTGGCCGGTCGCCTTCGGCTCGCTGGTGCTGTGGGCCACCACGATGGACCACCTGATGCCGAACCGCCGCACCCGCTGGCGCTACGACCTGCCCGGCGGTCTGCTCACGGCGCTGCTGTGGCTGGCCGCGTCGTACGGCCTGAACCTCTACCTCGAGCTGGCCGTGTCGAGCTCGTCGATCTTCGGCGCCCTCGGTGGCGGGCTCATCCTGATGTTCTGGTTCTACCTGCTGTCGGTGTCCCTGCTGGCGGGCGCCGAGCTCAATGCGATCCTGCTCGCCCGTCGCCGGCACCGCGCCGAGCTCCAGCAGTGCGAGGAGCCGCCGCTCGCGGCCGCGCCCGGCTCGCCAGGACTGCCGACCTCGGCACGGATCGACCCTGCCACCGCGGCCTGCGACCCGGAGGAGCCTGCGCCGCAGGAGGACACCGACCTGCAACCGGCACTGCCACGGCGCACCGCCAGCTGACCTGCAGCTCCTCGACCCGGCTACTCGTCGACGCCGAGACGCTCGAGCAGCAGCCTGCGCACGACGGCCGCGTCGGCCTGGCCGCGGGTGGCCTTCATGACGGCGCCGACGAGCGCGCCGACGGCCTGGACCTTGCCGCCGCGGACCTTGTCGGCGGTGTCGGGCTGGGCGGCCAGGGCGTCGTCGACGGCCTTGCCGAGCGCGCCCTCGTCGGAGACGACGGCCAGCCCGCGGGCCTCGACGACGTCGTCGGGCCGGCCCTCGCCGGCGAGCACGCCGTCGACGACCTGCTTGGCCAGCCCCGCAGTGAGCTTGCCGTCGGCCACGAGCGCGACGAGCCGGGCTACCTCGCCCGGCGTGATGGGCAGCTCGGCCGCGTCGACGCCGCGCGCATTGGCCGCCTGCGCCAGCGCGCCGAGCCACCAGTTGCGCGCTTCGGCGGCCGGCGCGCCGGCACCGACGGTGTCGAGGACCAGGCCGAGCACCCCGGCGTTGACCATCGCCTGGCTGTCCAGCTCGGACAGCCCGAGCGAGGCGGTCATCCGCTTGCGGTG
The DNA here is from genome assembly GCA_038255675.1 of Mycobacteriales bacterium. Classification (GTDB taxonomy): domain Bacteria; phylum Actinomycetota; class Actinomycetes; order Mycobacteriales; family SCTD01; genus SCTD01. The sequence goes on from JBBSLB010000018.1 coordinate 15,589, forward strand.
CAGCGACGGAGCCTCGGGCAGGCCCGCAGCGAGCTCTGCCACCCACGCCCGGTCGGGAGCGATCGGCACGAGATCGGGCTCGGGGAAATACCGGTAGTCCGTCGCCTCCTCCTTGGACCGGCCGGAGGTCGACATGCCGGTGTCCTCGTGGAAGTGCCGGGTCTCCTGGACGATCCGCTCACCGCGGCGCAACCTGCCGGCCTGTCGCTCGACCTCGGAGCGGACGGCGCGCTCGACCGAACGCAGCGAGTTGACGTTCTTGGTCTCTGAGCGCGTGCCCCACTCCCGCCCCGGCAGGTTGAGCGAGACGTTGACGTCGCACCGCATCGAGCCCTCTTCCATGCGCACGTCGGAGACGCCGAGGCCACGCAGCACGTCGCGCAGCTCGGTGACGTAGGCCTTGGCGACCTCGGCCGGCCGCTTGCCCGTGCCGGTCACCGGCTTGGTGACGATCTCGACGAGCGGGATACCGGCCCGGTTGTAGTCGACCAGTGAGTGCGACGCGCCGTGGATGCGCCCGGTGGAACCGCCGACGTGCAGCGACTTGCCGGTGTCCTCCTCGAGGTGGACGCGCTCGATCGGCACCCGCACCACCTCGCCGTCGACGTCGACGTCGAGGTAGCCGTCGGTGCACAGCGGTTCGTCGTACTGCGAGGTCTGGAAGTTCTTCGGCATGTCCGGGTAGAAGTAGTTCTTGCGCGCGAAGCGGCACCAGGTCGCGATGCCGCAGTGCAGCGCCAGCCCGATCCGGATCGTGGACTCGATGGCCTGGGCGTTGACGACCGGCAGCGCACCGGGCAGGCCCAGGCAGACCGGGCAGGTGTGGGTGTTCGGCGCGGCGCCGAAGGTCGTGTCGCAGCCGCAGAACATCTTGCTGGCTGTGCCGAGCTCGACGTGGGTCTCGAGCCCGAAGACGGGCTCGAACTCCGCCAGCGCCTCGTCGTACGGGACGGGAGCGCTCATCGGACCACGGTCTCCAGGCGCTCCAGGGTCTTGGCCATGTTGCGCCGGGTGATGCCGGCCAGCGGGCGGATGAGCAGGGGCAGTCGCTCCTGGCTGGTGTCCCAGGTCTCGCGCACACGGGTGCCGCCCTCGACCGGCTCCAGCTCGTAGCGCCAGATCCGACCGCCGACCGCCCTGGCCGCGAGGCTCTTCGTCGGGCGCGGCTGCCAGGCGATGCGCCGGCCCTCCTCGAACTCCACGACGGTGTTGGTCATCTGGTAGGCGGCGCCGGCCTTCATCCGCATGCCGAAGACGGCGCCCGGCGACAGCCGCTCCGGTCCCTCGACGGCGTCGCGAAGCGTGCCGGAGCCGTCGATCTCGCGGTGCCGGCGCGGGTCGGCGAGCAGGTCGAAGACGCGCTCGGGGGTCGCGTGCACGACCCGCTCGACGCTCACGGACAGGGCCATCGTCAGACCTCCAGCTCGGGGGCTGACGCGAGCAGCGGCCCGCCCCAGCGGTCGTGCAGGGCGGCCTCGAGGGCGCCGCCCACCTGGTAGAGCACGTCGTCGCGCATCGTCGGAGCCATGACCTGCAGACCGACCGGCAGGCCCTCGGAAAGACCTACGGGCAAGGACATCGCGGGCCCCCCGTAGAGGTTCGACGGGATGGTCGCGAGGTCCTGGCGGTACATCGCGAGCGGGTCGTCGATCTTCGCGCCGATCGGGAACGCGACGGTGGGCGCGGCGGGTGACACGAGGACGTCGGCGTTCTCGAAGGCGCTCGTGAAGTCGCGCGTGATGAGGGTGCGGACCTTCTGCGCCTGGCCGTAGTAGGCGTCGTAGTAGCCGCTCGACAGGGCGTAGGTCCCCAGGATGATGCGGCGCTTGACCTCGTCGCCGAAGCCCGCCGCCCGGGTGGCGGACATGACCTCCTCCAGGGAGGCCGCGCCGTCATCACCGACGCGGAGGCCGTAGCGCACGCTGTCGAACCGGGCGAGGTTGGACGACGCCTCCGACGGTGCGATGAGGTAGTAGGCCGGCAGGGCGAAGCCGAAGTGCGGACAGCTGACCTCGGTCACCGTCGCGCCGAGCTCCTGCAGCAGCTCGACAGCCTCGTCGAAGCGCTCCTGCACACCCGGGTCGTAGCCCTCGCCGGACAGCTCCTTGACGACCCCGATGCGCAGGCCGGTCACGTCGAGCTTGCGCGCGGCCTCGACGACCGGCGGGACGGGCGCGTCGATGGACGTCGAGTCACGCGGGTCGTGGCCGGCGACGGCCTCGTGCAGCAGCGCGGCGTCGAGGACGGTGCGCGCGCAGGGGCCGGCCTGGTCCAGCGAGCTGGAGAAGGCGATCAGGCCGTAGCGGGAGACGCCGCCGTAGGTCGGCTTGACACCGACCGTGCCGGTGACGGCGGCGGGCTGGCGGATCGAGCCGCCGGTGTCGGTGCCGATCGCCAGCGGGGCTTCGTACGCCGCCACCGCCGCGGCGGAACCACCGCCGCTGCCGCCCGGGATCCGAGTGAGGTCCCAGGGGTTCGACGTCGGGCCAAAGGCACTGTGCTCAGTGGAGGAGCCCATCGCGAACTCGTCCATGTTCGTCTTGCCGAGCACGACGACACCGGCCGCACGAAGCCGCTCGGTCACGGTGGCGTCGTAGGGCGGGCGCCAACCCTCGAGGATCCTCGACCCGGCAGTGGTGGGCACGCCGCGGGTGACGATGACGTCCTTGAGCGCGAGCGGGACGCCGGCCAGCGGACCGGTCAGGCTGTGCCTGTCCCCGATGGCCGCGTCGACGCGCGCGGCCTGGGCCAGTGCGCCCTCGGCGTCGACGTGCAGGAACGCGTGCACGGCCCCGTCGACGGCGGCGATCCGGTCGAGGTGGGCCTGTGCGACCTCGACGGCACTGGCCTGCCCGGAGGCGATCGCCGCCGCGGTCTCGACGGCGGTAAGGCGGGTGAGGTCGCTCACTGCACGCCCCTCTGCGAGTTCACTCGACGTCCAGGATGCGGGGCACGCGGAAGCGGCCGTCCTCGGCGGCCGGCGCGGCCGCGAGGACCTCGTCGCGGTCCAGCGAGGGAGCGACGACGTCGGGGCGCGTGACGTTCTCGACCGGCACCGCATGGGTGGTCGGCGGCACGTCCGCGGCGTCGGTCGCGGCCGAGATCTGCGCGACGGCGCCGAGGATCACGTCGAGCTGGGCGGCCAGGCCGTCGAGCTCCGAGTCATCCAGCGCCAGCCGTGACAGCCGCGCGAGGTGCGCGACCTGCTCGCGGGTGATCTCGGGCATGCGGCTCCTTCGCCGGGGCGGTGCAGGGACGGGCCGAGTCTAGGGTCGGCCCGCTCGGCGGCCCCCGCTGGTTCTCCGGACCGGCACGACGGCGCAACACCCCCGCAACCGGGCGCAGGCAGACTGGCGCGCGTCCGCGCCTGACGACCCGGAGGTCCGATGTCCTACCTGCTTCGGCTCGTGCTCCCCGACCGGCCCGGCATGCTGGGCGCCGTCGCGACGGCGCTCGGCGGGGCCGGCGGCGACATCCTCTCTCTCGACGTCGTGGAGCGCGGCCCCGACGGGGCCGTGGACGACGTCGTCGTGGCCCTGCCGCCGGGGGGCCTGCCCGACGCGCTCATCACGAGCGCGCAGTCGGTGCCGGGTGTCGTCGTCGAGTCGTTGCGGCCGTACTACGGCGGCAGCCAGCTCCACCGCGACCTCGAGCTGGTCGAGGCGCTGGCCACCGACCCGGACAGCGCGTTCGCGCTGCTCGTCGCGCACGTGCCGGGGGTCTTCCGGGCGGGCTGGGCGCTGCTGCTGGAGGCCGGGCCGACCGTGCTGCACGCCAGCGCCGGTGCACCGGACGTCACCGGGCTGGAGCTGCCGTGGCTGCCACTGGCCTCGGCCGCCCGGCTCGAGCCGGGCGACGCGTGGGTGCCCGAGAGCTGGGACCTGATCGGCACCGAGCTGGTGGCCGCCCCGGTGGGCGGGGCGCACCGGGCGGTCCTGCTCGGCCGGCCGGGCGGGCCGCGCTTCCGCGGCTCGGAGGTGCTGCGGCTCGGTCACCTGGCCGGTATCGCCGCCACGGTCGCGGCGGCGGCGGCACTCAGCGCGTGACGGCGCTCGCGCGCGCGACGTCGGCGGCCTGACGGGCCAGCAGCCACGGGGTGAGGACCTCCGCCGGCTCGGCCCGCGAGAGCAGCCACCCCTGTGCCTCGTCGCAGCCCATCTCGGCGAGCAGCCGCCAGGTCGCGCGGTCCTCGACGCCCTCGGCCACGACCCGCATGCCCAGCCCCACGCCGAGGTCCACGACGCTGCGCACGATGGCCGCGTCGCGCGGATCGGCCGCCATCCGCTGCACGAAGGAGCGGTCCACCTTGAGCTCCTGCACGGGCAGCCGGCGCAGATGGCCCAGACTGGACCAGCCTGTCCCGAAGTCGTCGAGCGACAGGGCGACGCCGAGCTCGTCCAGCCGCAGCAAGGTGGCCGCGGCGCGGTGCGACTCGGCGAACAACGAGCCCTCGGTGACCTCCAGCAGCAGGCAGCAGGCCGGCAAGCCGTGCCGGGTGAGCGCGGCGAGAACGCTGTCCACGAGCCCGGTGCCGGACAGGTCGCGGACGCTCACGTTGACGGCCACCCGCAGCTCCAGACCCTGGGCACGCCAGGCGGCGGCCTGCCCGACCGCGCTGTCCAGCACGTGGCTGGTCAGCGCCTCGATCAGACCGCTGCTCTCCGCCAGCGGGACGAACTCATCCGGCGGCACCAGGCCGCGCTCAGGGTGGCGCCACCGCACGAGCGCCTCGACCCCCGTCACGCGGCCCGAGACAAGCCGGGCCTGGGGCTGGTAGTGCACCTCGAGCTCGCCGCCGGACAGGGCGCGACGCAGCTCGCCGAGCATCACGAGGCGGGAGGTGGTGTTGCGGTCCCGACTGGCGTCGTAGTGCTCGACGCCGCTGCCGGTCCCCTTGGCGAGGTACATCGCGACATCGGCGTGCTGCAGCAGGGCGTCGAGGTGATTGCCGTGCTCGGGCGCCACCGCGATGCCGACGGAGGCGTCGACGTCGACGTGCAGCCCGTCGAGCACGATCGGGGCGCGCACCGCCTCGAGCAGCCGGCGGGCGGTCTGCTCCGCCTCGTCAGCCCCCGTCGAAGGGAGCAGCAAGGCGAACTCGTCGCCCCCAAGCCGCACGACGGTGTCCCCGGGCCGCACCGCGGCGGCCAGCCGGCTCGCGATGACCTGCAGGAAGCGGTCGCCGACATGGTGCCCGAGGGTGTCGTTGACCTCCTTGAAGCGGTCGAGGTCGAACAGCAGCAGCGCTGTCCCGGCGTCACCGGACTCGAGCAACGACTCGGCGGTGCGGGTGCCGAGCAGGATGCGGTTCGGCAGGCCGGTGAGCGCGTCCGTCAGGGCCTGCTGCTCACGGTGCAGCGCGACGGAGGCCACCTGGTAGACGGCCGCCAGCGGTGGAAGCAGAAGCGGCAGGAAGGCGGTCCCGCGACCGACCGCCAGCACGATGAGCGGTGACAGCGCGAGCAGGGCGCCGCTGCTGAGCGCTTCGTAGGCGAGGTCGTCGCGCAGCAGCTGCAGGACCGACCGGCCGGTCTTGAGCGACAGCGCGACCATGACGAGCAGCTGGTTCGCGACGAAGTAGGTGATCCCACCGAGACCGGCCGCGACGAGATCGGCGCCGGTCAGGTCGAGCGGTGCGGCCGTCGACGCCCTGTGCCCCGCGAGCTCCATGACGAGCGCGGCGGCCGACCAGGACAGCGCGAACTGGCCGATGTTGAAGGCCGTGCGCCAGGGCGCCTTGCGCCGGCTGACGTCGGCGACGACCGTGGCGACGGCCTGCACGAGCACCGAGATCGGCAACCCGTAGCGGAGCAGCAGCGCGAAGACGAAGCTGGTGGACAGTGCGAGGCCGTTGGCGTCGCGGGCGCCGGCGGTGAACAGCGGCCGCACCTCGGCGACGAGCAGCAGCGCGCACAGCGCCCAGAACGCCGGCTCGAGGCTGAGCACGCTCGCCAGGTCCAGAGACAGCGCAGCCAGAACCAGGACGGTGAGGCCGCCAAGGCTGACCGTGGCGACGTAGACGCGGAAAGCCAGATCGCGGCGTCCGGCGAAGTCGTTGCGGTCGTCCTCGGGGACCAGAGACACGCCTGCCGCCACGTCACCGCCCTGACCGCGCCAGGGAGCGCGATCTGCGCCCCTCTCTCCGCTTCTCGGCAGGAAGTGGCCAAGCCCTGAGCGC
>JBBSLB010000019.1:0-21012 GCA_038255675.1 Mycobacteriales bacterium
ATCCACGTGGCCGTCAACCGGACACCGCCGGACGCCGAGGGCTCGGCGCACCCCTTCCTGCCGCACCAGCGGCTCGCCCTCGGGACGGCGCTCACCGCGTACACGCTCGGCAGCGCCCGGGTGAACTCCCTCGAGGACCGCACGGGCAGCCTCGAGGTCGGCAAGGACGCCGACCTCGCCGTGCACGACCGCGACCCCTTCGCCAGGCCCGCCGAGGAGATCGGGCGGACCCGCGTGCTGCGGACCTACCTGCAGGGCCGGCTCGTGCACCAGGCCTGACTCAGGAGTCGAAGCCGAGCCCTAGCCGGTCGAGAGTCCGCAGCCACGGACCGCGGCGCCCCTGCTGCCGGTCGGCCTTCTGCAGCGCCCGGCGGGTGAGCTGGATGCCCGCGTAGGCGAAGGGCTCGGGCGGGAACGGCAGCGGCCTGGTCCGCACCATCTTCAGCCGGGTCCGCTCGGTCGGCTCGCCCGCCAGCAGGTCCAGCACCACCTCTGCGGCGAACCGCGTCGCCCCGACGCCCAGCCCGGTGTAGCCGAGGGCGTAGGCGACGTCACCCCTGTGGGCTGTGCCGTAGAAGGCGCAGAAGCGGGTGCAGGTGTCGATGGCGCCGCCCCATCGGTGGGTGAACCGCAGCCCCTCGAGCTGGGGGAAGGTCGTGAAGAACTGCGCGCTGAGCATCGCGGACGTGGCCTGCCGCTGGTCGTGGCGCGGGTCAACCTTGCGGCCGTAGTGGTAGACGGCGTCGTAGCCGCCCCACAGGATCCGGCCGTCGACGGTCATCCGGTAGTAGTGGAACTGGTTGGCGGAGTCGTCGACGCCCTCGCCGCCCTGCCAGCCGATCGCGGCCCGCTGCCCGGCGCTGAGCGGCTCGGTCATCAGGACGTGGTCGTACACCGGGACGGTGTGCAGCCGGGTCCGCCGCAGCAGGCTCGGAAAGGCGTTGGTGCCCAGGGCCACCTGCCGCGCCGCGACCTCACCGCCGGAGCTCGCCACCCGCAGTCCACCGCCCGTGCGCTCCAGGCCGGTCACCCGGGTGCCTTCGTGCACCCGCACCCCCAGCTCCTCCGCCGCCCGCGCCAGCCCCCAGGCAAGCCGCGCCGGGTCGACGAGCGCGAGGTCGCCGGTGGTCTCCAGCCCGGCCAGGTAGGTCGGTGAGTCCAGCCGCGCGCGCACCTGCTCCCGGTCGAGGAGCTCGCCCTTCGCCTCGCGCAGCTGCTCCACCTGGTAGGGCTCGGTGGCCACGCTCAGCGACGGCGCTCGGCGGAAGTCGCAGTCGATGCCCAGCTCGGTGACGTCGCGCTCGAGGGCGGCGAGGTTCTCGGTGCCGAGGCGCTCGAGCTGGTCGATCTCGGCCGGCCAGCGCTGCAGCCCGTTGTCGTAGCCGTGCGTGAGGCTCGCAGAGCAGAAGCCGCCGTTGCGGCCGCTCGCCGCCCAGCCGATCCGCTCGCTCTCGACGAGCAGCACGTCCCGGCCCGGGTCGCGGCGCTTGGCCAGCACCGCGGTCCAGAGCCCGGAGTAGCCACCGCCCACGACGAGCAGGTCTGCGCTGGTCGCCCCGGCCAGCGGCGGGCGGGGCTCGGGCCGCCGTGGGTCGTCCAGCCAGAAGACGGCCGGCTCGGCGTCGGCCAGCGCCGCGAGGCTCATCGGTTCTGCGGGAAGCCGAGGTCCAGGCCGCCGTGGCTCGGGTCGAGCCAGCGGCTGGTCACGACCTTGCCGCGGGTGAAGAAGTGCACGCCCTCGGTGCCGTGCGCGTGGGTGTCGCCGAACAGGGAGTCCTTCCACCCACCGAAGGAGTAGTAGGCCATCGGCACCGGGATCGGCACGTTCACCCCGACCATGCCGACCTGCACCTCGTCGGCGAACCGGCGGGCTGCGCCGCCGTCGTTGGTGAAGATCGCCGTCCCGTTGCCGTACGGGTTGGCGTTCACGAGCTCGAGCGCGGCGTCGTAGGACGGGACGCGCAGCACCGACAGCACCGGGCCGAAGATCTCGTCGGTGTAGATGCTCATCCCGGGCCGCACCCGGTCGAACAGCGTGGGCCCCAGCCAGAAGCCGTCCGCGGACCCGTCGACCTTCGGGTCGCGGCCGTCCACCACCAGCTCCGCCCCGGCAGCCTGTCCCTCGGCGACGTAGCCGGCGACCTTGTCGCGATGCGCACCGGTCACCAGCGGCCCCATGTCGGCGTCCTGCCGGCCGTCCCCGGTGCGCAGCGTGCCGATCCGGTCGCGGATCCGCTCGACCAGCTCGTCGGCGACGCTCTCCACGACGACCAGCGCCGAGATGGCCATGCACCGCTCGCCGGCCGAGCCGAAGCCGGCGTTGACCGCGGCGTCGGCGGCCAGGTCGAGGTCGGCGTCCGGCAGGACCACCATGTGGTTCTTCGCGCCGCCGAGAGCCTGCACCCGCTTGCCGTGCGCCGTCCCGCGCTCGTAGACGTAGCGCGCGATCGGGGTGCTGCCGACGAAGGAGACCGTGGCGACGTCCGGGTGCTCGAGCAGCCCGTCGACGGCGACCTTGTCACCGTGCAGGACGTTGAAGACGCCGTCCGGCAGCCCGGCCTCCTGCCACAGCGCAGCCAGCCAGTTCGCCGCGCTCGGGTCCTTCTCGCTCGGCTTGAGGACGACGGAGTTGCCGGCCGCGACGGCGAGCGGGAAGAACCAGCACGGCACCATCGCCGGGAAGTTGAAGGGGCTGACGATCGCCGAGACGCCGACCGGCTGGCGCACCGAGTGCACGTCCACCCCCGTGGACACGCCGCTCGAGAAGCCGCCCTTGAGCAGATGCGGTATCCCGCAGGCGAACTCCACGACCTCCAACCCTCGGCTGACCTCGCCGAGTGCGTCGGACAGCACCTTGCCGTGCTCGCTGGTGACGATCTCGGCGAGCTCGCCCTTGCGGGCGTTGAGCAGCTCGCGGAAGGAGAACAGCACCGAGGTGCGCCGGCTCAGCGACGCGTCGCGCCAGGCCGGGAACGCGCGCGCCGCGGCCGCCACGGCTGCCTGCACGTCGTCGCCGTCGGCCAGCGCCACCTGCCGGGCGACGGCGCCGGTCGCGGGGTCGTAGACGTCACCGCGCCGCGCGGTGCTCCCGGCGGGTGCGCCATCGATCCAGGACCGGACCAGGGGCAGATCGCTCACGGCAGGACCGACTCGGCCTCGGTGAGCACGGCGCGCAGGATGCGCTCGATCTCGTCGAACTCCTGCTGCCCGCTGATCAGCGTCGGTGCCAGCTGGATGATCGAGTCGCCTCGGTCATCGGGCCGGCAGATCAGACCCGCCTCGAACAGCCGCGGGGCGAGGAAGCCGCGCAGCAGCTGCTCGCGCTCGGCGGCGTCGAACCGGAGCAGGCTGTCCTTGTCCTTGACCAGCTCGACCGCCCAGAAGTAGCCCGCACCGCGCACATCGCCGACGAGCGGGAGGTCGCGCAGCCGGTCGAGCGTGGCCTGCAGCAGCGGCTCGTTCTCGCGGACGTGGGCCAGCAGGTCCTCTCGCTCGAACACCTCGAGGTTGGCCAGCGCCACGGCGCACGACACGGGGTGGCCGCCGAAGGTGACGCCGTGGCTGAAGGAGGTGCGCCCCTCGGTGAACGGCTCGGCCAGCCGGTCGCTGATGAGCACGCCACCGAGCGGCGAGTAGCCGCTGGTCGCACCCTTGGCGAAGGTGATCATGTCGGGCTGGTAGCCGTAGCGCTGGGCGCCGAACCACTCGCCGAGCCGGCCGAAGGCGCAGATGACCTCGTCGGAGACGAGCAGGACGCCGTACCGGTCGCAGATCTCGCGCACCCGGGTGAAGTAGCCGGGCGGCGGCGGGATCGACCCGCCGGCGTTCTGCACCGGCTCGACGAAGACTGCTGCGACGCTGTCCGGTCCCTCCATGAGGATCGCCCGCTCGACCTGGTCGGCTGCCCACAGCCCGTGCGCCTCGGCGTCGCCCGCGTGCTCTACGGCACGGAACAGATGAGCGTTGGGAACCTTGACCGCACCGGGGACCATCGGCTCGAACGGCGCCTTCATCGCGGGGACGCCGGTCAGCGACAAGGCCCCCATCGTCACGCCGTGGTAGGCCCACTGGCGGCTGATGACCTTGTAGCGGCCGGGCTGCCCGACCAGCTTGAAGTACTGCCGCGCGAGCTTGTACGCCGCCTCGACGGCCTCGCTGCCACCGGTGGTGAAGAAGACCCGGTTGAGGTCGCCGGGGGCGCGCCCGGCCAGCTGCTCGGCCAGCTCCACCGCCGTCGGGTGGGCGTAGCCCCAGATCGGGAAGTAGGCCAGCTGGTCGGACTGCTTGGCCGCGGCCGCCCCGAGCTCTTGCCGGCCGTGCCCGATCTGCGAGACGAACAGGCTGGAGAGCCCGTCCAAGTAGCGCTTCCCGCTGTCGTCGAAGACGTACGAGCCCTCACCGCGGACGATGACGGGCGGCCGGGTGCTGAGCCGCGAGAAGTGCGTCCACAGGTGCCGCTGCGCCGACGCAGCGGTGGTGTCGGCGGTGGTGTCGCCGGTGGCGTCCATCAGCCCTCCAGGCTGGTCATGACGTGCTTGATGCGGGTGTAGTCCTCGAACCCGTACATCGACAGGTCCTTGCCGTAGCCGCTGTGCCCGAAGCCGCCGTGCGGCATCTCCGCCACCAACGGGATGTGCGTGTTGATCCAGACGCAGCCGAAGTCCAGCCGCCGGGCCATCCGCATCGCCCGCCCGTGGTCCTTGGTCCACACGCTGGAGGCCAGCCCGTACTTCGTCCCGTTGGCCCACCGCACCGCCTCGTCCTCGTCGCTGAAGCGCTGCACCGAGATGACCGGGCCGAAGACCTCGTCCTGCACGAGCTCGTCGTCCTGCTGCAGCCCGGACACGACGGTGGCCTCGTGGAAGAACCCGCTCGCCAGCGCGCCGCCGGCGCGGTCACCACCGGCCACGACCTGCGCGTGGTCGGGCAGCCGCGACAGGAACCCCTGCACCCGCGCGAGCTGGTTGGCGTTGTTGACCGGCCCGAACAGCGCGTCCTGGTCGTCCGGCATGCCCGGCACGGCCATCGTGCGGGCCTGCTCGGCGAGCGCCGCGACGAAGTCGTCGTGCACCCCCGGCGCGACCAGCACCCGGGACGCGGCCGTGCAGTCCTGGCCGGCGTTGAAGTAGCCGGCGGTCGCAATGCCCTCGGCGGCCACGGCGATGTCGGCGTCGTCGAAGACGACCACTGGCGCCTTGCCACCCAGCTCGAGGTGGGTGCGCTTGAGGTCACGCGCCGTCGAGCTCGCCACCTCCATGCCTGCCCGCACCGAGCCCGTGATGGAGACCAGCTGCGGGGTCGGGTGCTCGGTCAGCAGCCGACCCGTGCTGCGGTCGCCGCAGACGACGTTCATCACGCCCGGCGGGAGGAACTCCTGCATCAGCTCGGCCATGAGCACGGTGCTGGCCGGCGTCGTGTCGGAGGGCTTGAGCACCACGCAGTTGCCCGCGGCGACAGCCGGCGCCCACTTCCAGACCGCCATCATCATCGGGTAGTTCCAGGGCGTCACCTGCGCCACGACGCCGATCGGCTCGCGCCGGATGAACGAGGTGTGCCCGGCGAGGTACTCCCCCGCCGACCGGCCCTCGAGCACCCGCGCCGCACCCGCGAAGAAGCGGATGTGGTCGACCAGTGGCGGCAGCTCCTCCTCGGCCGTCATGCCCAGCGGCTTGCCGGTGTTCTCGCTCTCGACCCGAACGAACTCCTGCGCGCGGGCCTCGATGGCGTCGGCGATCCGGAGCATCGCCCGCTGCCGCTCCGACGGCGTCGAGTCGCGCCAGCTCTCGAAGGCCCGGGCGGCGGCGGCGAAGGCGGCGTCGACGTCCTCCTGGCCCGAGAGCGGCGCGGTCGCGAACACCTGGCCGGTGGCCGGGTTGATCAGATCGGTCGTCTGCCCGGATCGGCCGGGGACGCTCCTGCCGTCGATGACGTTCAGGATGGTCTGGGTCACGGTTGCTCCTCGGGTCGTCGGTTAGGTCAGGGCTGTGCGCAGGGCGGTGAGGACCTCGTCCAGCTCGTCGTCGGAGATGACCAGCGGCGGGCAGATCGCCAGCGTGGTGGGCGCGATCGGCCGGATGACGACGCCCAGGTCGAGCACCCGGTCCCGGACGGCGACGGGGTCGGTGCCCTCGGGCAGGCTGACGCCCCACACGCCGCCGACCCCGCGGACGTCGGCCAGCCGGCCCTCGTCGAGCAGCGACCTCAGCGCGGGCTCCAGCCGGGCGCCGATCGCGGTCGCGCGCTCCAGCAGCCCGTCGGCCTCGGTGACGTCCAGGCACGCGAGGGCGGCTGCGCAGGCGGCGGCATGGCCGGAGTAGGTGTAGCCGTGGCGCAGCACGAAGGTCGGGTCCGCCGACAGCGCCTCGTGCACCGACGGCGCGAGCAGCACCCCGCCGAGCGGGACGTAGCCGCTGGTCACCCCCTTGGCGAAGGTCGCGAGGTCGGCCTGCACGCCGAAGTGCTGTCCACCGAACCAGCTGCCCAGGCGCCCGAAGCCGGTGATCACCTCGTCGAGCACGAGGTGCGCACCGTGCTCGTCGCACAGCGCCCGCAGGCCCTCGAGGTATCCCCGCGCCGGCGGCCACACCCCTCCGGCTCCGATGACCGGCTCGGCGAAGACAGCGGCGACCCGGCCGGGGTGCTGCTCGAAGGCAACGCGTACGCCGTCGAGGTCGTCCTTGCCGACCTGGACGACGTCGAGCAGTCCGGGACCAAAGCCCTGTCGGTTGAGAGGCAGACCGGTCAGCGCGGTGCCGCCGTAGTTGACGCCGTGGTAGCTCGGCACCCGGCTGATGACGACCGTGCGCTCCGGCTCACCGCGCTGCGCGTGGGCGATGCGGCTCAGCTTGAGGGCGGTGTCGACGGCCTCCGAGCCGCCGCTGGTGAGGAACACCCGGCTGCCGGGGACCGGAGCGAGCGCGACGAGCCGCTCGGCCAGCTCCTCCGCGCGCGGGTTGGAGAAGCGCTCGAAGCAGTGGTGCGTCTCGAGCTCCGACATCTGCCGGGCGACGGCGTCGACGACCTCGCGCCTCGCGTGGCCGACGTTGCAGTGCCACAGCGACGCCATGGCGTCGACGTAGCGGCGGCCCGCTCGGTCCCAGACCAGCGCCCCCTCGCCGCGCACCATCGTGGTGAAGCCCGCCGCCGGAGCCGCCGGTCGGGCGAAGGGGTGCAGCAGCGGCCCCGGTCCGCCGCTCACGGCGTGCCGTAGTTGTAGGTCTGCTTGTGCACGCGCAGGCAGATGGAGGTCTCGGTCTCACTGACGCCCGGCACCGGGCGGATCTGGTCGTTGATGATGCTGAGCAGGTGCTCGTTGTCGCGGCACACCAGCTCGAGCTGCAGGTCGTAGCGCCCGGAGGTCAGGACGCAGTAGTCGACCTCGGGGATGGCGCTGATCGCGTCAGCAGCCTCGCGAGCGTCGCCGGTCACCCGTACGCCGATGCTGGCCATGACGCCGAAGCCCAGCGTGATCGGGTCGGTGACGGCGACGATCTGGAGCACCCCGCTCTCGACGAGCGCCTTGACCCGCTGGCGGACCGCCGCCTCGGACAGCCCGACGGCCTCCCCGATCGCGGTGTAGGAGCGACGACCGTCCTCCTGCAGCTGGCGCAGGATCGCCTTCCCGACGTCGTCGAGCAGCAGCGCCGGAGAGCCGCCCGTACGGGCCGGGACGCGCGGACGCGCCATGGTTCCTCCTCGGGCCGGACGAGCGGACGGCTCGGACACTCTCACACCCGTGCGCCGCAGACCAGGAGGTGTCCGCGATTCCCGTCGTCCAGGACCACCTTGACCACCGATAGCGACTCGGCCATGCTGCTCGTACTGTGTGATCCGTCAGGATCGCCCGAGAGGACCCCACCGATGACGACCACCCCGCAGGACGGCCCGGCCGGCTACGCCCGCCTCGGCGACGACGCGCTGGCAGCCTCCGCCCGCGACCACCTCTGGATGCACTTCACCCGGCACTCGACCTTCCAGGAGGGCGGCTCGGTCCCGATCATCACCCGGGGCGAGGGCGCCTACATCTGGGACTCCGCGGGTCGCCGCTACCTCGACGGGCTGTCGGGGCTGTTCGTGGTGCAGGCCGGCCACGGCCGCCAGGAGCTGGCCGAGGCCGCGGCCCGTCAGGCCAGCACGCTGGCCTTCTTCCCGCTGTGGTCCTACGCCCACCCGGAGGCGATCCAGCTGGCCGAGCGGCTCGCCAGCCTGGCCCCCGGCGACCTCAACCGGGTCTTCTTCACCACCGGCGGCGGCGAGGCGGTCGAGACGGCCTGGAAGCTGGCCAAGCAGTACTTCAAACTCACCGGCAAGCCGATGAAGCACAAGGTCATCAGCCGGGCTGTGGCCTACCACGGCACCCCGCAGGGCGCGCTGTCGATCACCGGCATCCCCGAGGCGAAGATGTACTTCGAGCCGCTGGTGCCCGGGGCGCACAAGGCCGCCAACACCAACTTCTACCGCGCGCCGGAGCACGGCGACGACCTCGAGGCCTTCGGCCGCTGGGCCGCCGACCAGATCGAGATCGCGATCGAGATGGAGGGGCCGGACACGGTCGCGGCGGTGTTCGTCGAGCCGGTCCAGAACTCCGGCGGCTGCTTCCCACCGCCGCCCGGCTACTTCGCCCGGCTGCGCGAGATCTGCGACCGGCACGACGTCCTGCTCGTCAGCGACGAGGTCATCTGCGCCTTCGGCCGGCTGGGCACCACCTTCGCCTGCGAGAAGATGGACTACCAGCCCGACATGATCACCTGCGCGAAGGGGATGACGTCGGGCTACTCCCCCATCGGCGCGATGATCGCCAGCGACCGGCTGATGGAGCCGTTCCTGTCCGGCAACGACTACTTCGCGCACGGCTACACCTTCGGCGGGCACCCGGTGTCGGCCGCGGTGGCGATGGCCAACCTGGACCTGTTCGACCGCGAGGGCCTCAACCGCAACGTGCTCGACAACGAGAAGGGCTTCCGCACCACGCTGGAGAAGCTGCTCGACCTGCCGATCGTCGGTGACGTACGAGGTGACGGCTACTTCTACGGGATCGAGCTCGTGAAGGACAAGGCCACCAAGGAGACCTTCGACGACGACGAGTCCGAGCGGCTGCTTCGCGGCTTCCTGTCCAAGGAGCTGTTCGCCGCCGGGCTGTACTGCCGCGCCGACGACCGCGGCGACCCGGTCATCCAGCTCGCGCCGCCGCTGATCTGCGGCCAGGAGCACTTCGACGAGATCGAGCAGGTGCTGCGCGACGTGCTGCAGCGCGCCTGGGCCCAGCTCTAGCGGCCCGAGACGAGGTCCGCCGCACGGGCCAGCCGGCTCGTGCGGCCTAGACCGCGCGCCTCGCGCCGGTCGGCCTCCCGGTAGAGCGCGTACAAGGCGTGCACGCCGAGCCAGCGCAGCGGCTCGGGCTCCCAGCGGCGCACCTGCCGGCCGGTCCACGGCAGCCGGGTGAGCTCGGTGTCGCGACCGAGCACCAGGTCGCGCAGGGTGCGGCCGGCCAGGTTGGTCGTCGTCAGACCGCTGCCGACGTAGCCGCCCGCCCAGCCGAGACCGGTCTGCCGGTCGAGGTGGACCGTCGGCGACCAGTCCCGCGGCACCCCCAGGACCCCGCACCAGGCGTGCGCCATCGGCACCCCCCGCACCGCCGGGAAGAAGTCGTGCAGCAGCGTCGTGAGCGCCCGCACGGTGGCCGGCTGGGTGCGGCCGTGCACGTCTGTGCGAGAGCCGAACCGGTAGGGCACGCCGCGCCCGCCGAAGGCGATCCGTCCGTCGGCGGTGCGCTGGCCGTAGACGTAGGCGTGCGCCGAGTCCCCCAGCAGCTCGGCGCCGGACCAGCCGACCTGCGCCCGGACGTCGTCCGGCAGCGGCTCGGTCACCACCATGGCGGAGTTCATCGGCAGCCAGCTGCGCCGCTCCCCCGGCAGGCCCGCGCTGAAGCCCTCCAGGCAGCGCAGCACGTGCGTCGCGCGCACGGTGCCGCGGTCGGTGACGGCCGCTCCCGGCCGGACCGAGGTGACCGTCGTCCGCTCGTGCAGGCGCACCCCCAGTCGCTCCACCGCTGCCGCGACGCCCTGGACCAGCTTGGCCGGCTGGACCCGGGCGGCCTCGGCGACGTGCACCCCGGCGAGCGCGCCACTCACCCGGATCCGCTCGGCGGTCTGGTCTGCGTCGAGCTCGTGCACCTGCGCGCCCCACCGACGCTCCTGCTCGGCCTGCGCCGCCAGGCGCTCGCGCTGGGCCCGGCTGCGCGCGACGAACAGGATCCCGTCCTGCTGCACGTCGGCGTCCACGCCCTCCTCACGCAGCACGTCCAGCACCTCGTCGACGGCGGACCGCATCTGCGCGTGCAGCGCCTGCACCCCCGCCTCGCCGTGCGAGCGCAGGTAGGTCCGGGCCGGCGCCGCGACCTCGGCCGACAGCCAACCGCCGTTGCGTCCCGAGGCGCCATAGCCGCAGAACTCGCGCTCGAGGACTACGACGTCCAGATCCGGCTGCGCACGCTTGAGGTAGTACGCCGTCCAGAGCCCCGTGAGCCCCCCGCCGACGATGCAGACGTCGGCGTCGCGGTCGCCCGGCAGCGGCGCGCGCGACGCCGGAAGGCCGGTCTGCTCGTACCAGAAGGAGACCCCGCCGTTGGGCACCCCCTCGGCCGTGGTCGCGGCGTAGCGGGAGGCCGTCGTCATGCGAGCCGGCTCATCCGGTGCTCGCCCCCGTGCGTGCCTTGCGCACGACCTCCGCGCCGCCCACGAGCAGCAGGGCGAGCAGGAACATGCCCGTGCCGATGACGTTGACCTCCGGCGGGACACCACGCTGCGCCGCGCCCCAGACGTACATCGGGAAGGTGATGGTGTTTCCCGAGTTGAAGTTCGTGATGATGAAGTCGTCGAAGGACAGCGCGAAGGCGAGCAGCGCGCCGGCGAAGATGCCCGGGGCGGCCAGCGGCAGGGTGATCCGCCGGAAGGTCTGCCACTCGTCGGCGTAGAGGTCCATCGCTGCCTCCTCGAGCCGGCTGTCGAAACCCGCCAGCCGCGCTTTCACCGTCACGACGACGAAGCTGACCGTGAACAAGATGTGCGCGATGACGATGGTCCAGAAGCCCGTCGCCACACCGGCATTGACGAACAGCGTCAGCAAGGACGCGCCCATGACCACCTCCGGCGTGGCCATCGGGAGGAAGACCAGCAGGCTCGTCCCCGCTCGGCCACGGAAGGAGTGCCGCACCAGCCCGAACGCCAGCAGCGTCCCGAGCAGGGTCGCCACCAGGGTCGCGATCACCCCGATCTGCAGGCTCAGCAGCACCGAGTCGCACATGCCCGGGACCGAGCACGGGTCGCGCCAGGAGTCCAGGGTGAAGCCGCTCCAGGAGAAGTTGAACCGGCCGGCCGGGTCGTTGAAGGAGAAGGCCACGACGACGAAGACCGGCAGGAACAGGTAGAGCAGGACCAGCACGCCGAAGGCGAGCACGAGGTGCTTGCGCGCGGCGCGCACCGTCCGGACGATCACAGCAGCTCCTTGGCGCCGACGCGCCGGACGTAGGACAGCACCAGCACCAGCACGGTGAGCATCACCGTGATCGACAGCGCGGCGGCGACCGGGTAGTCCAGCACGGTCAGGAAGCGGCTCTGGATGACGTTGCCGATCATCTGCGAGCCGGGGTTGCCGAGGAACTGCACGTTGACGTAGTCACCCGCGGCCGGGATGAACGTCAGCAGCGTGCCGGCCACGACGCCGGGGATGGACAGCGGCCAGGTGACCGCCCAGAACGCCCGCGCCGGCGTGGCGTAGAGATCGGTCGCGGCTTCGAGCAGCCGCGGGTCGATCTTCTCCAGGCTGGCGTAGAGGGGCAGGACCATGAACGGCAGGAAGTTGTAGGTCAGGCCGAGCACGACGGCCGCCGGGGTCGCGAGCAGCCGACCGTTCTCGCCCAGCAGGCCGATCCACTGCAGCGCCCCGACGACCCACCCCTGGTCGGCCAGGACGATCTTCCAGGCCAACGTGCGGATGAGGAAGCTGGTGAAGAACGGCGCAATCACCAGGACGAGCATGAGGTTGCGCCAGCGACCGGCCTTGAAGGCGATGGCGTACGCCAGGGGGTAGCCGATGAGCAGTGCGAGCACCGTGGCTGACCCGGCGTAGAGGAACGAGCGCACGAGCTGGTCGCCGTAGGTCGACCACGCGTCGCTGTAGGTGGACCAGGTCCAGGTGAGGGAGTAGCCGGTCTGCAACGAGCCGGTCTGCAGCGACGTCGAGGCCAGCGTCAGCATCGGTACGAGGAAGAACAGCGCGAGCCAGAGCAGCCCGGGCAGCAGCAGCAGCCACGGCGGCCGGCGCCGGGCGGCACGGGCCTCGGCCTCCTGCTCGGCCGCCGGCTCCGTCGGCGGCGCCTCGCGCGGCAGGACCGCGGTCACGGGGCGGCGGTAGCCAGCGCGGGCGCCGGCTCAGAGGCGCCTGCCGGCGACTCCTCGCGCAGCGGGAAGGCGTGCTCCGGACGCCAGGCGACCACCACCTCGTCGCCCCGGTGGGCGGCGGCGTCGGCGCCGTCGTTCTGCGCGAAGACCGCGAGCTCCTGCCCCCAGCTGGTGCGCACCACGTACTGCGTCGACAGGCCGGTGAACGACACGTCCATGACGGTGCCGGGGACGCCGTTGCGCAGCGCCGCGTCCGGCGTCGCGGACGATGCGAGGACGACGGCCTTCTCCGGACGCACGCCGAAGGACTGCGGCCGGCCTGGGCTCGCGTGACGACCGGGGAGCGCGAGCCGTACGCCGTGAACCTCGACCACCGTGTCGGCGCCGTCGCGGTCGACGACGGTCCCGTCCAGGCAGTTGGACTGGCCGAGGAAGTTCGCGACGTAGCGCGACACCGGTCGCTCGTAGAGATCGCGCGGCGTGCCGAGCTGCTCGACCCGGCCGGAGTGCATGACCGCGATGGTGTCGGCCATGGTCATGGCCTCCTCCTGGTCGTGCGTGACGTGCACGAAGGTGCTGCCGACGCGGTCCTGGATCGACTTGAGCTCCAGCTGCATCTGTCGACGCAGCTTGAGGTCGAGGGCGCCGAGCGGCTCGTCGAGCAGCAGCACCTCCGGCTCGTTGATGAGCGCTCGGGCCACGGCGACGCGCTGCTGCTGACCGCCGGACAGCTGACCGGGCTTGCGCCGGCCGAAGCCGGAGAGCTCGACCAGCTCGAGCATCTCGCCGACCGCACGCTTGGTGTCCTTCACGCCGCGCCGACGCAGGCCGAAGGCGACGTTGTCCTCGATGGTGAGGTGCGGGAACAGCGCGTAGCTCTGGAAGACGGTGTTCACCGGGCGCTTGTACGGCCGCAGCGTGCTGATGTCCTCGTCGCCGAGCAGCACCTGCCCGGACGTCGGCAGCTCGAGCCCGGCCACCATCCTCAGCGTCGTCGTCTTGCCGCAGCCGGACGGCCCGAGCAGCGCGAAGAACGAGCCGGCCGGGATGGTCAGGTCGAGGTCGTCGACGGCGACGAAGTCACCGAAGGTCTTGCGCAGCCCTGCCAGCCGCAGGTCGCGGAGCCGGCGCGGACCGCCGTCAGGCACCGATGACCTTCTGGAACAGGTCCTGGTACTGACGCTCCTCGCCCTCGTCCAGCGGCTTGAAGCTGTGCAGCATGTCCAGCGTGGCCGACGTGGGGAAGATCAGCTCGTTGGCGGCGAGGTCGGTGTCGATGTCCTCCATCGCCTGCTGGGCACCGTCGACGGGTGTCACGTAGTTGACCCAGGCCGCGACCTCGGCCGCCACGGCCGGGTCGTAGTAGTAGTCGATGAGCTTCTCGGCGCCGGCCTTGTTCGCGGCGCCCTTGGGGACCATGAGGTTGTCCGACCACAGGATCCCGCCCTGGGCCGGCACGATGAACTGCATCCCCGGGTCGTCGGCCTGCAGCTGGAGCACGTCACCGGACCAGCCGACCGCCGCACCGATGTTCCCGCTGGCCAGGTCGGCGGCGTACTCGTTGCCGGTGAAGGCGCGGATGAAGCCGTCGTCGACCAGCTTCTGCAGCTTGGCGATGGCCGCCTCGTAGTCGGCGAAGGTGTGCTCCTCCGGCTGCACGTCCATCGACAGCAGGATCAGCCCCATCGTGTCGCGCATCTCGCTGAGCATCGTGATGCGGCCCTTGAGGTCGTCCTGAAAGAGGTCGTCCAGCTTCGAGATCTCCCGGCCGAGCTGCTCGGGGTTGTAGCCGATGCCGGTCATCCCGCTCTGCCAGGGCAGCGAGTGGGCGCGACCGGGGTCGAAGTCGAGGTCCTGATAGCTGGAGATGAGGTTGCTGGCGTTCGGGATGTTGGCCTTGTCGAGCTCCTCGACGTAGCCCAGAGAGATCATCCGGCCGGCCATCCAGTCGGTCAGCACGACCAGGTCGCGGCCCGTGCTCTGCCCGGCCTGGAGCTGCGGTGAGATCTTCCCGAAGAACTCGTCGTTGCTGTTGATGTCCTCGGTGTAGTCGACAGAGATGCCGGAGGACTCCTCGAAGGCGGCCAGCGACGGATAGCTGCTCTCGTCGTCCTCGGCCGTGTCCAGGTAGAGCGGCCAGTTCGACCAGGCAACCGTGCCCGTGGAGGACCCCGAGCTGCTCGCCGGACCCGCCGTCGACACCGGGTCGGTGCCGCAGGCGACCAGGCCCGGCCCGACGGCGACGACGGCGCCACCGACGCCCAGCGCGCGCAAGAAGCCCCGCCGGCTGAGCCGGCTGTCGATCCACACGTCGCCTCGACGGGGTGGGGTGCGGGTCATGGGGCCTCCATGTTCGGGTCCGCAGCCTGCGGAGGGGCGAGTGTGACCGTCGCAACAGTGTGCGCGTGCCAACGCACCCTGTCACCGGTGTGCAAGCAAGGCAAGGAATCCGTCGACACATGACGCCTGTGCAACGGAACGAGCGGCCCCAGGTAACAGCAGTGTTGCGGAGCCCGGATCAGCGGAAGCGGTCGAGCAGCGGACCGGCCGGGTCGTGCGACGGCGGCCGGCGCCGGGCAGCCATCCCGGACAGCGCCTCGAGCACGACCCGGTTGGCCAGGGCCGCAGTGATGTCGGCGTGGTCGTAGGGCGGCGACACCTCCACCACGTCGATGCCGACGACGGGCAGCTCGCGGCAGATGCGGCGCACCGCGTCGAGCAGCTCGCGCGCCGTGATGCCCCCGGGCTCGGGAGTGCCCGTGCCCGGCGCGTGCGCCGGGTCGCAGACGTCCACGTCCACCGACAGGAACACGCCGTCGCAGTCGTCGGTCGCGAGGGCCGACGCCTCGTCCAGGCAGGCCGTCAGCCCGCGAGCGACGACCTCGGTCATCTCGTAGGACCGCATCCCCTGGTCGGCCATCCACTGCAGCGTCTGCGGCCCGGGCCAGTAGCCGCGCAGCCCGATCTGCAGGAAGCGGTCCCCGCGCGCCGCGCCGCCCTCGATGAGGCGGCGCATCGGCTGGCCGTGTCCGTAGAGGCTGCCGAACTCGATGTCGCCGGTGTCGGCGTGGGCATCGAAGTGCAGGATCGACACCCGGCCATGGCCGACGTGCCGTGCGACCCCCTGGACGTCCGCGAGCGCGATGCTGTGGTCGCCGCCCAGCACGACCGGCACGGCGCCAGCGGTGGCGACCGTCGCCACCGCCTCCTCGAGCGCGGCCAGCGACCGCTCGACGTCGCCGGAGAACATCTCGACGTCGCCGGCGTCGAGCACCCGCAGGTCCTTCAGCGCATCGACGCCGAGCGCGAGGTGTGGCCGGCTGCCGTCGTGCCCGAGGTAGTCGGTGGCCCGGATGGCGCCCGGCCCGAAGCGGGTCCCGGGCCGGTGCGAGGTGCCGCCGTCGAACGGTGCGCCAACGATGACGACGTCGGCGCCGGCGAAGCTGTCCGGCTCGGCCAGGTCGCACCTGGGCACGCCGAGGAAGGTGATGTCCGGTCCGTACATGGAGCCGTAGCGCGCCACCGTCAGGCGACCAGGACGCTGTCGCGCGGCGTGAGCGGCAGGCCGTGCGCCTCGGCAACCGGGGCGTAGGTGCACGTGCCCGCGTGGGTGTTCAGACCCCTCGCGAGCGCCGGGTCCCGGCGGCACGCCTCGCGCCAGCCCAGATCGGCCAGCTGCACGGCGTACGGCAGCGTCACGTTGGTCAGCGCGTAGGTCGACGTGTGCGGGACCGCGCCGGGCATGTTGGCGACGCAGTAGAAGACCGAGTCGTGCACGCGGTAGGTCGGGTCGTCGTGCGTGGTCGGCCGGGAGTCCTCGAAGCAGCCACCCTGGTCGATGCTGATGTCGACGAGCACCGAGCCCGGCTTCATCCGCGAGACCAGCTCGTTGCTGACGAGCATCGGCGCCTTGGTCCCCGGGACGAGGACCGCGCCGATGACCAGGTCAGCCTGCAGGACCGCGCGCTCGAGCTCGAGCAGGTTCGACGAGACGGTGTTGAGCCGTCCGCGGTAGAGGCGGTCGGCAGTCCGCAGCCGGTCGACGTCCTTGTCGAGCAGCAGCACCTCGGCCTGCATCCCGACCGCGATCGCGGCGGCGTTGAGCCCCGAGACACCGGCCCCGATGACGACGACCTTGGCCGGGTGCACGCCCGGGACGCCGCCCATCAGCACGCCGCGTCCGCCCGAGGCGCGCATCAACGCCTGCGCCCCAGCCTGCGGCGCCAACCTCCCTGCCACCTCGCTCATCGGCGCGAGCAGCGGCAGCGCGCGGCTCGGCAGCTCAACGGTCTCGTAGGCCAGGCTGGTGACGCCCCGATCGAGCAACGCCTCGGTGCACGGCCGCGACGCCGCCAGGTGCAGGTAGGTGAACAGCGTCTGGCCCTCCCGCATGCGGGAGTACTCCTCCGCCACCGGCTCCTTGACCTTGAGGACCAGCTCGGCGGCGTCCCAGACCTCGTCGGCGGTGTCGAGGACCTTGGCGCCCGCAGCGGTGAAGTCGTCGTCCAGGATCGCCGAGCCGACGCCGGCCCCCGTCTCGACGACCACCTCGTGGCCGTGCCGGACCAGCTCGGTCACCCCGGCCGGCGTGATGGCCACGCGGTACTCGTGGTTCTTGACCTCGCGCGGGATCCCGACCTTCATGAAAGCCCTCCGTCGCCTGCGGTCGGCGCGGCG
The DNA here is from genome assembly GCA_038255675.1 of Mycobacteriales bacterium. Taxonomy (GTDB): domain Bacteria; phylum Actinomycetota; class Actinomycetes; order Mycobacteriales; family SCTD01; genus SCTD01. Next base: position 17,076 of record JBBSLB010000019.1, read on the forward strand.
CCGGGCAGATGGGCCCATCGAAACCGTCGTCGATGCTCCCGTCAAGCACGGAATCCGTAGAGACGACCCGGCGAGGACGCGGTGGAGGTGGACGTAGCAGGACTCGAACCTGCGACCTCACGCGTGTGAAGCGTGCGCTCTAACCAACTGAGCTATACGTCCCGGACGTGCTGTGCTGCGGCGGGGAGACTACCTGAGGCCGGCGAGCTCGAGCCCCCGGTTCACCAGGTCGTAGCGGGCGGCGAAGTACAGCCCGACGCCAAGGGCGATCAGGCCGCTGCCGGTGATCAGCCCGGTGATGACCGGCTTTCGCTTGGCGTTCTCCCAGGCCTCCTGGGCGCTGCGCTTGGCCCGCTCGAGCAGCCGGTCGGCCCAGGCGAACTCCGTCGACCAGATCCACAGCCCGAGCAGGATGGGCGGGATCGTCAGCGGACCGGGCAGCGCGGCCAGGGCCAGGCCCAGCAGGATGAAGAACAGCCCCGAGACGAGCACGATCGTCTGCACCGCGATGGCGCCGCCGGGGGTGCGGCGCATCTTCGCCTTCCACCCGCGCGACGTGGTCGGCTCGGCGGTGCTCACCACGTCATCCTGCCGCACACCCGTGCCCGCCGCCACGACTCAGACGGTCCCGGCCGCGAGCACCGGGAGCGTCGGGATGGCCGGCGCGCTGTCCCCCTGCTCCATCGTCACGAGGTAGCGGGTGACGTCGGTGACGCTGGTCTGCAGCCGCATGCCGTCCCGCACGTCGAGGCCGTCCGTGGTCACGTCGAACGCGCCCACCGCCCGCTTGTCCCCCAGGCTGCTCTCGCCCCAGACGACATAGGTGGTCGCTGCGTCGTTGACGGGGAGGCCGTCGAGCACGAGCGACATCTCGTCGCCGCGCACCAGGGCAACGGCGACAACCTCGCCAGCAGTACCGCGCAGTGGCACCGTCTCGGTGTTCTCGTCACGCAGCTGTCCGACTGCCGCCGACATCCGCGCGCTGAACTCCACCTGCGCGTCGCGGTCCTGCTGCAGCCCGATGTTCCACACGCCGAGGCTGACGACAAGTGCAGCTGCGGCCGCGACACCGGTCAGCGTGCCGGCCCGGCGCAGCCGCGAGGCATCGCGGCGGCGGCGTACCTCGTCGAGCTGCGCGGGCTGCTCCTGGACGTCCGGCGACGGGAAGCTCGCCTCGCGTCCGGAGGCCAGCACCCCGGCCCGGATCCCCTCGAGCAGCGACGGAGCAGGCTCCGCCGCGTCGGGCGCGTAGGCCAGGTGGGCCAGTGCAGCGGCGTGCTCGTCCAGGGCGCGCTCACAGCGCGCGCAACCGGACAGGTGGGCACGGAACAGCTGCTCGTCCTCGGGCTCGAGGGCGTGCAGCGCATGGCCGGCCGCCAGCTCCTCGAAGCGCACGTGCTCGTCGTGCCGTGTCATCGCGCGCTCCTCGGGTCGGGCGGCTCCTGGCCGCCGGCGGCGTTCGACATCCCGTCGAGGGACTCCTTCATCCGGCGCATCCCGGCGAGCATCCGGGTCTTCACCGTGCCGAGCGGGGTGCTCGTCAGCCCGGCGATCTCGCGCTGGGTGAAGCCGCCGAAGTAGGCCAGCGTCAGCGCCTCGCGCTGCGGCTCCGGCAGCGTCCGGAGCACCTCGCGGACCCGCTGGCGGCGCAGCAGCGACCACACGGCGTCCTCGACGCGGGGCGCGTCGGACTCGGTGACCTCGAGCGCCTCGTCGGTGGTCCGACGCTTGCGGAGGTTCTCCTCGCGGCGGACGCTGTCGACCGCCTTGTGGTGGGTCATGGACAGCAGCCACGTGGAGAAGGCGCCGCGCGAGGCGTCGAACCGCGAGGCGTCCCGCCAGACCGTGAGGAACACCTCCTGCACCGCGTCCTGCGCCAGCTGCTCGTCGACGAGGATGCGTCGCGCCAGGCCATAGCAAGCCCGGCCGTAGCGGGCATACAGGGCTTCGAGCGCCCCGCCGTCGCCTTCGGTCACCCGCGCGACGAGCGCCCGGTCGTCCTGTCCCTCGTAGCCGGCGCCGAGCGGCACGGCGACCGGTGCCGCAGCTGCGGTCGCCCCGTTCGGTCGCGGCAGCGTCATCGAGGTCCTCACCCTGGGTCTTCGCAACCGGAGGACGGCCGGATGGGTGGCCGGCCGCGGCATGCGTCACACGAAGCGGGAGCGTACCGCCGCGAACCGGTCGTCGCCGCACAGCAGATGGGGCAGACGATCCCGCCGTACGGGTGAAAGCTCCCTTCCCGGGCTCCTCGCGGGGTTCAGCGATGGCGCCAGCGGGGACCCCAGGTGTCAGACGGGGTCACGCCGGCCCCCGCGTCGGAGAGGCCCGAGCCATGACCACCCGCCCGACCTCGGTCACCTCGGAGCTGCAGTTCCGCCTCGTCGTCCCGGGAGCCCCCTCGCTTCCCGTCCGCGCGGACCTCGACTACGACGAGACCGACCCGTACGCCGTGACCGTCGCCTTCCACACCGGCGCGGCGGGGGGCGATGTGGTCCAGTGGACCTTCGCCCGACAGCTGCTCTCGGACGGCATCTCCGTACCGGCCGGCGAGGGCGACGTCCAGGTGTGGCCGTCTGCCGGCGACACCGGCGCAGCCGTCTGCCTCTCGCTGTCCTCCCCGTCCGGCCGGGCCCTGTTCGAGGTCCCGCTGACCGGCCTCGTGGAGTTCCTCGGCCGGACCTACCAGGCCGTCCCCACGGGCGGCGAGAGCGGCCACGTCGACGTCGATGCCGAGCTCGCGCTCCTGCTCTGGGCCGAGCCGGAGACCTGAGCGGCTCTGCTACGGTTCTTCCCGTCGCCAGGCCTGAAGAGGTCGGTGCCGTACGCGGATGTGGCTCAGTGGTAGAGCACAACCTTGCCAAGGTTGGGGTCGCGGGTTCGAATCCCGTCATCCGCTCGGAAGGTGCCCCCCTGTGTGGGGGTGCCGAACGTCTGGCCGGGTGGCCGAGTGGCTTAGGCAAGGGCCTGCAAAGCCCTGTACGCGGGTTCGATTCCCGCCCCGGCCTCGCTTCCACGGACGTCCACAACTGAACACGCTCGGGCGATTGGCGCAGTCTGGTAGCGCGCTTCCCTGACACGGAAGAGGTCACAGGTTCAAGTCCTGTATCGCCCACACTCAAAGCCCAGGTCAGAGGGGGCGCAGCTCCCTCGGCAAGATCACGAAGTCACTGCCGGTAGCCAAACCGGTAGCCACAGGCGTCGCAGAGTCACCGCCGTTCGGCGTCATCTGGAACCGTATGTTGGCTCCGCGTCGATCGTCGGCGTCGTGCCGTGCCGGTACGTCGCGGAGGTCATCGGGTGCTGGCGTGCCCGAGCACGTCGGCGACCTCCTCGAGCGGCACGCCGGCCGCGGACAACAGGCTGGCTGCGGAGTGCCGCAGCTCGTGGGGGTGCCAGCGCCCGAGGCCGGCCTGCTCGGTGACGGCGCGCAGGGACCGGCGCAGGTTGGCGGGGTCGAGCAAGGTCCCGCGGCCGGTCGGGAAGACCAGTCCGAGGTCCTGCCAGTGCTCCCCCATCAGCCTCTGCTGGGCCAGCTGGCGCGCGGTGACCCCGCAGGGCGTTCTCGGCGGCGGCGGGCAGTCGCAGCTGCCGCCGCGACGAGGCGGTCTTGGTCGGCCCCAGCTGCACTGTGCCGTCGACCCGGCTGACCGCCCTGCTGACGCACAGCACGCCCTGGTCGAGGTCGACGTCCTCCCAGCCCAGCCCGAGCAGCTCCCCAGGCCGCAGCCGCACGTCAGGCCGAGCACAAACGCCGCCTGGAGCGGGTGACCGCACGGGCCTCCTGCAGGAGCCGGGCCTGTTCGACGGTCAGGAGGCGGCCCTGCGCCCGGGGTCCCACCGGGGTCGGGACGATCGCGGCCACGTTGCGCACCACGAGCCCTTGCCGCCCGGCGTGCCGGAGGACCTGGACGAGAACCGGCCTGGGTCTGGGCGCTCG
>JBBSLB010000020.1:0-20035 GCA_038255675.1 Mycobacteriales bacterium
CGGTGTAGAGCAGCTCGCGGGTCAGCAGCGACGACGCGGTGGCCGGCAGCACGACCGAGACGGTGGAGTACTGCGAGCCCTGCGCGCGGTGGATGGTCATCGCGTAGACGGTCTGCACGTCGCCGATCCGCCCGGGATGCAGGACCACGGGGCTGCTCCCCCGCGCAAACGCCGCGACGAGCTCCTCACCGCGCCGAACCACCACGCCGGTGTCGCCGTTGTAGACCTTCGCGTCGTGATCGTTGCGGGTGACGAGCAGCGGCTGCCCGGGGTACCAGCTGCGCGGGTCGAGCGGCCGGCCCAGGGCCTGGCCGACCCAGCCGAGCGCGCTGTGGTCCCAGTCGGCGACGCCGTAGGGCCCCTGCCGGTGGGCGCAGAGCAGCCGGTGCTCCTCCAGCGCCAGCAGCGCGGCCGCCACGTCGCCGGCCTCGGCGGCGCCGGTGACCGCCAGCGAGGAGCGCACGACGTCGGCGCGCACCGCCTCGACGTCACCGGTCTCGACGAAGGACACCGCAGGGTCGCCGCTGCGCATGAGGTCCAGGGCCCGGTCGGCCCGCCCCTCGCGCACCGCGAGCGCGAGCTCGGCGATCATGCCGCCGAAGCGTCGGCCCCGGCTGAGCCGCACGACCCCCCCGCGCAGCCGATCGCGCTCGAGCGGGGTGAGGGCGGCCTCGTCCGGGTCGGCCGCGGCGGTCAGGTCGCCGGCGACGAGCTGCTCGAGCAGCGGGTCGGGGCTGCCGGTGACCGGCCGGGCGACCAGGTCGGCGAGCACCGCACCGGCGTCGATCGAGGTGAGCTGGTCCGGGTCGCCGACGAGCAGCAGCCGCGCGTCCGGCCGGACCGCCTCCAGCAGCCGCGCCATGAGCGTCAGCGACACCATGGAGGTCTCGTCGACGACCACCACGTCGTACGGGAGGCGGTTGGTCGCGTCGTGCCGGAAGCGGGTGGCGCTGTCGGGGCGCCAGCCGAGCAGCCGGTGCAGCGTCATCGCCGTCAGGTCGGCCGGTAGGCCGAGCCCGCCTGCCTGCTCGCGGACCGACTCCTGCAGCCGCGCGGCGGCCTTGCCGGTGGGGGCGGCAAGGGCCACCCGCAGCCCGGGCTGCTGCAGCAGGGCCAGCACCCGCGCCACGGTCGTGGTCTTGCCGGTGCCGGGACCGCCGGCCAGGACGGTGGTCCAGCGGGTGGCAGCCAGCGCGACCGCGATCCGCTGGCGGTCGGGGCCGGAGCTGTCGCGGAACAGGTCGGCGAGCCGGGCCGCCAGGTCGGGTGGCGCGGGCGGCCGGGTGAGGGCGCGGTCGTCGAGCAGGTCGCGCACGGCCTGCTCCTGCCTCCAGTAGCGCGCGAGGTAGAGCAGTGGTCCACCGTCGGTGTCGACGAACCGCAGCGGACGCAGGGTGCCGGCCTCGCTGCCCACCACCAGCGGGCTGGCGCGCAGCGCCGTGACGACGTCGGCGACCGCCGGCCACGGCAGGCTCGTGACGTCGACGTCGGAGTCCTCGTCGAGCGTGACATCGGCCAGCCGCTCCAGCTCGAGGCAGGTCGCGCCGAGCCGGACGGCCCGCACCGCCAGTGCGGTCGCGAGCAGCACCTGCTCGCCGCTCTCGCGGCCGAGCGCGCCGAGGCGCCGCGCGACGTGCACGTCGGCCGCGTCGAGCACACCCACGTCGCTGAAGGCGCCCAGCAGGCCCTCGGCCTGCGCCGCCCTCACGCGGACCCCGCGAGCAGGTCCGACAGCGCGGTGACCAGCGGCGGCGGCGGCTGCCAGTCGAAGACCCCGCAGCCCGAGGGGGTCTCGGGCCCGATCATGCCGCGGACGAAGAGGTACTGCACCCCGCCGAGGTGCCGCTCGGGGTCGTAGCCGGGCTGGCGCCAGCGCAGGAAGCGGTGCAGCGCGACGGCGTAGAGAAGTGCCTGCAGCGGGTAGTGGGCACGCAGCATCTCGGCCGCCATCGCCTCCCGGACGTAGTGCAGCGCGGTGAGGTCGCCGCGGCCGAGCCGGTTGGTCTTGTAGTCCACGACGACGTAGGACGGACCGGGCAGACGGAGGACCGCGTCGATGCTGCCGGACAGGTAGCCGCGCAGCGGCGGCGCGTCGACGGTCTCGAGCAGGTCGGCGTAGGGCGCCAGCACGTCGTCGGACGGCAGGTGCCGGCGCAGCAGGCCGGCCAGGTCGCGCAGCCGGGCCTGCGTCGCGGTGACGTCGTCGCCGCCGGACAGCGGCAGCTCGAAGTCCAGCTCCACCAGCCGGTCCGCGGGCGCCACGTCGGCGAGGGTGTGCGCGGGGGTGTGCAAAGGGGTGTGCAGACGGGTGTGCAGCGGGGTGTGCAGCACCGGCAGCAGCGCTGCGGCCAACGCCTGCGGGTCGACCGCGGCGAGCCGCCGGGCGACGGCCTGCCGGCACCGGTCGAGCAGCTCGGTGGGCAGATCGGCGGCCGAGGTGTCGACCTGCTCGAGCACCTCATGGACGAGCGTGCCGAAGGCGGCCCCGGCCGGCAGGCCGTTCATCGTCGACGGTGGCCCACCGGAGGCGACGTCGACCGCCGGCGGCGTCTGGGGCTCGTCGGTGGTGCCGGGCGACTCGGGCTCGCTGCTGACCCTCGGCAGGTCGTGCACCGAGGAGGTGAGCGCGGAGTAGGACGTGCGGCGCCACGCGGTGTCAAGGGTGCGGTCGAAGCGCGCGACGTCGAGCGGTCGGGGCGCGTCGGCCGCCGGCGCCCACCGGGACAGGCTCACGAGACCCACTGCCTCCACGGAGATCTCGGGCAGCCTGCCCCACTCCGTCAGCCGGGCCAGCGCCACGGCATCATCGTCGGGCACCTTCACCCGGGCGGCGGGGACGGGGTCGCCGGCGGTGCGGCCGAGGAGCAGCCGATGCAGCGGGGCGGACGCGCCGCTCGCGGACGGCGCCCAGTGCGCGACGACCGAGCACTGCGCGCGGGTCAGCGCGACGTAGAGCAGGCGCAGCTCCTCGCCCTCGTCCTCGGCGTCGGCGCGCTTCTTGCGCGCCTCCCAGCCGGGCCCGCCCTTGCCACCGACGTCGAGCACCCGCTCGCCCGCGTCGTCGTGCAGGCGCAGCGTGGCGGGCGTGGACGCCTTGCCGCCGTCCCAGCCGTAGGGGACGTAGACGACCGGGAACTCGAGCCCCTTGCTGGCGTGGACCGTGACGATCTGGACGGCCGCGGCGTCGGTCTCGAGCCGCCGGCTGCGCTCGCCGGCCGAGCCGGTGTCGGGATCCTCGACCCGCTCGGCCAGCCAGCCGACCAGCGCCGAGAGCCCGAGCGCCTGCTCGACGGCGGCCCGGTTGAGCGCCTGCGCGAGGTGCCGGAGGTCGGTCAGCCGCCGCTCACCGCTCTCGACCGACAGCAGCCGGCTCTCCAGCCGGGTGCGGACGGCGAGGTGCTCGAAGGCGGCCGCCAGCCCGGCCTCGGCGAAGCGCTCGGCGGCGTCGCGCAGCAGACCGCCGACCTCCTCGAGCGCCCCGTCGGGGTCGGCGTCCAGCGCGGCGGCGGACCGGCCGAGCAGCGGGGTGAGCGCCGCGAGCCGGACCCGGCCGGCGCGGTGCGGCTGCTCGAGCGCCTGCAGCAGCCACAGCCAGTCGCGCGCCGCGGGCGTTGTGAAGACGCTGGTGCTGCTGGACAGCACGCACGGGACACCTGCGGCCTCGAGCGCCGCCTGCACCCTCGCGCCGTGCACGTGCTTACGGACCAGCACCGCGATGTCGCCGGGCTGCACCGGCGCCGCGACCCCGTCGAGCTCGAGCGGCGCGCCGCTGTCGAGCAGCCGCACGACGTCGGCGGCGACGTCGGCCGCGACCTTCTCGCGCAGCCCGTTGATGCCGGGGAAGCCGCTGCGCCCGATCGGTCCGGCCCCGCTGCGGTCCAGCACCCTGAGCCGGAACGGCGCCGTGCCGGGCATCCGCCGGGCGGTGTGGTGGGCGGCGACGTGCTGCGCCACGATCTGCGGGTGGCCGAGCGCCGCGTTGCCGTGCAGGTGGTGCAGCGCGGTGAGCAGCCCCTCGTCGCTGCGCCAGTTGGTGCTGAGGGTCGCCGACCGGTCGGCGTCGGCGCGGGCGGCGAGGTAGGAGAGCACCTCAGCGCCGCGGAAGGCGTAGATCGCCTGCTTCGGGTCGCCGATGAGGACCAGGTCGGTGTGCCCGTGGAAGGCGGTGCGCAGGATCTCCCACTGCACCGGGTCGGTGTCCTGGAACTCGTCGACGAGCACCACGGCGTAGCGCTCCCGCAGCCGCCCGCAGGCGGCGGGCCCGCGGACCGGGTCGCGCAGCACCGCGCAGAGCAGGACGAGCAGGTCGTCGAAGTCGCGCACGGACGCCTGGCGCTTGCGCCGGTCGAGCTCGACCTGGACGGCCCGGGCCAGTCCGACCCGCTGCCCCGCCGGTGACGCGGCGTCGGCGTCGGCCGGCTCCAACCGGGCGGACCGGTCGCCCACCGCGGCGCGGGCGACCTCGCGGGCGTCCTTGGGCGAGATCTCCGGCACCGCTGCACCGTGGGCCGCGAACTTGCGGAGGTAGAGGTCGTCGACGACCTCCCGCAGCAGGTCGTCGACCGACTCGACCAGCTGCACGCCGGGCTCGTGATCGCCTGACATCCCGAGGCTGTCCAGGACCTGCTGGCAGAAGCTGTGGGTCGTCGCGATGGTGGCCCGGTCGAAGTCCGACAGCGCGCGCACCAGGCGCCGACGGCGCAACGCCACCTCGTCGGGGTCGGCGGCGCGCAGGTGCAGCACGAGCGGGTCCTGGCAGGCGGGGTCGGCCAGCCCGCGCGAGGTGGAGGCCAGGCGTTCGCGTATGCGCTCGCGGAGCTCCTGGGTGGCGGCCCGGCTGAAGGTGGCGAGCATGAGCTGCGACAGCTCGGCGCGACCCTCGGCGACATAGCGGGTCGCAAGAGCGGCGATGGTCCAGGTCTTCCCGGTGCCGGCGCTGGCCTCCAGCACGGTCGTCCCGGTCGGCAGCGGGCCATGGAGGTCGAAGCTCACGGGGCACCCACCGCCTCGTGCGCGAGCAGCGGCGACCACAGCCGAAGCGCGAGCGCCCCGAAGCGGGTGCCCTCCGGCCCGGGGTCGGGTGCTCCCGTCACGGCGTCGAACGTCGCCGGTGACCCGAGGACGTAGGCGAGGTGACGGTCGGTCCCGTCGCCGAACATCGACTCCCAGTCCTTGCAGGCGGCGTCGCGCGCCAGACCGACCTCGTCGCCGGCCGCCCGGCGTGCGGCGTAGGCGTACGAGGCGCCGGTCGCCATCGGCAGCGGCTCGCTCATCCCCTGGTCGTAGAGGCCGACGAGGTCGCGCAGGAGCGCGAACGGGTCGTCCGGCCGGGTCAGCGTCGACCGCCACACCGGCCGCCGGTGCGGACCCCGGCCGGTCGTCACCGCCGCCGTCACCGGCGCGGCCCCGTCGGCGGCGACGGCCAGCAGCCGCACCCAGGCCGCGACGCGGTGCTTCGGGCCGAGGGCGGAGTACGAGGTGCTGGCCAGGACCTCGCCGTGCAGGCCACCGACCGTGCCGACCAGGCGCCGCCCGGCGCCGAGGTCGACGGCGACGTCCACTGCACGGGGGACGCCGGTGTGGACGAGCAGCGCGGCCTCGGCGAGCGGCTCGACGGCCTTCTGCAGGTCGTCAACGACGCGCAGGCCGAGCGGCCCGGGCGGGAGGGTGCCCCGACGGTGCTCGGCCTGGCGGAAGGCGGAGGTGTCGACCCCCGCCAGCCGCGCGGCGAGCATCCGGTCGCCGACGTCCCACTTCTGCAGCGGCTCGAGCTCGGCGGACAGCGCGTCGGCAACAGCCTGCTCGGCGTCGGGGACGTGGACGCCCAGCCGCCGGCTCAGGAACGCCTTGACCGGGTGGACCGCGAAAGCGACCAGGTCGGCCAGGGGGACGTCGCCCCCGCGCACCGGGAGCGGCGCGGCAAGGAGCGGCGGCTCCGGCACCCGGTCGGCCGCGGCCGCCCGGGCCCCGGCGTAGGCGCCGCGGTCGAAACTGAAAGGCGCTGCAGCGGAAAAGTCCTGCGGGTCGAACGGCTGCAGCGGGTGACGCCGCAGCACGCCCGTGAGGGACGGGTCGTCGACGGTCGTGCGGAGCACGTCGAGCAGCTCGCCCAGCGGCACGGCCGGCGGGCGCTCGGCGCCGGTGACCGGGTCGGCGCCGGTGTAGAGCAGCAGCAGCGCGTCGCCCGCCGACAGCACCGCGTCCAGCAGCAGCTGGCGGTCCTCACTGCGGACATCGCGCTCGCCAAGGCACGGGTCGCGATGCAGCACGTCGTCGCCGTCGACGCTGCCCGCGCGCGGGAAGACGCCGTCGTCCAGGCCGAGCAGCGCGATGACGCGGTGCGGCACCGACCGCATCGGGACCATGGTGCAGACGGTGAGCTCGCCCGTGCGGAAGTTGGCGCGGGTCGGTCGACCGGCCAGCCTCCCGGCGAGCAGAGCGCGGACGTCGGGCAGCCGCAGCTCGACGTCGGCACCGTGCTCAGCTGCGTCACTGAGCTGGCGGCGGGCCTGGCCGAGCTGCCAGGCGTCGTCGTCGGTGACGTCGGTCAGCAGGTCGAGGGCATCGCTCAGGGCGGCCACCCACGCGGCCACCGGCTGCGTGTCCTGCAGCCGGGCGAGGACGCCGTCGAGCCGCTCCAGCAGCTCGGCGAGCCGCCCGGCCAGCCCGATGTCGCTGCTGTCGACGTCGTCGAGCGGCAGCGCGAGGCCGAGCCACTGCAGGTCGGTCTCGTCGGCGACGACACCCAGCAGGATCCGGTCGAGCCCGGTGTCCCAGGTGTTCTGGTGGACCCGGCCAAGGCCGTGCGCGGCACGTGGCCGCTCGCCGAGGCCCCAGCGCACCCCGGCCCGGCCGGCCCAGTCGCGCAGCCTCTCGAGGTCGTCGTCGGAGAAGCGGAACGCCCGGCGCACCGGCGCCGTCGCCGCGAGGTCGAGGACCTGGCTGGCGGTGACCCTTCCGTCGGCGAGCGCCAGCAGCCCGGCAAGTGTGTCGAGCAGCGGGTTGGTCTGCCGCAGCGACCGGTCCGCCAGCCGGACCCGCAGCCGGTGCCCGGGGTGACCGGCGCCGGGCTGACCGAAGGCGGCACGGACCAGCGGTGCGTAGGTCTCGACGTCGGGGCACATCACCAGCACGTCGCGCGGCTCGAGCGTCGGGTCGTCGGCGAACAGGTGGAGCAGCGCCTCGCGCAGCACCTCGACCTGGCGGGGCGGACCGTGGCAGGAGTGCACCTGGACGGTGCGGTCTGCGGTCGCGGCGGGCGACGGGTCGGCGTCGTCGCGCAGCGCCGCCTGCAGGGCGCCGAGCAGCGTCGTCGCGGACGTCGCACCCGGGAGGTGCTCGTCCTCGTCCACCTCGAGCAGCTGCTGCAGCTCGCGGGTGTCGCGGGCCAGGCTGGCGAGCAGCGGGTGCGTGACGGCCAGCGCGCTCGCGTCGTCGGAGCGCCGGCTCACGGGTGAGATCCCCTGCAGCGCGGTCCACATCGCCGGGCTGGGGTGCGGGAGCCAGAGGTGGACGTCACGGTGCTCGCCGAGCGCGGCGAGCACCGCGCGCTGCTCGGTCGTCAGCCGGGTCGCGCCGAACAGCGACACCCGCTCGGGCAGGTCGCTGACCGACGGCTCGTCGCGCAGCCGGGCGCAGGTGGCTGCGAGCCGCTCGGCCGGGCTCGGGGCGGCGAGCGCGGCGCGGAGCCGCCGCCAGAGCTCGGCCTGCCACGCCAGATCGGGGTCGAGCACGTCGGTGCCGTCGGTGTCGCGACCCTCGGCCCAGTCGACGAGCATCGCCGGCCGGGAGGCTGCGTAGGAGCGGAACAGGTCGCGCAGGTGCTCGGCGGTGGCGTAGCGGCGGCCGACGCGGTGCCCCTGCTCGCCGTCACCGAGGTGGCCGGTCAGCACCGCGCACCACGGCTCGCCCAGGCAGCCGTCGACGACGGTCAGCAGGGTCCAGAGCACCCGCTGCGGCGACCACGGGTCGTCGTCCACGGTGGTGCCGGAGGCGACCGCCACCGCTTCGTCGACCAACCGGGTCGGGCTGGGGAAGACGATCCCCGCGGCCACCCCGTCGCCCATCTGCGGCGCTGTGCCGAGGACCGTCGACAGCCGCTGGGTGAGCCAGCGCTCGACGCCCTTGGCCGGCACCGCGACGACCTCGGTCGCGAACGGGTCAGCCAGCGGCGCCCGCAAGACACCCCCGAGCGCCTCGGCGAGCAGATCGGTGCGCTCGGCGCGGTGCAGCCTCAGCACGGATTGGTCACGCGTCGTTCCTACCGCGCCCCCCCGACAGTCCGGGGGAGGTCCGGCCGTACAGGCTGTCCCGCCCCTCCCAGGACCCGCGCCGGCGCCGGGCCCCGTCCGGAAGTGGCGATCACGCGCGCTCACGCCCCGCCGAAGATCGCCACATCCCGCACTGGCCACACCGGCGCGGCGCATCCCGCCGTGCTGACGCCCGGAAGTGGCGATCACGCGCGCTCACGCCCCGCCGAAGATCGCCACATCCCGCGCAGGCCGCCGCAGAGCACGGGGGAGGCGGCCGGGGAGCGGGCGCCCGCTCAGTCTGTGGTGAGCAGTCGGCTGAAGCCGTGCCACGCAACGACGGGGCGACCGGCCCGCGGCGCCCACAGCAGCGCGAGCCGGCGGTCCTGCGCGTTCCACTTCTCGCGCCGCTCCAGCAGCAGCTCCCCCGGCTCGGCGACGACCTCGCCGCCGGCGGTGAGGACGTACGACGGGGTGCACAGCTGGACCGAGCGCTCCCAGGCCGGGCCCAGCCCGACAACCGCTTCCTGCAGGTCGGCCCGCTCGCGGTCCCGGTCCGCGGGCAGCACCGGGGTCCTCCAACCGCCCTCGGCGGCGTCCTGCCACAGCGGCCCGCCGTCCACCGGTGCCGCGCTGACCTGGAACGGCGTCGGCCGGACCCACTCGACCGTCGTGCCGGCCGGGAAGGTGCGGACGAAGGCCGTGTACGCCGTCTTGCATTGCGGGCAGCGGGTCTGCTTGCGCAGCACCTCGTCGGCGCTCTTCACGCCGATCGCCCGCCAGTCGCGGTCCTCGGGCGTCACACGAAGGTCGGGGTGGCAGGGCAGCGCGAAGGGGTCCACCCGCACGAGGCTAGGGACGCGCCGCCTCGACCCGGACCACCGCGGCGTTCCCGTTGTCGTCGACCCGGACGACGGCGACGGCTCCGGTGGCGAGCTGCTGCTCGATACGCCGCGCCTCGTCCTGCGCGGCGAACAGGCTCTCGATCCCGCAGCGCACCTGCCAGCCGTCGGTGTCGCACCGCAGGTAGGGCCCGGCGGACGGCTCGCGCGTGGTCAGCGCGCTGCTCTCCCAGAGGTCCCCGGCCGGCTCGAGCGGGATGAAGACCGTGCCCATGAGCGGCCGGCCCCGGCCGGTCTGCTGCTGCTGCATCGGCAGGTCGGGGTAGCCCAGGACGACGTACGCCCCGCGGAAGGGGTCGATCGGGTCCAGCGGCGCGACGGCCAGCCGGAGCTCCTCGCCGGTGAGCCGGGCCGAGAGCTGCGGGGAGACGGCCACCCCCACCAGCACCAGGTGGACGAGGCAGGCGGCGGCGACGCGGAGTCGGCGGGAGCCGAGCAGGCCGCTCATGCCGACGCCTCGGCGACGTCGGCGACCAGCCGGCGGCGCCCGCGTTCGACCAGGTAGCCCGCACCGGCAAGCACGACGCCGAGCACGAGGAACAGCGCGGCGCCGGACAGGATGGGCTCGAAGACCGCGAAGCTCTGCACCACCGTGAAGACGACCAGCGCTCCCGTGGCGAGCTGGGTGAGCCCGCCCGCGTCGCGCAGCACCCCGAGCGCGGCGAGCCAGGCCGCCGCGAGGAGGTAGACCAGGATCGCGACGACGGCGCGGGCCAGCCCCGCACCGGTCAGCTCTGACGAGCCGGTCGGTCCCGCGGGCTGCCACTGCAGCACCAGCGCCCCGATCACGGCGGCGGCCACGACCGCCCCGACCTCGAGCCGGCCCTTGTTGTCGGCGAGCAGGGCTGCGCCGACCGCCGCGAGCAGCACGACCGCCACCCCTGCCCAGACGACTCCACCTGAGGGCACGGCGCTCTCGCCGAGGCGAGGCAGCGCGGCGAGGAAGAGCCCGGTGAGGACGAGCAATGCGCTGGCCAGGCGCCACGGCGCAGCGAAGGACGGCAGCAGCCGTCCCTGGTGCGCCACCGCCACCGCCCCGGTGAGGACCGCCGCGAGCAGCAGCGCCACGGCGGCCCCCGCCACCGACTCGCTGCGCTCGGCCACGACCCACACCCACCAAGCCGCGGTGACGACGATTCCGACGAGCAGCGGCGCGAGAGCGCCTGCGGCGTAGGCATACAGCAGCGCACCGGCGCCCCAGGTGCCGAGCAGGCCGGAGTCGTAGGCGGGCACCTGCAGGCTCTGCGCCGCCTGCATCACGACGGCGCCGAGCAAAAGAGCCGCGACCAGCTGGAGCGCACCGACGACGACCTTGCCGGCGCGGCGCGAGCCGGCGAGCAGCTCGGCCGCGCCGACCGCACCGAGCCACAGGACCACGACGCCGACGAAGCGGGTCACCGGCGACAGCTCATCGAGGTTGGCAGCGACCAGCCACAGCACGCCGATGCCGACGAAGGCCGCCCCGAGCGCGAGCAGCAGGCGCGAGAGCGAGTAGCGGCGGCTGGCGGAGTAGTCCGACCGGATACCGGCGACGGTCGCCGCGTCGAGCCGGCCCTCGGCCTGCCAGCGGGCCAGCTCGCCCTCGAGCCAGGCCAGCTGCGCGGCCGGGACGCGATGCGTCCCGGGGGGTGCTTCGGGGCTGTGGGTGACCATGCCGCCGATCATGGCCCTGGGCAGGGCCGGTCGTCCTGAGTACGGCTACTCAGCCGGGGCGAGCTGCCCGGACTCGGCGCGGGCCACCAGGTCACTGATGTGGTGGGTGAACTCCGGCCACAGCTGGCGCGGCATGTCGTGGCCCATGCCGGAGAAGCCGACGAAGCGCGACCCGCGCAGCTTGCGCGCCACGGCGACGCCGCCACTCGGGGCGACGAGCCGGTCGTGCAGCCCGTGCATCACCAGCGCGGGGACGTCGAGCGCGCGCAGCTGGTCGGAGCGGTCCGGCTGGGCGACGACGGCGGCGAGCTGGCGGCGGTAGCCGCCCGGGTCGTACGCACGGTCGTAGCTGCGGCCGGCCAGATCGCGCAGGCGTCCCTCGTCGAGCGGGAAGCCCACGGAGCCGATGACGCGGAAGGTCTCGACGACGGCGTCCTGCGCCTGCTCGCGGCTGCTGACCACGGGCCGCGTCAGCAGCCGGCGGAGGAGCTTGGGGTGGGCCTGGCCGACCCGGCGCGAGCCCGTCGAGGTCATGATGAGAGTGAGGCTGCGAACCGCCTCCGGTCGGCGGATCGCGACGGTCTGCGCGATGAAGCCGCCGAGCGACGCGCCGACCAGGTGGACCGGGCCGAGGTCGAGCGCGTCGATCAGGCCGAGCGCGTCGTCGGCCATGTCGTCGATCGTGTACGGCGGGACCGCGCGGCGGGCGACGATCTTCGCGACGTGAGGGGCGCGGACGCCGCGCAGGTGCGTGCTCGCACCGACGTCGCGGTTGTCGAAGCGCACGACGAAGTGGCCGCGATCGGCGAGGTCCTCGCAGAACTCGTCCGGCCAGGCGAGCATCTGGGTGCCCAGTCCCATCACCAGGACCAGCGGCGGGTTCGTCCGCTCGCCGAAGGTCTCGTACGCGATCTCGATGCCGTTCGCCGGCACCCGCTTCAGCTCAGGCACGCCCGGAACGGTAGTCGGCGGACCTGTCGGGGAGGCTGGGCGTGTGCCCCTACCGCTGACGCACCTGCCAGAGCTGGCCCGCGAGCGCTTCCGCGCGCGGGTGTCCGGCGATCCGACCGGCGCCCCGGACTGGGTCCGCGACATCGCCACCGTCGGCGAGGGACCCGGCTGGTTCGAGCCGGACGGCGTCGTCTGGCGCGTGCACGGCGACCTGTCGACGCTGGTCGGCGGGGTCGGCGCGCTGCTGGGCCAGGGCGCGCACCCACGGGCGCTGGCCGGCGTGATGCGGCACTCCGACTACCGGCAGGACCCGTGGAAGCGGCTCGCCGGCACCGCCCGCTGGCTGGTGGTGAGCACCTTCGGCTCGGCCGAGCTGGCCGCCCGCGAGGCCGGCCGGGTCCGCCGGCTGCACACCGTCGTCAAGGGCAGCGACGACCTCGGTCGGCCCTACGCCGCCTCCGATCCGGACCTGCTGCGCTGGGTGCACCTGGCCTTCACCGACGCCTTCCTGGCCGCGCAGGAGGCGGTGGGCCGCAACCTGTCGAGCCGCTTCGGCCGCCGCTGGCCGGACGCCTACGTCGGGCAGTGGCAGCGCAGCGCCGCCGAGCTCGGCGCGACCGATCTGCCGACGACCGAGGCCGAGCTGGCCGAGGCGCTGGCGGCCTACGCCCCGGTACTGGAGCCCGTGCCGGCGGACCTGCGCACGTTCTTGTCCGCGCCACCCGGGCTGTCCAGGCCCGAGCAGCTCTTCTACGCCGGGCTGGCACGCGGTGCGTCGCTGCTGATCTCGCCCACCATCGCTGCTCTGGCGGGGGTGCCCGGCCGGGGCTCGGGCGGCCGCGCCTCCCTGGCGCTCACCCGCGTGCAGCTGCGTGCCCTGCAGCTGGCGCTGGGGCCGTACAGCCCGTCGGAGGAGGCGGCCCGCTACCGGATCGGTACTGGACAGGCGCCGCACTGGCTGCGTCCGGACGACTAGGCTGGAGGCCAAGCTCGACCGGTCCCACCTGCTCCTGGCCGCCGGCGGTGGCGGATCGAGGGGGATCGGTGGACAGCACACCCGAGCACGCGGACCTCGAGCGGCGCCAGCGGTTCACCGACGCCCTGCTCGAGACGATCGAGGTCGGGATCATCGGCTGCGACGCCGACAGCGTGTTCGTGGTCAGCAACCGGGCCGAGCGCGCGATGTTCGCCTTCGACGCGGGACTGGACGGGCTGAGGCCCGAGCACATCGACCCGCACATCGACGTCTACCTGCCGAGCGGCGAGAAGCTCGCTCCTCAGGACTACCCGCTGATGCGGGCGCTGCGCGGGGAGGACGTCAGCCAGCTCGACGTGGTGGCAGGGCCGGCGGGCGGGCCGTACAAGGAGCTCGTCGTGCGGGGGCGGCAGATCACCGGACCGCAGGGCGAGGTCCTCGGCGCGGTCGCGGCCCTGACCGACGTCACCGCCGAGCGGATCACCGCCCGTGCGCTGGCCGACGAGCACCGCCGGCTGGCCGAGGCCCAGCGGGTCGGCCAGCTGGGCAGCTTCGAGTACGACTTCGTGACCCTGACGTGGACCTTCTCCGCACATCTGCTGGTGCTCTGGGGCCTGCCGCCCGACGTGCCGGTCGCGCAGCTGACGGAGCTCATCCACCCCGACGACCGGGACGCGGTCGTCGGCAGCTGGGGCGCGGCCTGCCGCTCCGGCGGACCGCAGGCCTTCGAGTTCCGGATCGTCCGCGGCACCGACCGGGCCGAGCGTCTGCTGCGGTGCCACGTGGAGGTGCACCTCGAGGACGACGGCCGGCCGGTGCTCGGTCGCGGCACCCACCACGACATCACCGAGCTGCACGTCGCGGAGCGCAACGCCCACCGGGGGCAGGCCTTCCTCCAGGCCGTGCTGGCCGCCACACCCGACGACATCGTCGTGACCGACGTGGCCAGCGGCGCCCTTGTCTACGGCTCGGCGCGGGACGTGCTCGGACTCGGCGCCGAGCAGCTGGCGGCGCTCGGGGCCGAGGGAATGGCGGCGCGCACGCATCCCGATGACCAGGAGCGGGTGCAGGCGCTGAACGCCGCCGCGGCCGTCCTGCCCGACGACGAGTTCGTGTCGGCGGACTACCGCAGCCGGCACGCCGACGGGACCTGGCGCTGGCTCAGCCGGCGGGTCACGCCGTTCCGCCGCGGCGCCGACGGCCGGATCGTCGAGGTGCTCGCCGTCGTCCGCGACGTCACCGGGGTCGTCGAGGCCGAGCAGCGGCTGCGCGACGCGGCGCGGCACGACCACCTCACCGGTCTGCCCAACCGGGCCGAGCTCGTCGAGCGGCTTGAGGCAGCGCTGGTCCGTGCGAGCTGTGACGGCGGTGAGATCGCCGTCCTGTTCTGCGATCTCGATGGCTTCAAGGGCGTCAACGACACGAGCGGTCACGCCGCGGGCGACGCGGTCCTGGTCGAGATCGCCGGGCGGCTGCTGGCCGCGGTGCGTGAGGGCGACGTTGTGGCGCGGGTGGGCGGCGACGAGTTCGTCGTGGTCCTCCAGCCGTGGCTGGCCTCCGCCGACGCCGACAGCTCCTGTGCGCGCCTGGTCCCGGACCGGCAGGCCGCTCTCGAGGTGGCCAAGCGGGTCGCGAACGCGCTGCGCCAGCCGATCCTGGTCGGCGACCGGGTCCACGTCGTGACAGCCAGCATCGGGCTGGCCTACGCCCCGGACACCGCCGGGACCGAGCCGAGCGCCTCGGAGTCCCTGATGCGCGCCGCCGACGCGGCGATGTACCGGGCCAAGGGTGGCGGCAAGGACCGCGTCGAGGTCCTCGAGCAGCCCGCTTGACGCCAGCCCCTCAGGGGGCGACGCCCTCCGGGACGGCTCCCGTCTCCGGGACGGTGCGCGCGGTCTCGGCCAGCACGATGCCGGTGAGGACGACGGCGCCGCCGAGCAGCTGCACCGGCGACAGCGCCTCACCGAGCACGACGAAGGCGACCCCCGCGGCGAGCACCGGCTCGGCCATGCCGAGCAGGCCCGTGCGCGCCGAGCCGAGGTGGCGCAGCGCCAGCAGGATCAGGCCGTACGGCACGACCGTCCCGAGCACGACGACCCAGATCACGAGCAGCCAGGCGGCGACCTCGGTGTCGGGCAGCGGACCCGGCAGCGGGACGCGGCGGGTGAGATCGCTCCAGGGGAAGGTCCACCACGGCTGCAGCAGGCTCCAGAAGACGGCAGCAGCGCCAAAGGTCCACGCGGCCAGGCTGAGCGGGTCGCGGCTGCTCATGCCCCGCTCGCTGCTGAGGTAGTAGGTGGCCAGCGCCGCCGCGGCGCCGAGTCCGGCGAGCACGCCGAGACCGTCGAGCTGCAGTCCCTGCCAGGCCTCGGCCACGACGACCAGCCCGACCACGCTCAACGCCAGGGCCGACCAGATGCGACGGCGCACCGGCTCCCGCCGCACGAAGCGCACCCACACGACCACGAGCACCGGTGCGAGGTACTCCAGCAGCAGCGCGATCCCGACCGGCAGCCGGCCGATCGCGACGAAGTAGAGGAACTGCACCAACCCGATGCCGACGACCCCGGCAGCGACCAGGAAGCCGATCTCGCGCGGCGCAGCCCGCAGGCTGCGCGGCCGCAGCACCAGCACGGCAGTGAGGAAGCACAGCGCGGCGCCCAGGCTGCGGAGCTCCACCAGCCGTAGCGAGGACAGGCCGGAGGCCAGGACGGTCTTGCTCACGCTGCCGTTGAGCGCAAACAGCAACGCCGCGAGGGTCGCGAAGACGACGCCGCGCCACGGGGCGGTGGTCAGGTGATGGTCACCCCGCCGTCGACCGCCAGGGTTTGGCCGGTGACGTAGCCGCCGGCCGGGCTGGCCAGGAACACCAGCGCGGCAGCCAGCTCGCGCTCGTCGCCCTTGCGGCCGGCGACCATCCGCGGCGCCAGCAGCTCCATGTAGCCCTCCGGGTACTGGTCGGTCATCTCGGACTGGAAGAAGCCCGGCGCCAGGGAGTTGACCCGGATCCCCTTGCGCCCGGTCCACTGCTGGGCGAGGTCGCGGGTGAGGCCGATGAGCCCGGCCTTGCTCGCCGCGTAGGCCGCTTGCGGCAGCCCCGCCGTGGTGATCCCCAGGATGCTGCTGATGTTGATGATGCTGCTGCCGGGCTGCATGACCCGGCCGCACGCCTGCGCCATCCAGTAGCAGCCGTTGAGGTTCACGTCGATCACCGAGCGGAACTGCTCGACGGTCTCCCGGGTCGCCGGGACCGACGTGCCGACGCCGGCGTTGTTGACCAGGACGTCGACCCGGCCCAGCTGAGCCACCGCTTCGTCGACCAGCCGCTGGCAGTCAGCGGGCTCCGCGACGTCGGTCTGCACCGTGATCGCCCGCCGGCCGGTCGCCTCGACCAGGGCCTTGGTCTCCTCCAGCCGATCGACCCGCCGCGCGCCCAGGGCCACGTCGGCGCCCGCCTCCGCCAGCGCCTTGGCGAAGGCGACGCCGAGTCCGGAGGACGCCCCCGTCACGATCGCGACCTTGCCGTCCAGCCGGAACATGTCCAACACGCTCATGGGCGTCCTACCTCCGCGGGCCTCGCGGGCGCGGCCTGATGCCTGCCCTGCCCGGCATGGTGCCCCAGTGCCCCGTCACACTGCGAGGCACCCGACCCACCACGCGAGGAGCCCCATGCCCGTCCAGACCGCCCCGGCCAACGGCATCGAGATCGCCTACGAGACCTTCGGTGACCCGAGCGGCCGCCCGCTGCTGCTCGTCATGGGGCTGGCCACCCAGATGCTGGCCTGGCACGAGGAGTTCTGCGGCGAGCTGACGGATCTCGGCTTCCACGTCGTCCGCTACGACAACCGCGACATCGGGCTGTCGACGCACATGGACGACGCGCCCCCGCCGGACGTCATGGCGGCGTTCGGCGGCGACACCAGCTCGGCCTCCTACACCCTCGACGACCTGGCCGACGACGCCGTGGCGCTGCTCGACCACCTCGGCATCGACCGCGCCCACGTCGTCGGCGCCTCTATGGGCGGGATGATCGCGCAGACCGTCGCGATCCGGCACCCGGCCCGCGTCGCCAGCCTCACCTCGATCATGTCGACACCGTCCCCGGCGATCGGCAGCCCGACGCAGGAGGCGCTGGCGGTCCTGTTCGCGCCGCCGGCGACCAGCCGTGAAGAGGCCGTCCAGCGCGCCCGCCAGACCTACGAGGTCATCGGCTCCCCCGCCTACCCGCTCGACGTCGCCTGGCTCGAGACCATCAGCGGCGAGGCGTACGACCGGGCGTACGACCCGCTCGGCGTCGCGCGGCAGCTGCTCGCGATCCACGCGTCGGGTGACCGGACCCCTGGCCTGAGGGAGCTGGCCGTCCCCACCCTCGTCGTGCACGGCGACGCCGACCCACTCGTGCAGCTCGCCGGCGGTCAGGCGACCGCCGAGGCCGTACCGGACGCCGAGCTGCTCGTGCTCGAGGGCATGGGCCACAACATGCCCCGCGAGCTGTGGCCGCAGCTCACCGCGGCCATCGCGAAGGTCGCCGACCGGGCGGCCGAGTGAGCGAGGTCCTCTGGCAGCCCTCGCCCGAGCGGGTCGAGCGGTCCCGGCTGACCCGCTTCGCCCGCGAGGTCAGCGAGCGACACGGCGTCGAGGTCGATGACTACGAGGCGCTGTGGCGCTGGTCGGTCGACTCCCTCGAGGACTTCTGGGCCGCGGTCTGGGAGCACTTCGACGTGGTCGCCTCGCGGCCGTACGAGCAGGTGCTGACCAGCCGCGAGATGCCGGGGGGCCACTGGTTCCCCGGAGCTCGGCTGAATTTGGCCGAGAACGTGCTGCGCACCAGGGGATCCGGCATCGCACTGGTCGCCGTGGCCGAGCAGGGCCCGGCCGTCGAGCTGTCCTGGGACGAGCTGCGCGGCCAGGTCGGTGCGCTGCAGGCCACGCTCCGCGAGCTCGGCGTCGGTGCGGGCGACCGCGTCGTCGGCTACCTGCCCAACGTCCCCGCAGCGGTCGTGGCCTTCCTGGCCAGCGCGAGCCTGGGCGCGGTGTGGTCGGCCTGCGCGCCGGACATCGGCCCGGCCAGCGCGGTGGACCGCTTCGGCCAGCTCGACCCGTCGGTGCTCGTCACCGTCGACGGCTACCGCTTCGGCGGCAGGGACCGCGACCGCCGCGACGCGGTCGGCGAGCTGCTCGACGGCCTGCCGACCGTCACCGCGGTCGTCGCCCTCTCGCTGCTCGGTGAGCAGGTCGAGCGGCCCGGCCTGCACGTCGTGCCGTGGGACCAGGCGATCGCCGCGCCCCGCGAGCCGGACTTCGCGCAGGTCGAGGCCGAGGCGCCGCTGTGGGTCGTGTACTCCTCGGGCACCACCGGACTGCCCAAGGGGCTGGTGCACGGGCACGCCGGCGCTCTGGTCATGGGGCTGGCCCAGCAGGGGCTGCAGTACGACGCCGGTCCCGGCGACCGCTTCTGCTGGTACACCACCACCAGCTGGATCATGTGGAACGTCCTCATCTCCGCGCTGTCCGTCGGCGCAACAGCCGTCTGCTACGACGGCAGCCCGCTGTGGCCTGACACCGACCGGCTGTGGCAGCTCGCCGAGGACCAGCGGCTCACCCAGCTCGGCACCAGCCCAGGCCACCTGCTGGCCTGCGAGAAGGCCGGGCTCGTCCCCCGCCGCGACCACGACCTGTCGGCGTTGCGCGCCGTGGGCTCGACCGGCTCGCCGCTGCCGGCCTCGTCGTTCCGTTGGCTCTACGAGAACGTCGGCGACGACCTCGCCCTGCACGTCATCAGCGGCGGAACCGACTTCGCGGCCGCTCTTCTTCTCGACGCGCCTTGGCTCCCCGTCACGGTCGGCGAGATGTCCTGCCGTGGACTGGGTCTGCACGTCGAGGCCTGGGACGAGCAGGGCAGCCCGCTCGTCGGCGAGGTCGGTGAGCTGGTCGTGCTCAAGCCGATGCCGTCGATGCCCCTGCGCATCTGGGGAGACGACAGCGGAGAGCGCCTGCACGGCAGCTACTTCGACGTCTACCCCGGCGTGTGGCGGCACGGCGACTGGGTGACCGTCACCGAGCGCGGCACGGGCGTCGTGCACGGCCGGTCGGACTCCACCCTCAACCGGCACGGCGTGCGGATGGGCAGCGCCGACATCTACGCCGCCGTCGAAGCCATGCCCGAGGTCGCCGAGGCGCTGGTGCTCGGCGTCGAGCAGGACGACGGTGGCTACTGGCTGCCCCTGTTCGTGCGGCTGGCCGACGGGGCCACGCTCGACGACGCACTCGTGGAGCGGATCCGCACCACGGTGCGCGAACAGGCCTCACCGCGGCATGTCCCGGACGAGGTCGTCGAGGTCCCGGCGATCCCGCACACGAGCACCGGCAAGAAGCTCGAGGTGCCGCTCAAGCGGATCGCCCAGGGCGTCGCCGTGGACAAGGCGCTCAACCTCGGCTCGGTCGACGACCCCGCCGCGGTGCAGTGGTTCGTCGACCACCTGGCAGCGCGCCGGGCCTGACGGCGGGGTCCAGATCTGTGGCCCGGCAGGGGCTGTACGTCCCGGGGGAGCCGACGCACACTGGGGACACGCCCGCCAGGAGGTGCCCATGCCGTTCACCGAGGTCCCCGACCTGCTCCCCGTGCTCTCCCGCGGCAAGCACCGCACCCCCCGCAAGGGCGCCTGCTTCATGGAGCTGGCGTCCTTCCTGGCCGGGGAGCGCTGGACCGACCACCCCACCTGCACCCACCCGTTGCTGGCCGAGGTGGCCCGGCAGGTCAACGACCGGACGACCGACGCCGGTCGGTCCCGGCTCGCCCAGCTCATCCCGGACGTCATCGGGCTGACCACCGAGGATCCGCTGGCCGACGTGCGGATCGCGCTGCACTGCGCTCTCACCGCACTGCCGGACGTCGCCTTCGACGCGCAGCGCTCGCTCGCCGTCGGGGTGCTGGCCTGCGAGCGGCAGCTGATCGCGCTCTCGGACCCGCACCTGCAGGCCGTACGACGGCGCATCGCCCGCGGCCTCGACGACGTCCCGCAGGCCGGCCGGTGGGCGGCGGCGTTCACGGGGCGCCGCAGTCTTGAGCCGCAGAGGACGTCGGTGCAGCACTTCTGCCGGCACGGCGCCCCGGGCATCGTGCGGATCGCCACGCGGAGCGTGGCGGTCGCGGCGATCCCTACGCCGGACGATCGGCTGCGCACGATGCTCGCGGGCGCGATCGCCGAGTGCCGGGGGCGCGCGCGGGTCCCCGAGCCGGCACCGGTGCCGACGACCGCGTGGCAGCGCGTGGTGGCCCTGACCCGCTGAGCGAGGTGTGGCAC
>JBBSLB010000021.1:0-19655 GCA_038255675.1 Mycobacteriales bacterium
CCACCGGCAGGTCCCCGGGGGCGGCCAGCCCGACAAGCAGCGCGGTGGCGGTGGCGCCCATCGCGGCGACGTCGGCCAGGTTGGCCGCGGCGGCCTTGCAGCCCACGTCGTAGGCCGCGGACCAGTCCCGCCGGAAGTGCATGCCCTCGACCAGGACGTCGGTCGTCGCGACCACGCGGCCGTCCGGCGCGGTGACGACCGCGGCGTCGTCACCGGGTCCGAGCAGGACGGCGGACGACGTCCCCAGCCGGGCGACCACGTGGTCGATGAGGCCGAACTCGCCGAGCTCTCGTGCTGTAGCGTCCGGCACTCCGCCAGCCTCCCAGAAGGGTTGTCCCCGTGCCGGTCCAGGCCTACATCCTCATCCAGACCGAGGTCGGCAAGGCCGCGGCCGTCGCCGACGCCATCAGCGCGCTCGACGGCGTGGCGCAGGCCGAGGACGTCACCGGCCCGTACGACGTGATCGTGCGCGCCGAGGCCAACAGCGTCGACGAGCTGGGCAAGCTCGT
This sequence comes from Mycobacteriales bacterium, assembly GCA_038255675.1. Classification (GTDB taxonomy): domain Bacteria; phylum Actinomycetota; class Actinomycetes; order Mycobacteriales; family SCTD01; genus SCTD01. Next base: position 510 of record JBBSLB010000021.1, read on the forward strand.
CGTCGCCCGCATCCAGGGCGTCGACGGCATCACCCGCACGCTGACCTGCCCCGTCGTCCACCTCTGAGGCCGCTGCTGCTGGGTGTGCTGCTGCTCGCCCTTCCCGCCTGCTCGTCCGACCCTGAGCCCCCAGCGCGGGCGACCGGTCCCGTCGGGGTGACCGCGGCCGCCGTCGACGGCGCGACCCGCGCGGCCTGCGCCGAGCTGGTGGCCGGCCTGCCCGACGAGGTCGACCCGGGCGTGGAACGTCGGCCGGTGTCCGGCGACGCCGAGCTGACCGCGGCCTGGGGCGACCCGGTCGTCACGTTGGAGTGCGGGGTGCCGCTGCCCGACCGGCCCGAGGAGCCGGTGTCGGTGAACGGCCTGCTGTGGTCGGTGCGCGACATCGGCGCCGGCTTCCGCTGGACCACGACCGACCGGACGGTCAACGTCGCCGTCGAGGTCCCCGACGCCTACCCCAACGGCGCAGAGCTCATCAACCCACTCGTCGCTCCTGTCACGGCCGCGCTGCCGGCTGCGAGCCCGACGCCCTCTCCCTAGCGTCCGCTGCCCCGCGCGCGGACGTCGTCCGGTGCAGCGGACGCAAACGCAGCCGCCCCTGCCTCAGCGCAGGCCGGTGCCGCGGCGCAGCGCGGCCTGCACGAGCCGGTCGACCAGCTCGGGGTAGTCCACGCCCGAGGCCGCCCACATCCGCGGGAACATCGACGTCGGCGTGAAGCCGGGCATCGTGTTCACCTCGTTGACGGTCAGCTCGCCGTCCGGCCGCACGAAGAAGTCGACCCGGGCCAGCCCCTCGCAGTCCAGCGCGTCGTAGGCGGTGCGGGCAACGGCCTGCAGCCGCTCGGTGAGCTCCGGCGGCAGGTCGGCCGGGACATCGAGCTCGGTCGCTGCGTCGAGGTACTTCGCCTCGAAGTCGTAGAAGTCGTAGTCACCGACCACGCGGACCTCGGCCGGGACGCTGGCCTGCGGGCGCCCGTCGGCGTCCTCGAGGATCCCGCACTCCACCTCCCGGCCGACCACCATCGTCTCGATGAGGACCTTCGGGTCGCAGCGCAGCGCCTCCTCGACGGCCGCCGGCAGCTCAGCCAGGTCCCGGACCTTGGTGATGCCGATGCTCGAGCCCCCGCGGGCGGGCTTGACGAAGACCGGCAGCCCCAGCGCGCGCACGTCGTCGACGACGCCGTCCCGGTCGGCCGCCCAGCGCGCCGCGCGCACGGTCACGGCCGGGGTCACCGCGATCCCCGCCGCGGCCAGCAGCACCCGCGCGACGCTCTTGTCCATCGCTGCCGCGCTGGCCAGCACCCCACTCCCGACGTACGGCACGCCGGCCAGCTCGAGCAGCCCCTGCAGGGTGCCGTCCTCGCCGTACGGGCCGTGCAGGACGGGGAAGACGACGTCGACCTGGCCGAGCAGCGCGGGGCCGTCCTCGAGCAGGACGAGCCCCCCGGCGGTCGGGTCGCCCGGCAGCGCCACGGCCTGGCCGTCTTTCACCGAGGGCAGCTCGCGGCCGGACAACGCGAGCAGCGCCGGGTCGTCCGGCGCCAGCACCCAGCGGCCCTCGGTGGTGATGCCGACCGCGACGACGTCGTACCGGTCGCGGTCGACGGCGGCCAGGATGCTGCCGGCGCTCACGCACGAGATGGCGTGCTCGGTGCTCCGGCCTCCGAACACGACGGCCAGGCGGGGGCGCTGCGGGCTCACCGGGGTGACCCTAGTCAGGACAGTGAGACCTGCTGCTCCAACGCGCCGTCCATGACCACCGTCGTGCCCGAGACGTACGCCGCGGCCGGCGAGACGAGGAAGGCGACCAGCCCGGCGACCTCGGCCGGGGTGCCCAGCCGGCCGGCCGGGATGCCGGCCTCCTGCTCTCGGACCTCGCTCTCGCTGCGGTCGCCCTGGATCGGGGTCTCGATGGCACCCGGCGCCACGGCCAGGCAGCGGATCCCACGGTCGGCGAGCTCTCGGGCGATGACCTGGGTGAGCATGCCCAGCCCGGCCTTGGCCGAGCAGTAGGCCGCGAAGCCCGGTCGGGGCTGGTGCTCGTGGACGCTGGTCACGTTGAGCACCACCCCTCCACCGCGGGGCGCCATCAGCCGACAGGCCTCCAGCGCCATGAGGAACGCCCCGTCGAGGTCGACCGACAGCTGGGCACGCCAGGTGTCGAGGGTCATCTCGAGGAAGGGCGTCTCCTTCTGCAGGCCGGCGTTGTTGACCAGCACGTGCAGCCCGCCGAGCTGCTCGTCGACCTCGCGGACCATGCGTGCCGCGTCACCAGGGTCGGAGACGTCGCCGACGAGCGGGACCGCGCGCCCGCCGCCGTCGACGATCCGGGCGACGGTGCCGGCGACCTCATCCCCGGTGAGCCCGTTGACCCCCACAGCCGCGCCCTCGCGGGCCAGCCGCGCGGCGACCTCAGCCCCGATGCCGCTGCCGGCGCCGGTGACGAGCGCGACCTGCCCGGCCAGCGGTCCTTGCGTCAAGGGTCCCGTCACGTGTCCTCCTCGGATCGGGTGAGGCGTGCCCGCAGGAAGCGACCGCCACGCCACGCACCCAGCACGAGCGGGCCCCACCGGTCCCGCAACCGGGCGGCGTCCAGGACGTAGAGCGCCCGGGCGGCCTCCATGTGCGACCAGACGAGCGGGGCGTTGCCGAGTCCTACGCGGCTCTCGGGGTCCATCTCCTCCGGCATGAGCGCGGGCACGGCCCGGTCGAGCGCCCGTGCGCGATCCTCGGCCTCGCGCACCCGGCCGCAGGCTGCGAGCGCAGACACCACCCACCAGCTGGCGGGCAGGAAGGCACCCTCTCGACCGGAGAAGCCGTCGTCGCCGCCGGGCTCGTAGCGGTAGAGGAACGGCGCGCAGTCGAGCTCGCGCACGGTCGCGTCGACCAGCGCCGAGGCTCGCGGGTCGTCGCGCCCGAACATGCGGAACACCACGGCCATCAGCGCGCTGGCATCGGCGCTGCGCGGCCCGTCGCCGTAGGCCTGGGGCAGCCCGCCGTCCTCGAGCAGCGCCCCGACCACCCGCGCCTTGGCCGCGTCGCGGGCCCGTAACCAGGCCCGCCGGCGGGTCCACGGCCGCCAGCCGCGGGCGATCCAGACGGCCCGGTCGAGGGCGAGCCAGATGCCGATGTCGGCGCTGACCAGGTCGCGTGGCTCGCGCAGCTCCCAGATGCCGGAGGTGTGACGGTCCAGCCCGTCGGCCGACAGCTCGTCGGCGATCGCGCGGACCAGGTCCCAGACCTCGTCGCGCAGCCGTCCGCCGGCCTGCACGTGCACCGAGACCGCCTCGACGAGCAGGCCGAGCGCGTCGTACTGCAGCTGGTCGCGCGCGTCGTTGCCGACCCGGACCGGCCGCGAGCCGGCCCAGCCGGCCACGCCCGGCACCTCGCGCTCGGCGGGGACCTGCTCGCCGCGCACGTCCGTCATCGGGCCGCTCGGCAGCCGCCGCTGCTTGGTCTGGTCGAGCACGAAGTCGAGGTAGTCCTCGGCGATGTCGCGGCGGCCCAGCAGCGCAGCCACCGAGACGGCCAGCGAGGAGTCGCGCAGCCAGGTGTAGCGGTAGTCGAACTGCCGGTCGTGGCCGGGCGCCTCCGGCAGCGACGTCGTCGGTGCAGCGACGACGGCCCCGGTCGAGGCGTTCGTGCACAGCCGCAGCACCCGCAGCGCATCGGCAGCCCGCTGCGGAGACGTCCGGGGCAGCCGGGCACGGGCGACCAGCTCGTCGTCCTCGCGCTGCGACGCGTCGAGCTGCGCGATCAGCCGGGCCACGTCGACGTCGCGCTCGGGGTCGAAGGTGACGACGACAGCGGCCCACTCGTCGCGCGGCGCGCTCACCCGGGTGCGCACGACCCGGCCATCCTGCCGGGAGGTGCCGCCCAGCAGCCGCACCCGGTGCTCGCCGATCTGAGCGGTCCCGCCGTCCCAGACCGCCCACGGCTGGTCGAAGCCACCGAGCGACAACTCATGCTCGAGGTCCAGGTCCTCATCGAGCCCACGCACGAGTCGCACCAGTGAGGAGCCGCGGTCGTCGTCGCAGTGCAGCGCGTCACGGCACTCGACCCGTCCATGCGCAGACTGCAGCACCGACGTCAGCACCGGACCGGCGGCCCGACCGGCCGAGGCGGACAGCCGCACGCCGGTCCAGCGGGCGGTCGCACCCTGTTCGTCGAGCAGTGACCAGAGCACCGGCGGGGAGTCCATCGCCGGCGCGCACCACCAGTCGACCTCACCGGCCGGGCGGAGCAGCGCCGTCGTGCTGCCGTCACCGAGCAGGCGGTGCGCGGCGATGGGGGGTGCCCAGGTCATGCGCGCCCGGCGCGCTCGGCCAGCTCCCGCAGCGGCGGCTCGTACGCCTCGCCGAAGGTGGGGAAGGCGTGCACGACATCGGCCAGCACCGCCAGCGGCACCCCGGCGCGGATCGCCAAGGTGGCCTCCGACAGCCACTCGTCGGCCCGCGGTCCGATCGCAGAAGCCCCTATCAGCACGCCCTTCTCGCGGTCGGCGGTCAGCACCAGCCGCCCGCCGCCGGCACCCTCGGTGCCGGCCCGCGCGACCTCGCCGAGGTCCATGACGGCGGTCATCGCGTCGATGCCCTGCTCGCGGGCCTGCTCCTCAGCCATCCCGACGCTCGCGACCGCCGGCTCGGTGTAGACCGCACGCGGAATCGCGCGGTAGTCGGCCGCCCGGTCCCCGCCGAGCAGATTGGCCGTGATGATCCGCGCCTGGTAGTTGGCGGTGTGCGTGTACGGCGCGGTGCCCGTGACGTCGCCGGCGGCCCAGACGTGCTGCTGCCCGACGACGCGGCAGTGGTCGTCGACCTCGAGCGCCCCTGTGTCATCGGGCTCGACGCCGAGCACGTCCAGGCCGAGGTCGGCGGTGGTGGGGGTGCGGCCGACAGCAACGAGGACGCGTTCGGCCTCCACGCTGCTGCCGTCCGACAGGTGCACCTTCGCCAGCCCGTCTGCGGTCAGCTCGGCGCGCTGCACCTCGACACCGAGACGGACGTCGACGCCGTCGTCGCGCAGGACCTGCGCCAGCGCCGCGGCGATGCTCGGCTCCTCCTTGCCGGCCACCTGCGGCCCGGCCTCGACCAGCGTGGTGCGCACCCCGAAGCGGACGTGCACCTGCGACAGCTCGCAGCCGACGGCCCCGCCTCCCATGACGACCAACGAGCGCGGCCTGTCCTGGGCGGACAGCGCCTGATCACTGGTCCAGGTCGGCACCCGGTCCAGGCCCTCGATCGGCGGCTCGACCGGGAGCGAGCCGGTGGCGATCACCAGGTCGGTCCAGCCGAGCTCGCGGCCCTCGACGTCGACGACGCCGGCGCGCACGATGCGGCCGCGGCCGCGGATCAGCACGACCCCGGCCTTCTCGGCGCCCTCGGCCGCACCGGCGTCGTCGCGGTGCTCGGCCACCTCGTCGCGCCGCTCGACCGCCCGCCGGAAAGCAAGGTCGTCGTCGTCGAGCACCGGGTCGACGGACGCCCCGGCAAGGTCGTGCAAGTGGCGCGCCTCGACCCGTGCCTGTGCGCTGCGCAGCATCGCCTTGCTCGGCATGCACGCGACGTAGGGGCACTCGCCGCCGACGCGCAGCGTCTCGATGAGAGCGACCCGGCGGCCGGCCCGCGCCAGCGACTGACTGATGGACTCACCGGCCGAGCCGGCTCCGATCACGACGACGTCGAAGGTCTCCATGCGGCAGCCTTACCCAGCGGGACGGCTACAGCCCGTCGAGGGCCTGCTCGATATCGGCGACCAGGTCCTCGGGGTCCTCCAGGCCGACGCTGATCCGCACCGCCGCCGGGTCGATGCCGGCTGCGGCGAGCGCGTCGTCGTCGAGCTGGCGGTGCGTCGTCGTCGCGACGTGGCTCACCTTGGAGTGCGTGCCGGCCAGCGACGTCGCCAGGGCGATCAGCCGCAACCGGTCGCACAGCGCCAGCCCGGCGGCGCGGCCACCGGGCGGGGTGATCGTGACGATCGCGCCGTAGCGGCCCTCGTCGAACAGCTTGCGCGCCAGGTCGTGGTCGCGGTGCGAGGGCAGGCCGGGGTGGTCGACTCGCAGCACCCCCGGGTGCTCGTCCATCGCCGCAGCGACAACCAGCGCGCTGGCGCAGTGCCGGGCGACGCGCAGCGGCAGCGTCGCGAGGCCGCGGTGGAGCAGGAAGGCCTCGTCCGGCGCGAGCATCCCGCCGAGGGCGATCCGGTCGTGCCGCACCCGCGCCATGAGCTCGGGCGAGCCGACCGCCACACCGCCGGTGCTGTCGCTGTGACCGCCGATGTACTTCGTCGCCGAGTGGACGACGACGTCGGCGCCGTGCTCGAGGGGGCGGCAGACCGCGGGGGAGGCGAAGGTCGAGTCGACGACGAAGGTCAGGCCCGCCTCGCGCGAGATCGCCGACAGGCCAGGGAGGTCCGCGACCGTCATGGTCGGGTTCGCGAGCGTCTCGGCGTAGAGGACGGTCGTCTCGGGGCGGATCGCCGCGCGCACCTCGTCGAGGTCGGTCATGTCGACGAAGGACGTGGTGACCCCGAAGCGGTCCAGCACGGTCGTGAGCAGGCCGTACGTCCCTCCGTAGACCTCACGCGGGACCACCACGTGGGCGCCGGCGTGCGTGAGGGCCATCAGCACGGTCGAGATGGCGGCCATCCCCGAGGCGAACGGCTGCGCGACGACCTCGCCCTCGACGCCGACGCCCTCGAGCGCCGCAACCGCCTGCGCGAAGGCGTCCGTCGTCGGGTTGTCGACCCGGGAGTAGGAGTAGCCCTTCTGCGCGCCGCTCAGCACGTCGGCGTACTCCTGGGCGCTGCTGAAGCGGAAGGCGGCGCTGCGGTGCACGGGCAGGCCGAGCGGGGTCTGCTCCAAGCGGGGCGGGTCCGGGGTGTGGACAGCGCGGGTGTGCTCACCGGGGGTCATGGCCACAGCCTGCCAGTCACTCGCTCTTGGCGCCCCGGCTCATCAGACCGCGGACCATGTCGGCGGGGGTCATGCCCTCGTGCACGACCTGGACGACGTGCTCGGTGATCGGCATGTCGACGTCGTGCTTGCGGGCCAGGTCGAGGATCGAGCGGCAGGACTTCACGCCCTCGGCGGTCTGCTGCTTGCGGGCCAGGATGTCCTCGAGCGTCTCGCCGCGACCGAGCCGCTCGCCGAACGTCCGGTTGCGCGACAGCGGCGAGGTGCACGTCGCGACGAGGTCGCCGAGCCCGGCGAGGCCGCTGAAGGTGAGCGGATCCGCGCCGAGAGCCGCGCCGAGGCGGGCGGTCTCGGCCAGCCCGCGGGTGATGAGCGAGGCCTTGGTGTTGTCGCCGAAGCCCATGCCCTCAGCCATGCCCGTGGCGAGGGCGATGACGTTCTTCACCGCCCCGCCGAGCTCGCAGCCGACGACGTCGACGTTGGTGTATGGCCGGAAGTAGCCGGTCATGCAGGCGAGCTGGAGGCGCTTGGCGACCTGCTCGTCGGTGCAGGCGACGACGGTCCCGGCCGGCTGGCCCAGCGCGATCTCCTTGGCCAGGTTGGGACCGGTGACGACCGCCACCTGGCCGGGCGCGACGTCGGCGACCTCGGCCACGACCTCGCTCATGCGCTTGGTCGTGCCGAGCTCCACACCCTTCATCAGGCTCACGAGCACCGTGTCGCGACCCAGGGCCGGGACCACCGCGGCCAGGTTGTCGCGCAGCGTCTGCGACGGGACTGCCAGCACGACGAAGTCGGCGCCGGCGACGGCCTCGGCCGCGTCGGACGTGGCCGTCAGCCTGTGCGGCAGCGCGATCCCCGGCAGGTAGTCAGGGTTCTCGTGCCGGTCGCGCACCGCCTCGGCGAGGTCGCCGCGGCGCGCCCACAGCACCACGTCGGTCCCTGCGTCGGCCAGCACCTTGCCGAAGGACGTCCCCCACGACCCAGACCCCAGCACCGCCGCACGCGTCACGCGTTCCTCCACCTCTGGTCGGTCGCGGGCAGCACCTGCCGCGGGTCGAACGCCTCCGTCGGGGCCGGCTCGCCGCGCAGCCCCGCCACCAGCCCGGCGATGTCGGTCATGACCGCGTCCGTGGCCCCGCGCAGCACCTCGGTGGTCAATGGCTGGTCGCGGAAGGCCGACAGGTCGACCGGGGGGCCGGCCACGACGGAAACCGGGTGCGGCGGCAGCAGGTGCAGGCCCTTGCTGCGGTAGGAGTCCTGGATCGCCTGCGCTCCCCACTGGGCCACCGGCACGACCGGCGCCCCGGACAGCAGCGCCAGCCGGGCCACCCCGGTCCTGGCCAGCATCGGCCACTTGCCGGGGTCGCGGCTGACGGTGCCCTCCGGGTAGATGACGATGCACTCCCCCGCCTCCAGCGCGGCGACGGCGTCGCGCAGCGCGGCGGACGCGTCCGCCGTGTCGCGGTAGACCGGGATCTGCTGAGCCCCGCGCATCACCCGCGCCACCAGGCCGTTGCCCATGAACAGCGAGCTCTTGACCAGGAAGCGCCCCGGCCGGCCGACGCCGAAGACCACGTAGTCCGCCAGGACCGGCGGGTCGGCGTACGAGATGTGGTTGGCAGCCAGGATGACGCCGCCGCGCTCGGGGACGTGCTCGGTGCCGGCCCAGTGGCGCCGGGTGAGCAGCAGCGTGAACGGCTTGAGGATGAGGATGCCCAGGGCGTACCAGAAGCCCAGCTCACGCAGGCCCACCCGTCGTCGCACCCGTCCTCCTCCGTCCTTGGCACCGCGAGTCTGTCGCGGCGCGCCACCCCCTGTCGAGGACGGTCGCCGACGGCGCTTGCGGCGCGCACTGGGAGACTCGCACGCATGGCGGCGCTGCGGGGGAAGGACGCGGCCTGGGGGGTCGTGGTGCCGGTCAAGCACCTCGACGTGGCCAAGTCGCGACTGTCGGCGTACGGCGAGGCGGCGCGGCGCGACCTGGCCCTGGCGTTCGCCGTGGACGTGGTCCGAGCGGCGCTGGACTGCCCGGCCGTGCGCGAGGTCCTCGTCGTCACCGACGACGCCGAGGCGGCCGCCGCTCTCGGCGCGCTGGGGGCGCGGGTCGTGCCCGACGACCCGGACGCGGGGCTCAACCCGGCGCTGGCCCACGGCGCCGAGCTGCTGCGCGCCGCCGACCCCGCGCTCGGCGTCGTGACCGTCTCGGCCGACCTACCCGCGCTGAGCTCGCAGGACCTGGCGGCCGCGCTCGCAGCGGTACCGGCCCGCGGCCGCGCCTTTGTCGCCGACTCGGCCGGCACCGGGACGACGCTGCTGGCCGCCTCCGCCCCCTGCGCGCTGCTCCCCTCGTACGGCGCCGGCTCGAGCGCCCGGCACCGGGCGTCGGGGGCGCTCGAGCTGCCGGGGACGCCGGCCCTGCGCCGCGACGTCGACACACCTGCTGACCTGCGTGAGGCGGTGGCCCTCGGCGTCGGGACCCGGACGGCTGCCGTCGCGGCCGGGCTGCCCGCCCTGCCGTGAGCACGCGCGTTCACCTGGCGGGTGCAGGATGAACCGGTGACGGAGACCCAGAGCGACCACGCCACCGAGGCCGACGCGACCCTCGAGGTCGTCCACGCACCGGCCCCGGTCCGTGCGGCGGGCCTGCCGGACAACCGCTTCCTCAACCGCGAGGTGTCCTGGCTGGACTTCAACGCCCGCGTGCTCGAGCTGGCGCACGACCCTGCCGCGCCGCTGCTGGAGCGGGCGAAGTTCCTGGCCATCTTCGCCAGCAACCTCGACGAGTTCTTCATGGTCCGGGTGGCGGGACTCAAGCGGCGCCTCACGACCGGCCTCGGCATTCGCAGCGTCGACGGGATGGGCCCGCGCGAGCAGCTGGCCCTGATCTCCCAGCGGGCCCGCGAGCTCTCGGCGGAGCACGCCCGTTCCTTCCTCAAGGACGTCCGGCCCGCCCTGGCTGAGGCCGGCCTGCACATCGTGCTGTGGCGCGACCTGCCCGAGGACCAGCAGGTCCCGCTGCACGACTGGTTCCGCGCCCAGCTCTTCCCGGTGCTCACCCCGCTGGCCGTCGATCCGGCGCACCCGTTCCCGTACATCAGCGGGCTGTCGCTCAACCTCGCCGTCCTCGTGCGGGACCCGGAGTCCGGGACCGAGCACTTCGCCCGGGTGAAGGTCCCCAACAACGTCAAGCGCTTCCTGGAGGTGACCGCCGACGGGGCGGTCGCCTACCTGCCGCTGGAGGAGCTCATCGGCGCACACCTCCAGCAGCTCTTCCCCGGCCTCGAGGTGACCGGCCACCACCCGTTCCGGGTCACCCGCAACGCCGACGTCGAGGTCGAGGAGGACCGCGACGAGGACCTGCTGCAGGCGCTCGAGCGCGAGCTGGCCCGGCGCCGCTTCGGACCGGCGGTGCGGCTCGAGGTCGCCGACGACATGGACCCGCACGTGCTCGACCTGCTCGTGCGCGAGCTCGAGATCACCGACGACGACGTCAGCCGCGTGCCGGGGCTGCTCGACCTGTCCTCGCTGTGGCAGCTCTACGAGGCCGAGCGGCCCGACCTCAAGCAGGAGCCGTTCGTGCCGGCGACCCACCCTCGGCTGGCCGAGGGCGAGAAGGCCGCGGACGTCTTCGCCGCTCTGCGCGAGGGCGACGTGCTCGTCCACCACCCGTACGACTCCTTCGCCACCAGCGTGCAGCGCTTCATCGAGCAGGCCGCCGCCGACCCGCACGTGCTGGCCATCAAGCAGACCCTCTACCGGACCTCCGGCGACTCGCCGATCGTGGATGCCCTCGTCGACGCGGCCCAGGCCGGCAAGCAGGTGGTGGTGCTGGTCGAGATCACCGCCCGCTTCGACGAACAGGCCAACATCCGGTGGGCCCGGGAGCTGGAGAAGGCCGGCTGCCACGTCGTCTACGGGCTGATCGGCCTCAAGACCCACTGCAAGACCTCGCTGGTCGTGCGGCAGGAGAAGGGCCGGCTGCGCCGCTACGCCCACATCGGCACGGGCAACTACAACCCCAAGACCGCCCGGATGTACGAGGACTTCGGCCTGCTCACCGCCGATCCCGACGTCGGCGCCGACCTCACGGACCTGTTCAACACGCTCACCGGCTACAGCCGCCAGACGGAGTACCGGACGCTGATGGTGGCGCCGCACGGCGTACGGCGGGGGCTCAGCGAGCGGATCGCGGCTGAGGCCGCGCACGCGAAGGCGGGACGGCCGGCCCGGGTGCGCATCAAGGCCAACAGCATCGTCGACGAGCAGATCATCGACGCCCTCTACGGCGCGAGCCGGGCCGGCGTGCAGGTCGACCTGCTGGTGCGCGGTATCTGCACGCTGCGCCCGGGAGTGCCTGGCCTGTCGGAGAACGTGCACGTCCGCAGCATCGTGGGGCGCTTCCTCGAGCATTCCCGCGTCATGGTCTTCGGCGAGGGTGACCGGCGCGAGCACTGGCTCGGCAGCGCCGACCTCATGCACCGCAACCTCGACCGCCGGGTCGAGACCCTGGTGCGCGTCAAGGATCCCGCGGTGGCCGCTCAGCTCGACGCGGTGCTTGACCGGGCGATGGCGCCGGACACCCGGCACTGGGAGCTGGCCTCCGACGGCTGCTGGACGCAGGTCCCGGCCGTCGGCTCGCCCGCGCGCGACCTGCAGACCGACCTCATGCGCCGTGCGCACGAGCGCAACGACAGTGCCTGACGAGCCTGGCCCTCGGGTCGTCCGGGCGGCCGGTGGGGTGGTCTGGCGCCAGGTGGACGGCCGGGTCGAGGTCGCCCTGGTGCACCGGCCCAAGTACGGCGACTGGTCGCTGCCCAAGGGCAAGCTCGAAGCCGGCGAGATCGAGGTCGTCGGCGGGGTGCGCGAGGTGGCCGAGGAGACCGGCTTCGTCGCCGTGCCGGGCCGGTCCCTCGGCGTCAGCCGCTACCGGGTGCTCGACAGGGGGCGCGACGTCGAGAAGACCGTGCAGTGGTGGGCCATGCAGTGCCTGGAGGGCGAGTTCGTGCCCACGTCCGAGGTGGACCAGCTGCGGTGGGTGGCGCCGACGTCGGCCCTGGCCCGGGTGAGCGCCGGCTACGACTGCGCGCCCCTGCAGGCGTTCTCGGCCCACCCGCCGAACACCGACGTCGTGCTCCTGCTGCGGCATGGCTCGGCCGGGGACAGCGACAGGTGGCAGGGCCATGACGACGAGCGCCCGCTCGACCGGACCGGGCTCGCGCAGGCGCGGGCGGCCGCCGACGTGCTGTCCGTCTACGGCGTCGAGCGCGTCCTGGCCGCGCCGCTGCTGCGCTGCCAGCAGACGGTGCAGCCGCTGGCCGACCGGCTCGGCGTCGACCTCGAGCCGGTCAAGGCCGCCCGCGAGGACGAGAACGCCGCGGGTGCAGCACCTCTCACCGAGCTGCTGCGCGACCTGGCCGCCTCCGGCCGGCGCACCGTCGTCTGCAGCCAGGGCGGGGCGATCCCGGAGGCCGTGCGGGCGCTCAGCGGCGTCTCCGACGTCCGCGCCCGCAAGGGCAGCCTGTGGGTGCTCAGCCTCGACAGCGACGTGCTCGTCGACGCCCACTACACGGCCCGCCTGCTCGAACCGGCCTGACCCCGGGCACGCCGAAGGCCCCGGCGGACCGGGGCCCTCGGGACGAACCATGCGGTACGCGCTAGCGGCGAGCGGCCTTCTTCGCGGGGGCCTTGGCCGCCGCCTTCTTCGCCGGCGCCTTGGCCGCTGCAGCCTTGGTGGGAGCCTTGGTGGGGGCCCTGTTGGGGGCCTTGGCCGGCGCCTTGCCCGCGGTCTTCGCGGGGGCCTTGACGACGGCCGTCCTGACCGCCGCCTTCTTCGCGGGAGCCTTCGCCGCGGCGGACTTCGTCGGCGCCTTGACCGGTGCCGCGGAGCGGGTGGTGCCGGCTGCCTTGGCCACGACCCGGGCGGGGACCTTGACGGCGGAGCGGGTGGTCGACACAGCCTTGGCCGCCGCCCGAGTGGGGACCTTCGCAGCGCTGGAGGCCGCACTGCCCGCGCGGGCGGTGACGGCGCGAGCACCCCCCTTGGCGGGCGGCGGCACCTTCTTGGCGCCGCTGACGATGTCCTTGAAGCCCTGGCCGGGGCGGAACTTCGGGACCGAGGTCTTCTTGAGCTTCACGGCCGCACCCGTAGAGGGGTTGCGCGCGGTGCGGGCGGCTCGCTCGACCTTCTCGAAGACCCCGAAGCCGCTGATGCCGACCTTCTCGCCCTTGGCGACGGCGCGGGTGATGGCATCGACGACTGCCTCGACGGCAGTGCTTGCGGTCTTGCGGTCACCGAGCCTGTCGGTGACGGCCTCGATCAGCTCGGACTTGTTCACGACGTGTCCTCTCGCAGGAACTGCCGAGGCGCTGTGCCCCTTGGGCGCGCACGGTAGGGCCTGCGGGGCGATCACCACAACGACCTCAGGCTCGGCAGTCGCCTGTGTCGCAGGCGGTTTGCCGGTCCAGTAGGCCCCTACGCCCGGTCGTCGTCCGAGCCCGCAGCGGCCGTCCGGTCGGCGTCGAGGTCGGCGAGCAGCAGGTCGAGGCGTCGCGAAGCCCTCGCGATGTCGCGCTTCGAGGCATCGGTCAGGGCAATGAATCTCGCTGCTACCCGGGCTTTCTCGTCATCTGGCGCGTCCAGGGCGACGACCCGGCGATGGGCGTCGCGCAGCCGCACCGCAAACGATGCGGCAAGGTCTTCGTCGCTCACGCGTCGAGGGTCGTCGTCGGCAGGTGCGCGGCACGACCCACCTCGAACGCCGCGATGTCGCCCTCGTTGCGCAGGGTCAAGCCGATGTCGTCCAGCCCCTCCATGAGCCGCCAACGCGTGAAGTCGTCGAGCGGGAAGGACGACACGAGATCGCCGGCCCGCAGCTCGCGGGCCGCCAGGTCCACGACCAGCTCGAGCGACGGATCGGCCTCGACCCGCTGCATGAGGGCCTCGACGACCTCGGGGTCGAGCTGCACCGGCAGCAGGCCGCCCTTGAGCGCGTTGCTGCGGAAGATGTCCCCGAAGCGCGGGCTCACCACGGCGCGGAAGCCGTAGTCCTGCAGTGCCCAGACGGCGTGCTCGCGCGAGGAGCCGGTCCCGAAGTCCTTGCCGGCGAGCAGGATGCTGGCGCCGACCGACTCGGGCCGGTTGAGGACGAAGTCGGGGTCCTTGCGCCACTCGCTGAACAGGCCTGCCCCGAAGCCGGTCCGCTCGACCCGCTTGAGCCAGTCGCTCGGGATGATCTGGTCGGTGTCGACGTCGCTGCGGCGCAGGACGGCCGCCCGTCCGGTGTGGGTGGTGAAGGCGTCCATGTCTCAAACCTCCGTCAGGTCAGCGGGAGCGGCCAGCCGGCCGACCACCGCAGTGGCGGCGGCGACCTCGGGTGAGACCAGGTGCGTTCGAGCCCCTCGGCCCTGCCGGCCCTCGAAGTTGCGGTTGGAGGTGGAGGCACTGCGCTCCCCCGGCTGCAGGACGTCGGGGTTCATGCCCAGGCACATCGAGCAACCGGCGTTGCGCCAGTCGAAGCCGGCCTCCTGGAAGACGACGTCCAGCCCTTCCTGCTCGGCCTGGAGCTTCACGAGCATCGAGCCCGGTACGACCATCGCCCGGACGCCAGGGGCGACCTTGCGGCCCCGCACCACCTCGGCCGCAGCGCGCAGGTCTTCCATGCGGCCGTTGGTGCAGGAGCCGAGGAAGACAGCGTCGACGGCGATCTCGCGCATCGACGTGCCGGCCTGCAGGTCCATGTAGGCCAGCGCGCGCTCGGCCGCCTCTCGCTCGCTGCCCGCGGGCAGCGCCTGCGGGTTCGGGACGACGCCGTCGAGGGCTACGCCCTGTCCGGGGTTGGTCCCCCACGTGACGAACGGCGTGACCGTGCCGGCGTCGAGGAAGACCTCCTTGTCGAACACCGCGTCGTCGTCGGTGCACAGGGTCTCCCAGTAGGCGACCGCGGCGTCCCAGTTCTGCCCCTTCGGGGCGTGCGGCCGGCCCTCGAGGTAGGTGTACGTCGTCTCGTCGGGGGCGATCATGCCAGCACGGGCACCCCACTCGATGCTCATGTTGCAGACCGTCATGCGGCCCTCCATCGACAGCGCGCGGATCGCCTCGCCGCGGTACTCGACGACGTGTCCCTGCCCGCCACCGGTGCCGACCTGGGTGATGAGCGCCAGCACCAGGTCCTTGGAGGTGACGCCGGGCTGCAGGGCGCCGGTGACGGTCACGGCCATGGTGCGCGGACGGACCAGCGGGAGGGTCTGGGTCGCCAGCACGTGCTCGACCTCGCTGGTGCCGATGCCGAAGGCCAGCGCGCCGAAGGCGCCGTGGGTGCTGGTGTGGCTGTCGCCGCAGACGACGGTCGTGCCGGGCTGCGTCACGCCGAGCTGCGGCCCGATGACGTGCACGATGCCCTGACCGGCGTCGCCCATCGGGTGCAGCCGAAGGGAGAACTCCGCGCAGTTGGACCGCAGGGTCTCCACCTGCTTGCGGCTGATCGGGTCCTCGATGAGCAGGCCCGTCGTCGGCACGTTGTGGTCCTCGGTGGCCAGGGTCAGGTCCGGGCGTCGTACGCCGCGGCCGGCCAGGCGCAGTCCGTCGAAGGCCTGCGGGCTGGTCACCTCGTGGACGAGGTGGAGGTCGATGTAGAGCAGGTCCGGCTCCCCCTCCGCACGTCGCACGACGTGCGCGTCCCAGACCTTCTCCGCCAGTGTCCGTCCCATGGGAGCTCCTCCTTGCCATCCCAACGAGTGAGATGGCAGTATCAACGTGTGGAACACACTAGCGGAGTTGGCGTCCTCGACAAGTCCGTCCTGGTGCTGGACGCGGTGGAGGCCGGGGCGACCACCCTTGCCACGCTCGTCGAGCGCACCGGTCTGTCCCGCGCCACGGTGCACCGGTTGGCCGTCGCACTCGAGGTGCACCGGCTCCTGGCGCGGGACCGCGACGGCCGGTGGCGGCTCGGCCCCCGGCTCGGCGAGCTGGCCGGCGGGCCGGTCGGCGACGCCGTCCTGGAGCGGGCCGGCGCGGTGCTGGCCCGGCTGCGCGACGTGACCGGCGAGAGCGCCCAGCTCTACCGGCGGCAGGGCGAGCGGCGGGTGTGCGTCGCGGCTGCCGAGCGTGGCAGCGGGCTGCGCGACACCGTGCCCGTCGGCACGTCGCTCCCCATGACGGCCGGCTCGGCCGCCCAGGTGCTCCTGGCCTGGGCGCCCGACGACCCCCTGCTCCGATCGGCCGCCTTCACCCCCCGCACGCTGGCCGAGGTGCGCCGTCGCGGCTGGGCGCACTCGGTGGCCGAGCGGGAGACCGGCGTCGCCTCGGTGTCCGCGCCGGTGCGCACCCGCGACGGCCGGGTGGTCGCCGCCGTGAGCGTGAGCGGCCCGCTCGAGCGGCTGACCCGCTCCCCCGGCCGCCTGCACGCCGAGGCCGTCTGCGCCGCCGCCGGCGAGCTCAGCCGGGCGTAGGGGCACCCGTCCCGCTCCCCGGCGGAGATCATCAGGAGCGTGACGCGAGACGTTGCGGGCGTGTCGGGCGTGATCATCCTGGTGATCACTGGCGGCACTGTCGGGACGGGGCAGGCGAGCTGTGCCGCGCAGAGCCCGGTGCACCACGACGCACGTTCCTGCGGAGCTTGACCTCTGGTGCACCGACCGCTGCGCGGGGCACCTCGCCCGGCGCATATGCCCCGGCTCAGTCGGGGCAGCAGGTGTCGGTTGCGTCCGGCTCGGCGAGCAGGGTGGCGACCGGGGTGCAGCAGGTGTCGCCGCGCAGCGCCGCTCTGCCTTCCCGCACGGCCACGGCGGCGATGACGAGCGCAGCCAGCGGATCGGCCCAGGTCCAGCCGAGCGTGCTGTTGAGGACCAGCCCGATCAGGAGCACCCCGCTCAGCGCGGCGCAGATCATCGTTTGGCTGCTGTCGGCGACGACGCTGGCCGAGCCGAGCTCGCGTCCTGTACGCCGCTCGAACCACGAGAGCCCGGGCATCACGGCCAGGCTGACGGCGGCCAGCACGATGCCGGGGGTGGAGTGCTGCGGCTCGGCGCCGCCTAACAGAGAGCGCAGGGCGTCCACGGTGACGAACGCCGCCAGGGCGAAGAACGACGTGGCGACCAGCCGCAGGGCGACGTGCTCGCGCTCGGCGTGCGGGCGGCCGCCGGCGAACTGCCAGGCGATCGCCCCTGCCGACAGCACCTCGACGATGCTGTCGAGGCCGAAGCCGACCAGAGCCGCGGACGACGCGGCAACACCGGCGGTCAGGGCGATGACGGCCTCGATGGCGTTGTACGTGATGGTCGCGGCGACGACCAGGCGCACGCGTCGGCGCAGGACGGCAGTGCGGTCCGGCAGCACGGCGACCGCGCTCACGACGCGGCGCCGGAGGTCGGGCAGAGGGCCACAGCGTCGCCGGTGGCCGCGAGCAGCTGCTCCGCCGCGGCGAGCAGCTGGAGCAGCTCCGGGTGCGCCAGCGAGTAGACGGTCGCGCGACCGCTGGGCCGGGCCATGACCAGGCCGCAGTCACGCAGGCACAGGCAGTGCGCCGACACGGTGCTCTGGGCCAGGCCCAGGTGGTCGGTGAGGTCACGGACGCGGTGCTCGCCGAGCGCGAGGTGGCGCAGGATCGCGAGCCGGTTCGGGTCACCCAGCCCGCGGAAGAGCGCGGCCGCCGGAGCCAGCGCGGCCACCTCGTCGACCGAGGGGTCGTCCGGTCGGGACCTGACCAACGGTGCATCGTCCAGCGACGTTCTCATCGTCATGCGGCGATGGTAGCCCGGGTGGGGGACAGGTCCAACAACCGCTACGCGGCCGCGGGTCCCTAGTGTCCTGCGGGTGGAACGACAGGCGGTCGCCGCCGGGGTGACGGCCGCACTGCTCGGCTACGCCAGCTCGGTGGCGGTGGTGGTGGCCGGCCTCACGGCGGTCGGCGCGTCCGCGCGCCAGGTCTCCTCCGCGCTGCTCGCGCTCGGTGTCGTCATGGCGGTGACGAGCGCGGCCTTGAGCGTCGCGACGCGCATCCCCGTGTCCGTGGTCTGGTCGACCCCCGGCCTGGCCCTGCTGGCGACGACAGGGCCGGTGGAGGGCGGCTTCCCGGCCGTCATCGGCGGGCTTGCGCTCGCCGGCGCGCTGGTGGCGCTGACCGGCCTGCTCCGGCCACTGACCCGAGCGCTGCAGCAGCTGCCTCCCGCGCTGACCTCGGCCGTGCTGGCCGGCGTCCTGCTCCCCTTCTGCCTGGCCGCCGTGCAGGCGCTGGGCCCGCTGCCGCTGCAGGCAGGGGTGATCTGCCTGGCCTGGCTGCTCGCCCTGCGCCTGGCCCCGTCGTACGCCGCTCCGGTGGCCCTTCTGGCGTTGGTGCTCGTGGTGCTGACGGGCGACAGCCCGCTGCCGCAGGGGGCGCCGCTGCTGCCGTCCTTCGTGCTCACAGCGCCGGCGCTCACGTCGGACGCGGTCATCGCGGTCGCGCTGCCCGTCTACCTCGTCACCATGGCCGCGCAGAACCTCGTGGGGGTGGCGGTCCTGTCGGCCAACGGCTACCGGCCGCCGGTCGGAACGCTGCTGATCACGACGGGGGTGGCCTCCGCCGCAGCCGCCCCCCTGGGCATGCCGACGGTCAACCTGGCCGCGATCACCGGCGCCCTGACGGCGGGCCCCGCGGCGCACCCCGACCCGGCCCGTCGGTGGAGCGCCGGCGTCGCGGCGGGGGCGACGTACCTGTTGCTGGGGCTGCTGGCGCCGCTCGCGGCAGGCGTCATCGCCGGGACCGACCCACGGCTGGTGGCGACGGCGGCGGGGCTCGGCCTGTTCGGGCCGTTCACCGCGTCGGCGAGCGCGGCGCTGGCCGACGACGCGCTGCGGGTGCCAGCCGCGGTGACGCTGCTCGTGACGGCCTCCGGACTGACCGCGGTCGGGCTCGGGTCCGCCCCGCTCGGGCTGCTCGCCGGGCTGGTCGTGCTGGTCCTCCTGCGGCCCCGCACCGGGCCGACCTCACGCGGGCGGTGACGCGCGCGGACCTCCCTGGGCCGGCGCGCTGTGGACGTCCGTCAGATCTGTCACACCCCTCGACGACGCTGGTCGTCGGAGGTGGTGGCGATGTGCGCAGCGGCCGGCTGTGAGCGTGACGTCTACGCCCGTGGGCACTGCGGGCGGCACTATAAGCAGCTCCTGCGGCACGGCGAGGTGCAGCCGGACCCGGCCCCACGGGAGTGCGCCGTGGCGGGCTGTGGGCGTCAAGCGGTGACGCGGGGCTGGTGCC
>JBBSLB010000022.1:0-19401 GCA_038255675.1 Mycobacteriales bacterium
CGGCACGGGCTGCCGGGGGAGCGGGTCCGCGCCCGGGTGACCGGCGAGACGGCGCACTTCCTGCGCGCCGACGCCGTCGAGGTGCTCGAGCCGTCCGTGGACCGGGTCGAGCCGCCCTGCCCGTACGCCGGCCCGGACCGCTGCGGCGGATGCGACTTCCAGCACGTCGCGCTGCCGGCGCAGCGGCGGCTCAAGGCGGCGCTGGTCGAGGAGCAGCTGCGCCGGGTGGCCAAGCTGGAGCGGACCGTCGAGGTCGAGCCCGTCCCCGGCGACGCCGACGGGCTGCGCTGGCGCACCCGCGTCCAGTTCGCCGTCGACGCGTCCGGCCGGGCCGGGCTGCGGCGGCACCGCTCGCACACGCTGCAGCCGGTGGACCGCTGCCTCATCGCGACCGACGACGTCGAGGCGGTCGGCGCCGAGCGGCTCGACTGGTCCGGCGCGTCGGGCGTGGAGGTGGCCGCCGACGGCGCCCAGCGGGTCGTCAGCGTCAGCGGGAGGCACACTCGGCTGCCGGACGTCGACGCCGGCGTAGCCCTCGACGGCCGTCCGCTCCGGGCGCCGCACGGGCTGCGGCACACCGTCCTCGGTCGGTCCTACGAGGTGGCGGTCGGCGGGTTCTGGCAGGTGCACCCGGGAGCGGCGACGGCGCTGGCGCAGGCCGTGCTCGACGGGCTGGAGCCGCAGCCCGGCGAGAGCGCGGCCGACCTCTACGCCGGGGTCGGGCTGTTCGCGGCGCTGCTGGGGGAGCGGGTCGGCCCGCAGGGCTCGGTGCTCGCCGTCGAGGGTGACGCGCGCGCCTGCGCCGACGCCGCGCGCAACACCGCCGACCTGCCGCAGGTGCGGATCCGCACCGCGCCGGTCGACGCGGCGGCCGTGCGCCGCCTCGGCAGCCCCGACCTGGTCGTGCTCGACCCGCCCCGCGCCGGCGCCGGCATCGCGACGACCCGCGCGCTGGCCGCCCTGCGGCCGCGCCGGATGGCGTACGTCTCCTGCGACCCTGCGTCCTTCGCCCGCGACCTGCGGGTGCTGCTCGACGCCGGCTGGTCGCTTCCGGGGCTGCGGGCCTTCGACCTCTACCCGATGACCGAGCACGTCGAGCTCGTGGCGCTGCTGGACCCGCCCGCACACGTGCGCGGCCGGTAAGGCTTCACGTCCGCGCCGGACGCGCCGAAGCAGTCCCCAAGGCGGTCGCCGACCGCAGATGCGCAGACGGAGGTGCGGCCATGATCGACGCGCTGCGCCGCGGGACCCGCCCGACCCCGGCCCAGATCGAGCCGGTGGTCCCGGTGGTGCTCGGCCTGCACGGGACCGCGATGTGCGCCTTCGGGCAGGTCCCGGGCTGGGCGGCGGCGCCGTTCCTCGGCATCGTTCTGCTCGGGGTGGTGGGCCTGCTCGGGTGGACGTCGCCGCGGGCCCGGATGGTCCGCGCGCTGCTGCTCACCGGCACCGCGCTCGTGCTGTCGATCGCCGAGCCCGTGCTCGTCCCGACCCTGCTGCAGTGGTACTACGCCGTGGCGACCGTCTACCCGCTGCTGCTGTGGGGACGCTGGGTCGCCGGGCTCGGGCTGCTCACCGGGATCTGCTACGTCGTGCAGGTGCTGGCCGGGTCGAGCCCCCTGCCGCTGAGCGTGGCGCTGCTGCGCGCCGGGGTGCTGACCGCTCTGGGGCTCACGACCTGGTCGGCCGGCGTCGCCTACCGCGCGGCCACCCGCGACGCCGTGGCCGGCCGGCTCGCCGCGGAGCGGGCCGGGGAGCGGCTCGAGCACGCCGCCACCCACGACGACCTCACCGGCCTGGCCAACCGGACCCTGCTGCACCGCCACCTCGACGCCGCCCTGGCAGAGCGGACACCCGTCGCGCTGCTGCTGCTCGACCTCGATCGCTTCAAGGAGGTCAACGACACCCTGGGCCACCGCTACGGAGACGAGCTGCTCCGGCAGGTGGGCGGGCGGATGGCCGGGGTGCTGCGCGCCGAGGACCTGGTGGCCCGGCTCGGCGGCGACGAGTTCGCCGTGCTGCTGCCGGGCGCGGACGAGTCCGCAGCGGCGCAGGCCGCCGGTCGGCTGCGTGACGCACTCCAGGAGCCGTTCGCGCTGGAGGAGGCGCTGGTGGCCGTCGACGCCAGCATCGGCGCGGCGCTGTCCCCGCGGCACGCCCCGACCGGCGACCTGCTGCTGCAGCTGGCCGACGTGGCGATGTACGAGGCGAAGGGGCAGGGGACCGGCTTCGCCGTCTACTCGCCCGCGCTGGCGCACACCAGCGCTGACGCGCTGGGCCTGCTGGCTGAGCTCCGCGGCGCCATCACCCGCCATGAGCTGGTCGTGGAGTACCAGCCGAAGGTGCGCCCCGGCGACGGCGTGCCCGTCGGCATGGAGGCGCTGGTCCGGTGGGACCACCCGTTCCGCGGCCGGATCGGGCCGGACGTCTTCATCCCGTTGGCCGAGCGCAGCGGCTTCATCCACCCGCTCACGGACTTCGTCCTCGAGAGCGCCCTCGAGCAGTGCCGCCAGTGGCGCGCCGCCGGCCTCGAGCTGTCGGTGTCGGTGAACCTGTCGGCCCGCAACCTGGTCCAGGAGGACCTGCCCGGGCAGGTCCGGGCCGCGCTGAGCCGGGCCGGGCTGCCGGCGCAGGCCCTCGAGCTCGAGATCACCGAGAGCTTCCTCATGGTCGACCTGGTGCGCAGCCGCGAGCGGCTCGTGGATCTGCGCGCCCTCGGCGTGCGCGTCGCGATCGACGACTTCGGCACCGGCCTGAGCTCCCTGGCCTACCTCAAGAACCTCCCGGTCGACGTGCTGAAGATCGACAAGAGCTTCGTCACAGGGATGCTCGGCGACGTCACCGACACCCTGATCGTGCGGGCCGTCGTCGACCTCGCCGCGAGCCTCGGGCTCGAGACCGTGGCCGAGGGCGTCGAGGACGCTGCCACCTTGCAGCGGCTCGACGAGCTGGGCTGCACGTACGCGCAGGGCTACGTCATCAGCCGCCCGATGCCCGCCGCGCAGGTCGCGGCGTGGTGCCTGGGCGCGCAGGTCCGGGTGCCCGCCCCGCGCTAGCTCAGCGCCGACGCGCCACGAGGTCTGCGGACGCCCGCCCTGCGTCAGCGCCGCGCTGCTCGAACCTGGTGACCGGCCGCGTGCCGCGCTCGCGCGACACCACCTCGTACGCGGGGTGCGCCTCCAGCACCGCCGCCGCCCCGTCGGCGTAGGCCGGCCAGTCGGTCGCGACGTGCAGCCGACCGCCGGGCCGCAGCCGTTCGGCCACCAGGTCGGCGAAGCCGGCGCTGACCAGCCGGCGCTTGGCGTGTCGGGTCTTGGGCCAGGGGTCGGGGAAGAAGACCCGCACCTCGTCGACCGAGCCGGGCGCGAGCAGGTCGCGCAGCACCTCGCGGGCGTCGGCCTCGACGACCCGCACGTTGGTCAGCCCGGCCGCCTCGACCAGGCGAAGGAGGTTGCCCAGGCCGGGGGTGTGCACCTCCACGGCAAGCACGTCGCGACCGGGGTCGGCGGCCGCCATGGCTGCGGTGGCCTCGCCCATCCCGCTGCCGATTTCGACCACCAGGGGCGCGCGCCGGCCGAACGCGCGTTCGACGTCGAGCGGCCCGGGGGATTCCACGCCGTACCGGGGGAGCAGGCGGGCGAGCGCGTCGGCCTGGCCGGTCGTGACCCGGCGCCGGACCTTGTAGGTGCGGACCGGGGCGTGGAGGCGTTCAGGCACCGGTCGATCGTCCCAGCCGCGACGTGCTCCCGGCACTAGGGTCGGTCCTGTGGACAGCGATCTGGTCTGGCTGGTGGCCGGCATCGGCCTGCTGCTGGCCGAGCTGTTCACGCTGACCGTGGTGCTGGGCCTGCTCGGCGTCGCGGCGCTGGTCACCGCGTTGGTCGCCGCGCTCGGGGCGGGCGCGGTGGTGCAGGCCATCGCCTTCGCCGGCTCCTCCACAGCCCTGCTCGTCTTCGCCCGGAGCCCGGTCCAGCGGATGCTCAGCCGCGGCGATGACGGGCAGCACTCCGACGCCCGCGCGCTGGCCGGCTCCACCGCCCTGGTGATCGAGCGCGTCAGCGACGACACCGGCCAGGTGCGCCTCAACGGCGAGCTGTGGCGGGCCCGTCCGTACGCCGGGGGAGCCCCGCTCGAGGCCGGCCGCACGGTCAGCGTGGCCGGTGTCGAGGGCGCGACCCTGCTCGTCTACTCGCCCGACCTGAGCTAGCCCCCTCAACAGGAAGCAGGACCCGTGGACCCCGCTGGACTCGTCCTTCTCATCCTCGCGGCGATCGTCGCGCTGGTGCTGTTCAAGACCGTGCGGATCGTTCCGCAGGCGACCGTGTTCGTCATCGAGCGGCTCGGCAAGTACAGCCGCACGCTGGAGCCCGGCATCCATCTGCTGGTGCCGGCGATCGACCGGGTCCGGACCCGTACCGACATCCGTGAGCAGGTCGTCGGCTTCCCGCCGCAGGCCGTCATCACCCGCGACAACCTCGTCGTCGGGATCGACTCGGTCATCTACTACTCGATCACCGACCCGGCCTCCGCTCAGTACAAGATCGAGAACGTCGTCCTCGCGATCGAGCAGCTCGTCGTGACGACCCTGCGCAACGTCGTGGGCGGGATGCAGCTCGAGGAGGCCCTGACCGGGCGGGACCACATCAACGAGCGTCTCGCGGCCGTGCTCGACGAGGCGACCGGCAAGTGGGGCGTCAAGGTCAATCGGGTGGAGATCCGCGGCATCGAGCCGCCCCCCACGATCCGCGACGCGATGGAGCAGGCGATGCGGGCCGACCGCGGCAAGCGTGCGGCGATCCTCACGGCCGAGGGCCAGCAGCAGTCCGCGGTCCTGTCGGCGCAGGGTCAGAAGCAGGCGGTCGTGCTGAACGCCGAGGCCGACCGCGCGGCGACGATCCTGCAGGCCGAGGCCGAGCGCGAGGCGATGCTGCTGCGCGCCGAGGGCGAGGCGCTGGCGATCGCCAAGGTGGTCGAGGCGATCAAGGGTGCCGGCATCGACGAGACCGTGCTGGCCTACCAGCGCCAGCAGCTGCTCCCGCGCATCGCCGAGGGCGACGCCAACAAGGTGTGGTTCGTCCCGACCGACCTGGCCGGCACCCTCAGCCAGCTCGGCCTCGGCAACAAGGAGCGCTAGCGGGGCAGCACGACGCGCACGGCACCCGGGCGGACGCTGACCGTGGCGGGCAGTGTGCCGACCGGGTCGCCGTCGGCGAAGACGCGGAACGGCCGGTCGGCGTCGAGCCCGACCGTGCGTGCCCGGCGTACCGACACGGTCGGCTCGTGGACGTGGGTGCCCCGGAAGACCTTGGGCAGCGCACGCAGGAAGGTCAGCCGACCGGTGGCCGCCGTCGTGACGACGTCGAGCTGGCCGTCGGTGAGCGAGGCGTCCGGCGCCAGGCGCATCCCGCCGCCGTAGACGCCGGAGTTGGCCACTGCCACCGACCAGCCGCGCACGACCAGGGCTTCGCCGTCGACCGCGCAGGTGAAGACCGCGTGCCGCCAGGACGCGACGGTCGCCAGCGAGCCGTAGAGGTAGACCAGCCGGCCGAGCCGCGCGGGCAAGGACAGCACCCGCTCCTGAACGTCGCTGTCGAAGCCGATCGACGCGATGCCGAGGAACGCCACCTCGCCGGTCGCGCTGGTGACCGCGCCGAGGTCGACGGCCTGCTCGATGCCGGAGGCCAGGACAGCACAGGCCTCGACGGCGCCCTGGGGGAGCCCCGCGGCCCGGCAGAAGTCGTTGCCGCGGCCGCCGGGCAGCACGCCCAGTACGCCGCCGGTCGCCGCGACGGCGCCGGCCACCCGGCCGACGATCCCGTCGCCGCCCATCGCCACGGCAACCCGGTCGTCGGCGACGGCCTGCCTGGTCAGCGCGTCGGCGTGCTCGAGCGAGGTCGTCGGCGTGACGACCAGGTCGTGGCCGGCTGCCCGTAGCGCGGCCTCGACGGCCGGCAGCAACGACGCCGCCCGCCCGCCACCCGCGGACGGGTTGATGACGAGCTGCAGGCGGCGCACGTGGGTGATGGTGGCACCGGTCGCGACGCGCGCGGCGGCGGCCTCCCGTACGTAGGCTGGTCGGGTGCCGCTGCAGCTCGTGCCGCCCAGCTGGCCGGAGCAGGTGCTCCCGCCGCAGGCGCCCGACTGGGAGCGCAGCGCTGTGGGCTGGCTGTTCGACCTGTGCCCGCCGGAGTACCGCGCGCACGACGTGCTGCGCAAGCACCCGGTCGTGCTCGCCCGCTTCGCCGCCGGCCACGTCGAGTCCGGCGTCGAGGCTGCCCGGCAGGGGATCCGCACCGCCCGCGCCGAGCTGCGGGGGGTCGTCGGCGGCGACGTCGTCGACGCGGCGATCGCGGCGTACGACCGTGAGGGCCGCCGCCTGCTCGCCGTGGGCCGCCAGGTTGCCCTGGTCGACGCGGCGCTGCGTGGCGAACGGCACGTGCCCAGGTTGTGAGGCCGGGGATCGACGAACCGCCGACGCGCGTTGATCAAACGGCCGGCATGAGCCTGCGCCTCTAGACTCGACGTCCCTGACCTGCGACCAGACCCCGTGAGGAGCACGCCCCGTGAGCCTGCTCGACAGCGTCTCCGGGCCCGGTGACCTCAAGCGCCTGCGGGCCGACGAGTTGCCGCTGCTCGCCGCCGAGATCCGTGACGTCATGGTCGACACCGTCTCGCGCACCGGCGGCCATCTCGGCCCGAGCCTCGGGGTCGTCGAGACGACCCTGGCCATCCACCGGGTCTTCGACTCGCCGCGCGACAAGGTCGTCTGGGACACCGGCCACCAGTCCTACGTTCACAAGCTCGTCACCGGCCGTCGCGAGCGGTTCGAGACCCTGCGCAAGAAGGACGGCCTGTCGGGCTACCCGAGCCGCAGCGAGTCCGAGCACGACCTGGTCGAGAACAGCCACGCCTCCACCGCCCTGTCCTACGCCGACGGGCTGGCCAAGGCCTACCGGCTGCGCGGCGAGCACCGGCACGTCGTCGCGGTCGTCGGCGACGGGGCGCTGACCGGCGGCATGTGCTGGGAGGCGCTCAACAACATCGCTGCCAGCAGCCTGCCGGTCGTCATCGTCGTCAACGACAACGGCCGCTCGTACTCCCCGACGATCGGCGGTCTGGCCGACCACCTGGCCACGCTGCGGATGACGCAGGGCTACGAGCGCGCGCTCGACACGGTGAAGACGACCCTGTCGCGCACCCCCGTCGTCGGCACCCCGCTCTACACCGCGCTGCACGGTCTCAAGCGGGGCATCAAGGACTTCCTCCAGCCGCAGGTGCTGTTCGAGGACCTCGGCATGAAGTACGTCGGGCCGATCGACGGCCACGACGTCGCGGCGATGGAGGCGGCGCTGCGCCGGGCCAAGAGCTTCGGCGGGCCGGTCATCGTGCACGCCGTCACGGTCAAGGGCTTCGGCTACCAACCGGCCGTCGACGACGAGGCGGACTGCCTGCACAGCGTCGCGCCGGTCACGGACCCGCTGACCGGCAAGCCGTTGAACGCCAGCGCCCGCGGCTGGACCAGTGTGCTCGGCGAGGAGATGGTCGCGGTCGGCGCCGAGCGGCAGGACGTCGTGGCGATCACCGCCGCGATGCTCCAGCCGGTAGGCCTGCTGCGCTTCGCCGAGGCCTACCCCGAGCGCACCTTCGACGTCGGCATCGCCGAGCAGCACGCCGTGACCTCCGCCGCCGGCCTGGCGATGGGCGGCCTGCACCCGGTCGTCTGCCTCTACGCGACGTTCCTCAACCGGGCTTTCGACCAGACCCTCATGGACGTCGCGCTGCACCGCCAGCCGGTGACCTTCGTGCTGGACCGGGCCGGCGTGACCGGCGACGACGG
The DNA here is from genome assembly GCA_038255675.1 of Mycobacteriales bacterium. Classification (GTDB taxonomy): domain Bacteria; phylum Actinomycetota; class Actinomycetes; order Mycobacteriales; family SCTD01; genus SCTD01. The sequence continues at coordinate 7,835 of JBBSLB010000022.1, forward strand.
GGCGAGCCACAACGGCATGTGGGACCTGTCGCTCCTCAACCTGGTGCCGGGCATGCGGGTGGCCGCGCCGCGCGACGCCCCGACCCTGCGCGAGGAGCTGCGCGAGGCGCTGGCCGTCGACGATGGCCCCACCGCGCTGCGCTTCCCCAAGGGCCCGGTCCCCGACGACCTGCCGGCCGTGGAGCGGATCGGCACCGTCGACGTGCTCCGACGCGACAAGGGCGACGACGTGCTCGTCGTGGCCGTCGGCGCGATGGCCCGGCTCGGCCTGGAGGTGGCCGACCGCGCCGCCCAGCAGGGCGTGGGCGTCACCGTGGTGGACCCGCGCTGGGTGTCGCCGGTGCCGGCCGAGCTGGTCGAGCTGGCCCGCGGCTACCGGCTCGTGCTCACCGTCGAGGACGGCGGGCGCACCGGTGGTGTCGGCGCGGCGGTGAGCCAGGCCCTGCGCGACGCCGACATCGACGTCCCGGCGCGCGACCTCGGCATCCCGCAGCGCTTCCTCGACCACGCCAGCCGGGCCGAGGTGCTGGCCGAGATCGGCTTGACCGCCCAGGACGTCGCACGCCGCGTCGTGGAGACGATGGCCCGTCTCGACGGCGTCGAGGTGGTCAGCGGTAGAGCACGTCCTTGACCCAGGGCCGGTCGGCCGCCGGGTCACGCAGGACGATCTGCTCCGGCCGGCCGCCCTCGGCGGCCAGGGTCAGCTCGTCGGCGGTGAGCAGCAGCGGGCGCGCGAAGCCGCGGTCCTCGGGCGACGTCGCGGCCGCGGCCGCCGGGCCGAAGGCAGGGTCGATGAGGGCCAGGTCGGTCCAGCCACGCCGGCGCATCGGGACGACGGCCGCTCCCATCCCGCCCGCCCGCTCGGCCAACGCGGACCGCAGGCTGCGCGCCCCGAGCAACGTCACGACGTCACAGTCGCCATAGGGGCGCAGCCGCCCGCGTGGATCACGGACCAGCCGCTCGGCCACCAGGGCGCCGAGCTCCTCGAGGCGCTCGCGGGCGCTGGTCCAGACCACCTCGGCGTCGAGCCCGGCGGCCTCCACGGCCGTGGGCGGGAGCAGGACCACCCGCTCCGGCTCGGCGGGGTCGAGCCCGACGGCGCCCAGGCCGAGGTCGAGCGCGTCGCCGAGCACCCGCTCGCGCACCCAGTCCAGGCCCGGGTGCAGCACGTGCTCCACCGGCAGGCCGACCGGCCGCAGCGCCAGCGCGAGCCGCTGGGGGCCGAGGTCGGCGGCCCAGCGCCGGGCCAGCAGCCAGGTGGTCAGCCGGGCCCGGCCGGTGGCCTGCTCGGGGTCGTGACCGGCAAGTGCGCGGCGCAGCTCGCCATTGGGCACCCAGACCGTCGGCGCGCCGGGCAGCGTCACACCCAGACTGGCCGGCTCGACGTCCACGTCGTGGAGGACGGAGACGGCCAGCACGCCTCGGCGCAGCTCGGTCGCGCTCGGTGCTCGCACGTCAGAACGCTACCCAGCGGGGTCCCGCCTGAGGCTGGGCCATCCGGGTGGCAGCGTCCCCTGGGCTAGCGTCCTTGGGGTGCGCGTGCTGGTGGTGGAGGACGAGGTGCCCCTCGCCGATGCGGTCGCCCGCGGACTGCGGCGGGAGGGCATGGCCGTCGACACGGCCTACGACGGCGAGAGCGGCCTGGAGAAGGCCATGGTCACCCGGTACGACGTGCTGGTGCTGGACCGAGACCTGCCCGGCCGCTCCGGCGACGACGTCTGCCGGACGCTGGCTGCGGACGGATCGCTGACCCGGGTGCTCATGCTGACCGCTGCGGGTGGGTTGGCCGACCGGGTCGAGGGCCTCGAGCTCGGCGCCGACGACTACCTGAGCAAGCCGTTCGCCTTCACCGAGCTCGTTGCACGGGTGCGCGCGCTGGGCCGGCGGGCGACCCCGGCCGCGCCGCCGGTGCTGCACGGTCCGGGCGGGCTGCTGCTCGACCCGGCCCGTCGTACCGCGACGCGGAACGGCGTCGACCTCGGGCTGACGAAGAAGGAGCTCGGCGTCCTTGAGGTGCTGATGGGCGTCGAGGGCGCAGTGGTGTCCAGCGAGGAGCTGCTCGAGCGCGTCTGGGACGAGTTCGCCGACCCGTTCACGACGACGGTTCGGGTGACGGTCATGACCCTGCGCAAGAAGCTCGGCGAGCCCCAGGTGGTGCGCACCGTCGTCGGGTCCGGCTACCGCTTGGGCGAGGCGTGAGCGGCACCCCCGCCGTCGCCGACTCCCGCACCACGCTCCGCTGGCGGCTCACCCTGGTCTACAGCGCTGTCGCGGTCTCGGTCGGGCTGCTGCTCCTGCTGCTGTCGGTGGTGCTGGTCGACCGCGCCCTGGCTGCGGGTGCGCTGTCGCCGACCGTGCCGATCCGCATCAGGCGCGAGGGACCGGACATCATCACCACGCTCGGCGCCTTCCAGGACCAGCTGCGCTCGGACGCCCTCGGCCTGCTGCTGCGCCAGGGGTTGCTCGCCCTGCTCCTGCTCGGCACGCTCGGCGTGCTGGTCTCCTACTTCCTGGCCGGGCGCGTGCTGCGGCCACTGCAGGAGATCACCGCTGCGGCGCAGCGCTTCTCGGTCGAACGGCTGGACGCGCGCATCGACCTGCAGGGGCCCGAGGACGAGCTCAAACGACTGGCCGACACCTTCGACGAGATGCTCGGGCGGCTGGAGAGCGCCTTTGACGCCCAGAAGCGGTTCGTCGCCGATGCCAGCCACGAGCTCCGCACCCCGCTGGCCGTGATGCGCACCGAGGTGGAGGTGGCGCTGGCCGACCCCGACGCGACGGCGGTCGATCTGCGCCAGGCCGCGACGGTCGTGCACGACGCGACGATGCGCGCCGACCGGCTGGTCGACAGCCTGCTCCTGCTGGCCCAGTCCGAGCGGCTGTCCGGACCGGCCGTGCGGGAGCGGGTCGACCTGCACGACGTCGCCGTGCAGGCGCTGTCGGCGGTGGCCGGCGAGGTCCAGGAGCGCGGGCTGACGGTCGCGACGTCGTACGGCCCGGGCGGGGTGCTGGGGGACCGGGTGCTGCTGGAACGGCTGGCCGGCAACCTGGTCGAGAACGCCGTGCGGCACAACCTGCCGGGCGGCTGGGTGCGGGTCGACACCGGCACGGTCGAGGGGCGCGCTCGGCTCGAGGTCAGCAACTCCGGCGCCGCCCTCGCGCCCGAGCAGGTGGCCGGGTTGTTCGAGCCGTTCCGGCGCTACGGCACCGCCCGGACGGCTCGCCGCGGGGCGGGTCTCGGGCTGGCGATCGTGCGCGCGGTCGCCGAGCTGCACGGCGGTACGGCGGTCGCAACGGCCCGGCCGGACGGCGGGTTCACGGTGACGGTGGACCTCCCGCGCAGTCCCTGATCGGGCATCCCAGGGCATACGGCCCACCCTGCGTAGTCCGTTCGGGCTGGATCCTGAGAAGTGGCTGCAGATCCCGCCCGACCCGCGCATCCTCTCCTGCAGGCACGGGGGACAGCGGAGGCAGTCAGTGACCGGGACGACGACGGAGACCGACGTGGCACTGCTGCTCGTGCTGTTCGGGCTCGCGGCGCTGGTTGCCCTCGCGGTGCACCTCGGTCGTGTCCTGCAGCCGGCGTCGGTCCGACCGTTCCTGCCGGACGAGGACTGCCCGCCGCCCGGCCTCGGCCGGTTGCTGCCCGTGGGCCACCACGTGGACCGCGAGTACCGGCGCGGCCTGCACGCGCTCGACCTCTGGCTGCGCGCCGGCCGGGTCGGCCCCTAGACCAGTGGGTGGCTGCGGTCCGAGGGGGGCTGCAGTCACCCACTGCCAGCTGTGCCGCAGGGTGGGCCCGCGCTCACGAGGGGGGAGCGCGGGTCCACCGGTGTCGGCTCAGCAGACGTGCCGGCCGCGCACCCTCGGCTGGTCCTGGCCGCGCAGGCAGCGCACCCAGCCGGGCGCCGCGGGCTCCTCGGTGAAGCCCAGCCGGCGCAGCAGCCGGCGGCTGGCCTCGTTGTCGACCTCGACGTCGGCCGCGAGCCGTCGCACGCCGGGCTGCCGCTCGGCCCAGGTGCACAGCACCGCGACGGCCTCGGTCCCGAGGCCCTGCCGCCGGACTGGCGCCGCCAGGCCGTAGCCGAGCACCACCTCGCCGTCGGCGCTCGCGCCGCCGCGCCAGCCGCAGTCCCCGACGACGGCACCGTCGACGACGACCAGCCAGCCGCCGTCCTCGCCGGGCGCGCCGTGCTCGGCCAGCGGCCGCAGCGCGTCGGCGCTGTCGTCGTGCGGCCAGCTGTCGCCGGCGATGAGGCCGAGGGCCGCGAGCGGCCTGTCGAGGGGGCGTGACTCCAGCACCGCGACGGCCAGGTCGTACGAGACCGGCACGAGCGCCACCCGGGGCCCGGTCAGTCGGGGGAGCGTCACCCCGAGAAGGGCGGGGTCACCCGGTCCACCGGCTGCTCCGGCGCGAGCGTCGGCTCGTCGACGACCGCGATCGGCTCCGGCAGCGCCTGCGCCAGCTGCGCGGCCGCCCGGGTGACCTGCCAGTCGCGCGCCCCGCTGGCCCGAAGTGCCGCGGCAACGCTCTGCGCGTCGACCGGCCGTGGCGGCGTCCATGCCAAGCGGCGCACGGCCTCGGGCTGGACGAGGTTCTCGGCCGGCATGCCCATGTCCTCGGCGAGCGCGGTGACGACGGCCCGCACCCGGGCCAGGCGACGGGCGGCCACGGGGTCGCGCTCGGCCCAGCGGTTCGCGGCCGGCGGACCGTCGCCGCTCGGGACCGGCTGCGGCAGCTCGTCGTCGGCCAGCGCGGCGGCGGCCTGCAGCGCGCCGAACCACGTGTCGACGTGCCGGCGGGTCGAGCGGCCGCCGAAGACCGGCAGCGCGAGCAGCTCGGCCGGCGTCTTGGGCATCGCGGTCACCGCGGCGACGAGCGCGCCGTCGGGCAGGATCCGGCCCGGCGCGGTGTCGCGGCGGCGGGCCATCTGGTCGCGCACCTCCCACATGGCACGCACGGCGGCGAGCTGGCGGCGGTTGCGCATCCGGTGGATGCCGGAGGTGCGCCGCCAGGGGTCGATCCGTGGCGGGGGCGGCGGGGCCAGCCGGACCGCCTCGAACTCCTCGTGGGCCAGGTCGAGCTTGCCCTGGGCGCGGAGCGCTTCCTCGAGGGCGTCGCGCAGCTCGACGAGCACCTCGACGTCGAGCGCGGCGTAGACCAGCCAGGACTCCGGCAGCGGCCGGGTGGACCAGTCGGCCGCCGAGTGGCCCTTCTCCAGGCGCAGCCCGAGGACGTTCTCCACCATCGCGCCGAGCCCGACGCGCTCGAAGCCGGCCAGCCGCCCGGCGAGCTCGGTGTCGAAGACGCGGGCCGGGACCATGCCGACCTCGGCCAGGCAGGCGAGGTCCTGGCTCGCGGCGTGCAGGACCCACTCGTCCTCCTGCAGCACGGCCGACAGCGGCGACAGGTCGGGGCAGGAGATCGGGTCGATGAGCGCGCTGCCGGAGCCTCGACGGCGCAGCTGGACCAGGTAGGCCCGCTGGCTGTAGCGGTAGCCGGACGCCCGCTCGGCGTCGACGGCCACCGGACCGGTGCCGCCTGCGAAACGGGCGACCACCTCGTCGAGGGCCGCCCCGGTCATGACGACCGGCGGGACGCCCTCGCGCGGCGCGAGCAGCAGCTCGACCTCGGGCCCCTCCGCCGGCCCGTCGACGACGTCGTCGACGTCAGCAGGTCGGGGAGGCAGCACGCGGCAAGGGTACGTGCGCGCCTAGCGGATGACGCCCGCGCGCATGGCCATCGCGACCATCTCGGCCCGGTCACCGGTGCCGAGCTTGCGCGCGATCCGCGCGAGGTGGGACTTGACGGTGAGCGCGGACAGGCCGAGCTGCTCGCCGATCTGTTTGTTGGACTGGCCGTCCGCGACCAGCCGCAGCACCTCGATCTCGCGACCGGACAGCTCGCTGACGCCGGAGTCGACGGGACCACCACGCAGGCCGGCGGCCAGCAGCGAGGCCACGGACGGGTCGGCGTAGACGCCGCCGTCAAGGACCCGGCGCACGCCGTCGGCGACGACCAGCGGCGAGGCGGACTTGAGCAGGTAGCCCTGTGCGCCGGCCACGAAGGCGGCACGCACGGAGTAGGGGTCGTCGGCCGCGGAGAGCACGACCAGGCGCTGCCAGCCGGCGGCGCGCAGGTCGGCCAGCAGGTCCAGGCCGGAACCGTCGGGCAGGCCGAGGTCGAGCACGCACAGCTCGCGCGGGCCGGAGACGTGGGCCCGGGCGCGGGCCTCGCCGATCGTGGCCGCCTCGACCACCTCGCGGGCGCCCATCAGCCTGAGGCGGTTCGCCATCGCCTCGCGCACCAACGGGTGGTCGTCGACGACCATTGCCGAGAAGCCCGGCGTCTCACTGCTCGGCGGCTGCGACGGGATGGTCGAGACCGCACCTTCGAGACCGGTCGTCAACGTGTCCTCCACCTGTCGGATGCCGGGCGGTCCGCCCTGGTTCCTGGCTGCATCGGCGCACGGTCCCCTGTCCTGAAGCCTTCACGGCCGATCCGCGCAGTGCCATCTGCAGCCTCGGCACTAGGCCGAACGGGCGACACGGCGTCGTCTGGGCTGCAGCAGGAAGCCAGAGGTGCCGAAGGGGACGCGGGAACCCCTCGACCTCTGGAGACCGCGTGCCGCCGTTCGCCGCTCGACGCCCGTCGCGGCGCGGACCTGCGCGCACCGTCCGGCTGGTCGGCGTGCTGTCCGTCCTCGGCGCGGTCGTCCTCGGGGCGGCCTCCGGCTGGGGCCAGGCCCCGTGGTGGGCCGTGCTGCTGCTGGCCGGGTCGGTGGCGCTGTCCGAGGTCGCCGTCGTCCACCTGCAGTTCGGCCGGCAGCGGTGGACCTTCTCGCTCACCGAGGCCGCCCTCGGCGCGGCCCTGGTGCTGTGGACCGGCGCCTGGACCGTCCTCGCCGTCGCGATGGGCGTCGCGCTGGCGCAGCAGCTGCGCCACCAGCCGCGGCTCAAGCGGGAGTACAACGTCGCCCAGTTCATGGCGGCGACCTCGGCGGGCGCGGCCGTGGCGGGGCTCGGCGGCGGGGGCGTCCTCGGCGCCTGCCTGGGGATGGCGGCGTTCTGGCTCGTCAACTACGTGCTCGTGGCCGTCGCTGTCTCGCTCACCTCGCAGCGGCCGTTCCGCTCGCTGGTGACCTCGAGCGCGCCGCTGTCGGCGCTGCACACCGCGGGCAACACCTCGATCGGGCTGCTGGCCGCCTACCTGTCGCTGAACGCCCCGCTCGGCCTGCTCGGACTGGTCGTCCCACTCGCGCTGCTCTGGTCGTCGTACGACCAGCAGACCCGGCGCAGCGCCGAGGCGCGCCTGTTCGCCGAGCTGGCGCGGGGCCAGGAGCGCGAGACCGGCCGGTCCAGCGACGTGTCGGCGCAGGTGGTCGTCACCGCCGCCGCGCGCCTGCTCGGCGGCGCGGACGTCGAGCTGCTGCTGCTCGCCGCCGACGGGCCGGTCCGCTACGTCGGCGACGAGACCGGCGTCCCCGATCGCCGGCGGGTCGGCTCCGACGTCTTCGACGAGGCGTGGGTGCTCCGGGCGCTGGGCGAGCGAGGGGTGTCCAGCGGGCGTTCGAGCACCCGGCCGCACCTGTCGGCCGTCATCGGTGATCCCGACGCGCCGCTCGCGGTGCTGCGCGCCCGCCGCGGCGCCGACGCCGCTGCCTTCGACCGCAACGAGCTGCGCCTGGTCGAGGTGCTTGTCGGCCAGGCCGCTGCCTGGCTGTCCGTCGCCGACCTCGCCGCGCGCAGCCGCGCCGCCGCCGAGCGGGCCGACGTCGCCGGCGAGGCCGCCAAGGCGTTGAGCGACCTCGGCTCGGCCACTGCGCCCGCGCTGCTCGTCCTGCGCGAGTCGGCCGACCGGCTGGCCCGGCTGGCCGAGTCCGCCAGCGGGGTGGACGACATCGTCGAGGAGCTGCACCTGGTCGAGCGGGCCGTCGCCTCGCTGCTCGGCGCGATCGCGCTGGCCGCCGAGCCCGAGCTGCTGCGCCCGGCCGCGTCCGAGCCGGTCTCGCGGCCGGGTACGGACTGGACCACCACCGGGGTCCTGCGGTGACCCGCGGCGCGCGCCGGCGCCCGGCCCTCCCGCTCGCGGTGTGGGCGGGGCTGCTGTGCGGCGGCGTGGTGCTCGCCACGGTGGGCACCACGGCCGTCGTGCTCGTCGTGCTCGGCGGCCTCGACGTCGCCGCGGGCGAGGCGCTGGCGGCCGGCGCCGTCGCCGGGCTGCTGCTGTCGCTCGTCGCGGTCCTGGGCGCTGCCCGGCTCGCGGCGGCGCTGCGCGGGCTGCGGTCCAACGCGGTCGTGCGGCTGCGCGAGCCGGGCGCACCGGTCCGCGCGCACGCCGAGCTGGTCACGGCCACGACGGTCGAGCTGGCCCAGCTGGCCAAGGTGCTCGACGCCCTGCACCTCCGGGTGCGGGTCGCCGACGACCTGGGGGAGAAGCACCGGCGCGAGGCGCAGACCGCCGGCGCCGGCGTCTTCGAGCTGCTCTCCGGCCTGGTCGCCGCTGAGGAGGGCGCCCGCGGCCAGCTCGCCGCCGAGCTGCACGACACCGTCGCCCAGTCGCTGATGATCGCCCGCGGGCTGCTGCACGCTCGGCCGTCGTCGCCCGAGGACCTCGCCAAGCTCACCGACTACGTCGAGGACGCCGAGGAGCAGGTTCGCGCCGTCATGGCCCGCACCCGCCCGCCCGCGCTGCGCGAGGGCGACCTGGCGTCGGCCGTCAACGGGCTGCGCGCCGACATGGAGGCCCGCTACGGGCTGGTCGTCAACGTGGACTGGCCGGCCTCGCCCCACCCCCTGCCGCTGGCGGCGGCCATCACCGTCTACCGGTTCTTCCAGGAGGCGCTGCTCAACGTCGTCAAGCACGCCGACGTCGACGACGCGCTGCTGGTGCTGCGCGTCGAGGACGACGCCGTGCTCGCCTCGGTGCACGACGAGGGGCCCGGCTTCGACCCGGCGGCCGTCCGGCCCGACCGCGGCCGGCACGTCGGGCTCGGGCTGCTGCGCGAGCGGGCCCGGCTGTCCGGCGGCGGCGTCGAGGTCGAGAGCGGCGCGGACATCGGCACCACGCTGCGGCTGCGCCTGCCGCGCTCCTCGCAGGTCGCCCCGCAGGAGCACCGCCCCGCCGGGCTCGGCGCAGCGCTCCCGCTGCAGCGGGCCCGGGCCTGAGCAGCTAGCGGCGCAGGGCCAGCACCCCGGGCGGCGGTAGGCCGGCCGTCGCGCAGAGCAGGTCGCACCACGCGAGCAGGTGCACGCCGAGATCCATCGTCCCGTCACCGTCGGGCAGCGGGGTCCACGAGGCGCGCACCTCGACCTCACTCACCTCGTCGGCGTCCTCGATCTGCCCGAAGCGGCAGGACACGGTGCGGGTGACCGTCCCGCCGGCGGCGGTGTGGGCGGCGTCGCGGTCCTGCAGCGAGTCGGTCAGCCAGGACCAGCCGACCTGCGCCAGCGCCGGGTCGGCGGCCATCTCGGCCTCGACGTCGGCCGACACGAACGCCACGACGCGGGTGTCGCCGCGCCAGCCGTCCTGTCCGGCCGGGTCGTGCAGCACGACGAACCGGCCACTGGCGACCTGCTCGTCGCCGCGACCGACCTCGGCCGCGACGGCAACGGCGTACGGCGCCAGCCGCTTGGGGGCCGCGACCTCCTCGAGCTCCAGGCCGGGGCGGCCGTGCGCGGTCAGTGCGGCGCGCAGGCCGTCGAGGGCGGCACGGAACTGCTCGGGCAGCTCCGGCGGCTCGGTCACGGGCGGACGGTACGTCGCGCCGGGGCTCCCGCCCGCGCGCCGCGCCGCGCCGGGGGCGCCTCGTAGCCTGCCGCTCGTGCCCGCTGCCCTCGCCCTGCTGGCCAGCCTGCTGTGGGGCACGTCGGACTTCCTCGGCGGCACGGCCAGCCGGCGGCTGCCTGCCACGACCGTCGTCGGTGGCGCGGCGCTGATGGCGCTGCTCGGCGTCCTGCCGCTGGCGGTGCTCACCGGAGCGCTCGACGAGCCGCGCGACTACCTGCTGCCGGGCGTGGTTGCCGGCGCCGTCGGGATGGTCGCCCTCGCGAGCTTCTACCGGGCCCTGGCGATCGGGACCATGGGGGTCGTCGCGCCGGTGGCGGCCCTGGGGGTCGTCGTCCCGGTGGGCGCCGGGTTGGTGGGGGGCGAGTCGCCGTCGGTCCTGCAGCTGCTGGGCATCGTCGTCGCGGTGGTCGGCGTGGTGCTGGCCAGCGGTCCGGAGCTGTCCGGCCCGGCCGGCGCCGGGCCCCTGCTGCTGGCGGGCATCGCGGCGGCCGGCTTCGGCGCCGTCTTCGTCCTCATCGCGGCGGGCAGCGCCAGCGGAACGTCCGGGTCGGTGATCATGACCCTGCTGACCATGCGCCTGACGACCGTGCTGCTGCTGACCGCACTGCTGCTCGTCCGGGCGCCGCGGAGCGGCCTGGAGCTGCAGGTGCGACGGACCGACCTGCCGCTGCTGATGACCATCGGCGCGTTCGACGTCGGCGCGAACGCCGCCTTCGCGGTGGCCGCGCAGAGCGACCTGCTGGCCGTGACGGCGGTCCTCGCCTCGCTCTACCCGGTCGTCACGGTGCTGCTCGCGCGCCGGCTGCACGACGAGCGACTGGTCGGCCCGCAGCTGCCCGGGGTCGTGCTCGCTCTGCTCGGCGTCGTCCTGCTCGCCGGCGGGTGACGCGACCGGTCAGGCCGCGACGGTCTCCAGCACCACCAGGTCCTCGTGGAAGCCGGTCACGATCGCGAAGCCGCAGTCGACGCAGGCCAGGTCGAGGCAGTCCAGGTCGTGCCCGTCCTCGCACGGCGGCGCGTCGAACGCCCGATCGTCCTTGCACTCAGCACACCAGCGGATCTCCATGCCGAAGACGGTGCCACCCGGGTCCGACATCCACGGGAGGCGCGCCGGACAGCCGGCCCGACCCGGGGTCGCATGGGACCATGGGCCCGATGACCTCGAACCCCGGTGACACCGCCCGCACCGCCACCCGCGAGTCCGCCTTCGTCAAGGCCTGTCACCGCGAGCCTGTGCCGCACACCCCCGTGTGGTTCATGCGCCAGGCCGGTCGGGCCCTGCCGGAGTACCGCGCGCTGCGCGAGGGCACCCAGATGCTCCAGGCCTGCGAGACGCCGGACCTGGTCACCGAGATCACCCTGCAGCCGGTCCGCCGCTACGGCGTCGACGCGGCGATCTTCTTCTCCGACATCGTCGTGCCGCTCAGGGCCGTCGGCGTCGACCTCGACATCGTTCCGGGGGTCGGTCCGGTCGTGGCCCAGCCGTTCCGCACCGAGGCCGACCTCGACCGGCTCCCGGCGCTCACCCCCGAGCACGTCCCCTACATCACCGAGTCGGTCCAGGCCCTGGTCGGGGAGCTCGGCGCGACCCCGCTCATCGGCTTCGCCGGCGCGCCGTTCACCCTCGCCAGCTACCTCGTGGAGGGCGGCCCGAGCAAGAACCACGCCGCCACCAAGGCGCTGATGTACGGCCAGCCCGTGCTGTGGTCGGCACTGCTCGACCGGCTCGCCACCATCACGCTGGGCTTCCTGCGCGCCCAGATCGACGCCGGGGTCA
>JBBSLB010000023.1:0-19165 GCA_038255675.1 Mycobacteriales bacterium
CCACGCGGTCGGGGTGATGCCCGTCCTGGCCAGGTCGGCCTGGAGCCGCGCGGCCTCGTGCACAGGGGTGGCCTCGGCGAGCGCGACCAGCAGCACGTGCGTGCGCTGCGGGTCGGCGAGCCGGTCGAGCAGGTGCACGACGTGGTCGGGCAGCTGCCCGCTCTGCCGGTCGAGCTCGCGGTGGTAGGAGCGGGCGGCGTCCAGCAGGAGCAGGGTGTGACCGGTGGGCGCCGTGTCGAGCACGACGAAGCCGTGCTGGGCCTTCTCGACCGTGCGGGCGAAGGCCTGGAACACCGCGATCTCCTCGGTGCACGGCGACGCCAGGTCCTCCTCGAGCACCGCCAGGGCGTCCGCGGCCAGGCCCGCGCCGGCGGAGGCCAGCACCTCGGCGGTGTAGGCGGCGGTCTCGGCGACCGGGTCGATCCGGGACACCTGCACGCCGCCCCTGCCTTCGCCGGTCGCGCGAGGACGGGCGGCGGAGTCGCCGAGGGCGGCGGTCAGGTGCGCAGCCGGGTCCGTGGTGGTGAGGCTGACCTTGTGACCGCGCGCGGCGAGGGCAACCGCGACGGCTGCGGCGACCGTGGTCTTGCCGACGCCGCCCTTGCCCATCGTCATGATCAGGCCGCTGCCGTGGGCGGCGATCTCGTCGGCCAGGTCGCTGAACGCGAGCGTGGCCGGCAAGGGCACCAGCGCCTCGTGGACACCGGACGGTGTCCCGACGTCGGCGCAGGTGCCGTTCGCGAGCTCGCGCAGGCCGGGCAGTCCCACCGGGCTGCGGACCAGCAGGGGCACGTCGGTGCGGCCGAGCGCGGCCAGGCCTGGCGGCAGGGCGGACAGCACGTCACAGCTGCTCGCGTGCAGAGCAAGAGCGAGCGGGTCGACGGCGCCAGCGCCGGCGTGGAACACGCCGTTGACGATCAAGCGCTGGGAGGCGATGCCGAGTTGTCGCAGCTCGTTGCCGGCCCGGTCGGCCTCGGTGACCGATGGGGTGTCGGGGCGGGTGACCAGGAGCAGGGTGGTGACGGCCGGGTCGGCAAGGGTCGTGACTGCGGTGGCGTAGCGCGCCTGCTGGGCCTGCAGCCCGGACAGCGGTCCGAGGCAGGACGTTCCGGTGCCGTCGCCGATGAACGTCGTCCACGCGGCGGGCAGCGCCAGCAGCCGCAGGGTGTGGCCGGTCGGGGCAGTGTCGAACACGACGTGGTCGAAGCCGGCGGTGACCGAGCCGGCGCCACCTGACGTGCCGCCTTCATGGTGGTCGGTGAGCAGGGCGGTGAACTCGTCGAACGCCGCGATCTCGACGGTGCACGCCCCGGACAGCTGCTCCTCGACGCGGGCGACGGCTGAGTCCGGGAGCACCCCCCGGTACGGGCCGATGACGCGTTCGCGGTAGGCGGCGGCGGCCTGCTCCGGGTTGATGTTCAGCGCCGAGAGACCTGCCACGCCCGGCACCGCTGTCGGCGCGGTCCCGAGCCGGATGCCGAGGACCTCGTCGAGGTTGGAGGCCGGGTCGGTCGAGACCAGCAGCACCCGCCGACCACGATCGGCCAGCGCCACCGCGACGGCGCAGGAGATCGAGGTCTTTCCGACGCCGCCCTTGCCGGTGAAGAACAGGTAGCGGCTGTGCAGCGCCTCGACCAGCCCGACCAGCCCGCCCTGCGGCGGGTCCAGGGCCGGGCGGGTGCTGCTCGTTGCCGGGGCGGAGCCCATCAGCAGCAGCCGCCCGCGGTCGCCGCCGTCGGCACGGCCCCGCTGGGCAGCGCCGGGGCGCAGCAGGGCTCGTCGGCCGGAGCTGCCGCGACGTCGGTCCCGGTGAGATCGGGCCCGGCAGCGAGCAGGTCGGTGCTGGGCAGGGTGGCGGCGAGCTCGTCGCGGGTCGGGTAGTGCCCGGTCCACCTCAGCCTGCCGTCGACCAGAACGACGGGCAGGACGTCCTCGCCGCCGGCCTGTAGCACCGCGCGGACGATGTCGCTGCCGGCGAACGCCCCCGGCTCCTGCCCGAGGTTGTAGCGGGTGACCTGCGCGCCACGCCCGCCGAGCCAGCGCAGGTCAGCCTCGAAGCGGGCGAGCGCAGGGTCGACCTGCGGCCCGCACACGCCGGTCGAGCAGCACATCGCCGGGTCGAACACCTCGAGCCTGGTCATCTGAACTCCTCGTCGCAGCGGGCTGTCTCATTGAGCGTGTTCGATGCATCGACAGATGTCAATGCGGATGTCAAACTGACGGCATGACGCAGGCGCTCACCCGTGCATCCCTCGCCCTCGACCCGGAAGCCCCCGACCGGACCGCTCTAGACGGCGAGCTGTGCTGCCCGTCGCTGGTCGGTGTCGCGATCGACACGGGCCGGGCCGAGGAGCTCGCGCGGGTGTTCAAGGCGCTGGGGGATCCCACCCGCGTCCGGTTGGTGTCGCTGATCTCGGCGTACGAGGGGGGAGAGGCGTGCGTCTGCGACCTGACGGCGCCGGTGGGGCTGTCGCAGGGGACCGTGTCGCACCACCTCAAGCAGCTCGTCGACGCCGGGCTGCTGACCCGTGAGCAGCGCGGCCGCTGGTCGTTCTACCGGGTCGTCGATCACGCCCTGGAGCAGATCGCCGCAGCCCTCACCCGGCCGGGCGCGGGGCGGCTGTGATCGTCGCGCCGAGCCCGGCACGGTGAGCGGTGGCCCTGCTCGCAAGCCGCTTCGACGAGGACGACGGTGAGAGGGCTGTGGCTGCGGTGCGAACGGGCTCGACCGAGCGCACCGCGTTGCGGCCGGCGGCCTTGGCCTCGTAGCGCGCCGCGTCAGCATCGGCGAGCAGGACGTGCTGGGTGGTCGCCGGCTCCCAGGTCGCCACACCGGCGCTGACGGTCACGACCTGGCCCTCCAGGACCTCGGCCCGGTCCGAGCGTGACGTGGCCAGCACGACGTAGGTGTAGCGGGGCACCTCGGCGCGGATCCGCCGGCACAGCTCGATCCCGTCCAGGTCGGGCATCCGGCCGTCGCTGATGACGACGTCCGCCCCTGAGGACGCAAGCAGCTCCCAGCCCGCCGTGCCGTCCGCTGCCGTGACGCACTCGTGGCCGGCGGCCTCGACCACCCCGGCGACGGTCATCGGGTCATCGGGTCATCGGGTCATCGGGTCGTCGTCGACGGCGAGCACCCTCATGTCGCTCCCCCCACCAGAGGGCCCTCGGGCAGCGGCCGGCCACGAGCGCGTTCATGGCAGCCACCCTGCTGGCCAGCTCGACCTCGAGCCGCTGCAGGTCGTTCGGCACGCTCGACAGCTCCGCGGCGTCCTCCAGCCGGCCCGGATGTCGGCCAGCCGCTCGGGCGCGGCGAGGGTGAAGACGGGGAACAGCCGGGCCAGGAACTCGGGCCCGAGGCCACGCAGCCCCGCGACCACGTCCTGGCCGAGGACCGGTTCGGCGTCGCCGCCCTCGGGCGGCAGGAACAGCGCGTCGACGGGCGACGGCACGGGGAGCAGCCCGCCCGTCACGACCGGCCGGAGGTAGCAGAGCGAGTAGCCCACGATCGAGAAGGCCTGGGTCCCGACGAGCACCAACCAGGCCGACCGGTTGCCGGGCCGGAAGCGCCGCACGCCGAGGACCAGGGAGCCCACGGTCAGTGCGTTCAGCAGCAACAGCAGCAGCAGCAGCAGCAGCAGCAGGAGCGCGTCCGTCTGTGCCGTCAGGACAGGTCTCTCGGCAGGTCCGGTCACCGCCCTCACCTGTGGGCCAGCAGGGCCGCTTCGCCTCCCCGTCGGCAGGTGACCGTGCTGGCACTGCCCCCAGCACAGCTGCCTGGGCACTACCTTCCCCGCATGGATCATGCTGAGCCCCTGGACGTCGCGCTCGAGGCGATGCACGTCGAGCGCCTGGTCCGCGACGACGGCCGGCTGCTGCTGCTCTTCACCTGGGGCGCCACGAGCGAGCCCGAGGCTGGGGAGTCCGGGACGGGGGACGGGCCCGCGTGACCGAGCGACGGCTCGACCCGACGACGGGGGAGTGGACGACGTTCGCCACCGCACGCCAGGACCGGACCTTCCTGCCGCCGGCGGGCCTGTGCCCGCTGTGCCCCACGACCGATCCGGCTCACCCCACCGAGGTGCCGCGCGACGCGTACGACATCGCGGTCTTCGAGAACCGCTGGCCGGCGCTGTCCGGTCGCCCGCCGGAGCCTGACCTCGACGGGACCTCCCTGTACGCGGTCGAACCCGCCTGCGGCGCCGCCGAGGTCCTCGTCTTCACCAGCCGCCACGACGCGACCCTTGCGGACCTGCCGGTCACGCAGGTTGCCAAGCTTGTCGACGTCTGGGCGCACCGCTACGCCGAGCTCGGTGCGCGGCCCGACGTCGCCTACGTCTTCGCGTTCGAGAACAAGGGGGAGGCGATCGGCGTCACGCTGCACCACCCGCACGGTCAGGTGTACGGCTACCCCGACGTCCCGCCGCGGGTGGCCATCGAGATGCGCGCCGCCCGCGAGCATCTCGCCCGACACGGCAGCTGCGTCTGGTGCGACGTCGTGGCGGCCGAGGAGGCCGACGGCGTGCGGCTGGTCCTGCAGGGCGCTGCGGTGAGCGCGTACGTGCCGTTCGCCGCCCGCTACCCGTACGAGGTGCACCTGTCGGTGCGGCGGCACGCCGGCTCGCTGCTGGACCTCGACGCCACCGAACGACGCGACCTCGCCGAGGTGCTCTCGACCGTGCTCCGTGCGTACGACCGGCTGTACGGCTTCTCCCTGCCCTACGTCCTGTCGGTGCACCAGCGGCCTACCGACGGGGGAGACTGGGACGCCATCAGCCACCTGCACCTCGAGCTCACCCCGCTGCACCGCACGGCGACCAAGCTGAAGTACCTGGCCGGCTCCGAGACGGGCGCGGGGGCGTTCGTCGCCGACGTCCGGCCGGAGGATGCTGCGGCCCGGCTCAGGGAGCTGCTGTCGTGAGCGCCTTTCTCGACCTGGTGGGTCGAGAGCCCGACGGGGTCTGGTCCGCGCCCGGCCGGGTCAACCTCATCGGTGAGCACACCGACTACAACGACGGCTTCGTGCTGCCGGTCGCCGTCGACCGGGGGTGCCGCGCTTCTGTCGGCCGTCGCGACGACGGGATGCTGCGCTGCTGGTCGGTGCAGCTCGGGAAGGGGGCGCAGTCCGCGGTCGCCGAGCTCGTCGCCGGGGTGACCGAGGGCTGGTCGGCCTACGTGCTCGGGGTGGCGTGGGCGCTACGCGAGGCCGGTGTCCCCGTGCCCGGGGCCGACGTCGTGGTGGACAGCGACGTGCCGGCCGGGGCCGGGCTCTCCTCCAGTGCAGCGCTGGAGTGCGCCGTCGGCCTCGCGCTGTGCGAGCTGGCCGGGGTCGAGGTGGACCGGACGGTGCTGGCCCTCGCGGGTCAGCGCGCCGAGAACGACGTGGTCGGCGCGCCGGTCGGGATCATGGATCAGATGGCGTCGGTGCACGGCCGCGCCGGCTCTGCGGTGCTGCTGGATTGCCGGACCCGCGAGGCGCGCACCGTCCCGCTCCCGTTGCGCGAGCTGGGCCTGGCGCTGGTCGTGCTCGACACCCGGGTCACCCACGCCCACGCGACGGGGGGCTACGCGGCGCGTAGGCGGGCGTGCGTCGAGGCAGCAGGAGTGCTCGGTGTCGCCGCCCTGCGGGACGCGTCGCTGGAGCAGGTCGAGGCAGCGGCGGACCAGCTCGGTGACGAGAGGCTGCGGCGTGCGCGGCACGTCGTGACCGAGAACGCGCGGGTGCTGGCCGCGGTGCGGGCGCTCGAGACCGGCGACGTGGCCGCGCTCGGACCTCTTATGGCAGCCAGCCACGCCAGCCTGCGGGACGACTTCGAGGTGTCCGTCGTGGAGCTGGACACCGCGGTCCAGGCTGCGCTCGACGCCGGGGCAGTGGGCGCCCGCATGACCGGCGGCGGCTTCGGTGGGTCGGCCGTCGCCCTCGTGCCGCTCCACCTCGTCCCCGCGGTCGCCGAACGAGCTCGCGCGGCGGCCCTGTCCGCCGATCTGCGCCGGCCCGACGTCTATGTCGTGACGCCGAGCGACGGGGCACGTCGACTGTCCTGAGTCAGCCCGCCCGCCGGGTCAGCCCTTCAGCCCGCTGCTGGCGACGTTCTCGACGAAGTAGCGCTGCGCCAGGACGAAGACGGTGATCGGTGGGAGCAGCGCGATGACGACGCCCGCGAGGATGAGGTTCGGGGTGTCCGCGGCCCGGCCGCCGAGCACCTGGAGGGACAGGGCCAGCACCCGGTTGTCGAGGTTGCCGGAGTTGATGACGACCAGCGGCCAGACGAAGGAGTTCCAGGCGTAGAGGAAGGCGAAGGTCGACAGGGTCGCGATTGCCGGCACGGACAGCGGGACGAAGATCCGCCACAGCACCGTCCAGCGGGTGGCGCCGTCGAGGTAGGCCGCCTCCTCGAGCTCTTTGGGGATCGTGATGAAGAACTGCCGCATCAGGAAGGTGCCGTAGGCGGAGAAGATGAACGGCGCGATGAGGGCGACCAGGCTGTCCACCCAGCCGATCATGACCATCAGCTGGTAGAGCGGGATGACCAGCACGACGAACGGGATCATGACCGAGCCGATGTAGCCCAGGAACAGCGCGTCGCGCCCCGCGAAGCTCATCCGACTGAACGCGTAGCCGCCCAGGATCGAGGTCGCGACCTGGCCGACGACGACGAGGATCGTGACCAGCAGGGTGTTGGTCAGGCTCCGGTCCAGCCGCTGGAGCTCGAGCACCTTGCTGTAGTTGCTGGGCTCGGCGGTCAGCTGCTTGACCGGCGTGGCGTCCTGGACGTTGCGGACGACCGACACCTCGGGGTCGTCGGGGTCGGTGAAGACCGCCCCGACCGAGCTCCGCAGCCGTACGAGGGTCTGCTCCTCGCCGGCGACCTGGGCGGTGATGAGCGGGAGCTGCTCGCCGTCGACGGTGACGGTCTCCCCGGTCGGGGCGGTGTCGTCGATCGCCACCAGCACGGTCTGGGTGATGTCCTGGGGATCCGCGAGCACCAGCACGCTGGCGCCGTCGGTCTCGAGGACGACGCGACGCGTCTCGCCGGCGATCTCGAGGTCGTACAGCGGCTTGCCGTCGAGCGCGCCGCCCTCGACGGTCGAGGCAGCGCGCGGCAAGACCGTCGGCGGGTAGTTGAAGACGTCGTCGCCCTGCTTCAGTGACGTCGTCAGGGCGATGAAGAACGGGAACAGCACCAGCAGCGCGACTGCGATGAGCACCGCGTAGGTGAGGGTGCGGGACAGGACGAGGCGGCTGGCTCTGGACCGGGCCACGATGCTCCCTACTGGCCGTCAGCAGCGCGCTGCTGACGGCGGAACTGGTAGAGGGTGAGGGCGAAGATGAACGCGAACAGCACCCACGCCACGGCCGAGGCGTAGCCCTGGTCGAACTGCTGGAAGCCGCGCTGGTAGAGGTAGAGCACGGGAGTGAGGGTCGCGTTGTTCGGTGAGCCCGGGACGTTGGGCGCCGGGAGCACGAAGACGATGTCGAACAGCTGCAGCGCCAGGATCGTCGTGGTGACCGTGACGAAGAACGTCGTGGGGCGCAGCACCGGCAGCGTGACGTTGCGGAAGCGCTGCCAGGCGCCGGCGCCGTCGAGGCGGGCCGCCTCGAGCAGCTCCTTGGGAACGCCCTGCAGCCCGGCGACGAAAAGCACCGTGTTGAAGCCGAACGTCATCCACGCGAAAACGATCACGACGGCGAGCAGGGCGGTGTCGGACCCGGACACCCAGGCAGTCTGGGGCTGGGTCGACAGGTCGACCCCGGGAAGGACGTTGAGGACGCCCGCGACCTTGCCCAGGAAGTAGTTGAGGAAGCCGACGGTGGCGTTGAACAGCTGCTTCCAGATCAGCGAGATGCCGATGACGCCGGCCACGCTCGGGACGAAGAACACGGCGCGGAAGACCTTCACCCCGGGCAGCCGGCTGTTCAGCAGCTGTGCCAGGAACAGCGCCGGGACGACCGACAGCGGGACCGCGAGCAGCATGAAGATCAGGATGTTGCTCATGGCCTTCCAGAACAGCGCGTCCTTGGCGCCGATCACGGCGTCGCTGAACGGCAGTCCGAAGGCCTGCCGGTAGCCGTCGGACAGGCCGGCTGCGGAACCGGCGACGTCCAGGCTCAGCAGGTTGGCGTAGTTGGACAGGCCGGTGAAGCTCTTGTCTCCCAGCGGGTCCCAGTCGAAGAAGCTGATCACCAGGGAGAACAGCAGCGGACCGGCGAAGAAGACCAGGAAGCCGAGCAGGTTGGGGGAGAGGTAGAGCAGCCCGTCCAGCGTCTCCGCCTGCTTGCGGGTCGTACGGAACTCCCGTGCCGCCAGCGGTCCCCACATGGCGCGGGCCATCAGCGAGGTCAGCACGGCGACGGTCAGGACCGCCAGGGTGACGGGGTCGACCAGTCGGCCGAGCAGCGCGACCAGGCCCTGGACGACGTGGGCCTGGACGACGAAGGCGATCCCGGCGAGGGCGAGCAGCACGAAGCCGGCGCGCTGAAGCGCCGTCGCCGCCCCCGGGGCGCGGTCACGGAGCTTGTTCGCGGCGTACAGCCACAGGCACGCGACCAGGGCAACGCAGACGGAGGCGAACGCGTCCTGCCACGCCCCGGCGAACTCGTCGATGCCGGTGAAGACCTGCATCCGGCTCAGCACGGCGACGATCGCCACCAGGGCGGTCAGGTAGTTCAGGACCAGCGACAGGAAGCGCCCGCGGAACGACCGGCGGCGCAGGAGGAAAGCGGTGAGCAGGTGCAGCACCACCATCAGGGCGCCGCCGAAGACCAGCGCGTTGCGTTCGACGGTCGACAGCGAGAAGCCGGACGGGTTGGCCGCACCGGCGAAGGCGACCGCCCACAGAGCCGCCTGCACGAGGTGGCCGACGAGCACCAGCAGCGTCCGGCGGCCGGCGACCGGGGTGGGCGGAGAGGGGGGCGCAGCGGGGGCCGGCCGCACCTCGGTGGTGGTCACGTCAGCCCGCGAACGCGGGATGGCCCGTGCAGGCAGGGGCGGTCGTGCGGGGCCATGCAGGGGCATCCTCTCGACGCCGGGCTCACGACGCTGGTCCAGGGGCGGCCGGCGGGGACGAGCCCCGCCGGCCGCAACGAGCGACTAGCCCTCGAAGGCGCCGGCGTTCTCCGCGCAGATGTTGGTCTGGAAGTCCTCGATCGTGCGCTGACCGGTGATCACGGCGTTGACCGCGGCATCGGTGGTGGTGCTGAAGGCGGGCCAGTCACCCTTCCAGAGCGGACCCTCGGTGGCCGGGTTGTTCTGGATGCCGTTGATGAAGGCCTGGGCGTTCTCGGGCGGGGTGTAACCCGCGAAGGCCTCGAGCGCCTCGTCGGACTGACGGCTCGGGATGTTGGCACCGAGGGCGCTGATCTTGCCCTGGGTGTCGACGCTGGTGAGCTGCTCGACCAGCGCGAAGGCCTGCTCGGGGTTCTCGGTGTTGGCGTTGACGACGTAGGCGCCCCAGAACAGCCAGTCACGCGAACCGGCCGGGCCGGCCGGCAGCTCGACGACGTCCCAGTTGAACTTGGCGCCGGTGCGGGTGCCGGGGGTCGCCCAGCGGCCGTTCATGAACATGCCGACGGTGCCGGCCAGGAACGGCGGCTCGGCGTCCTCGCCGAAGGGAACGCCCAGGCTCTTGTCGTACAGGCCCTTCATGTAGGTCAGACCGGCGATCGACTCAGGCGTGTCGAGCGCACAGGCAGTGCGGTCCTCGGTGAAGAAGCCGCCGCCGGCGGAGTTCATGAAGTAGCCGTAGTTGGCCCACCAGCTGTTGACGCCGAAGCCCTTGTTGGCGCCGCCGGTGGCCGCGATCGCCGCAGCGGTCTCCTCGAAGGCGGCCCAGTCCCAGGTGCCCTCCTCCGCGAGCACGCGGGGGTCCTCCACGCCGGCCTGTGCGACCAGGTCGAGGTTGAGGTAGAGCGCGAACGTCGACACGTCGCGGGGCAGGCCCCACAGCTTGTCCGCCGGCTGGCCCGTCTCGGGGTCGGTCGTGAGGTGGCCCATCGGGCCCTCGTAGAAGTCGCTGTCCTCGACACCGGCCGCGTCGGCCTGCTCCCGCAGGTCCAGGATCAGCCCGCGCTTGGCGAAGTCGGCGACGTCGGTGCCGGGGATCCAGAAGACGTCGGGCGCGGTGCCCGCGGCGATCTCGGTCTTGAGCACGTCCTGGTAGGAGGAGGTCTCGCTGCCACCGGGCTCGTACTTCAGGGCGAAGGCGTCGCTCGCAGCGTCCACCTCGTCACTGATCGTCTGGTAGAGGTCGATCTCGGCCTGGTTGTCCGGCCGGGTGCGCCAGCGCAGGTCGACCGACTCCGCGGAGGTCGGGTTGTCCGCGCCGGAGTCGTCGGCGGCGTCGTCGGTCTCGGTACCGCTACAGCCGGCGAGCAGCATGGCGCTCGCCATCGTGCACGCGGCTGCAGTGCGCAGTCTCATCTGGGGCTCCTGTCATGGTCAGCGCACCTCGCCGACGTGTGATCCAGGTAACACCACCGGGGCGGTCAGCACAGGGAAACGGCGATACGCGACCGTGTCGCGGGCGTTACGCCCCGTTCTCGAGCGTCAAGGTCCGCCAGTCGAGCTCGATCCGTTGTCCGTCGCGCCAGAACACCTCGACGCCGTGCGGGGCGGGCGCGACGCCGAGCAGCTGCCCGAGCAGCGCCGTCCAGACCTCGGCGGAGGCGGCGCCCGTGGCCACCAGACCGCCTCGCCGCACGACCGCGGGCAGCCCCGTGAGCCAGCCGCCGTCGTAGGTGGCGAGAACGGTGACGTCGTCGGCGTCTACCTCGTAGACGTCGGTCCACGCACCTGCCGGGACGTCGTACGGCGCGACCGCCAGCTGGCCGGTCGGCTCGGTGAGGGCGTCGCCGACCCGCGCGCCGAGCCGGGCGGCGAGCCCGCCCGGCAGCGGCTCCTCCAGCCATGCGTCGTCGTCGTCCTTGACCAGGGCGCGCGGGCCCACCACCACCGTCACGCCGGCGTCGAGCGCCGCCGTGAGGGCGGCGACCCTCGCCGGTGTGCACAGGTGCAGGGCGGGAGCGAGCACCACGTCGTAGGCCGCGAGGTCGCCCTCGGGGTCGACCACGTCCACGTCCTGCCCGCACCGCGACGCCGCCTCGTGCGCCGCGAGCACCAGGCTGCGATGCGTCATGCCGGTCAGGTGGGGGTCGATCTCCAGCGCCCAGGCGTCGTCGTAGGCGTAGGTGATCGCGACCCGCGCCGGCGGGCGCACCAGCAGCGCCGGGGCCGCCGCGCGCAGCTCCCGGCCCAGCCGCACGGCCTCGGCCAGCCCGCGGTCGGGTGTGGCGTCGTGGCGCAGCAGCCCTGCGTGGTACTGCTCCTGGCCGAAGCGGGCGGCGCGCCAGCGGAAGAACAGCAGCGTCTCGACGCCGTGCAGCGCCGCCTGCCAGCCCCACAGCCGGACCTGGCCGGGCGGGACGGGCGGGTTGGTCGGTGTCCAGTTGACCGGTCCCGGCTGCTGCTCGACCACCCAGGGCGCGGCGCCGTCGGCCAGCCCGCGGCACAGGTCGTGCCGGAACCCCACGTCGTACGGGCCAGAGGCGCCGTGCGGGTAGTTGTCGTGGCCGACCAGTCCGGTCAGGCGCCCGATGTCGCGGCAGTCGACGACCGCGTCGCCGAGGTAGTGG
Source organism: Mycobacteriales bacterium (assembly GCA_038255675.1). Taxonomy (GTDB): domain Bacteria; phylum Actinomycetota; class Actinomycetes; order Mycobacteriales; family SCTD01; genus SCTD01. Next base: position 11,633 of record JBBSLB010000023.1, read on the forward strand.
TTGGTCAGCAGTCGGCGGCCGGGCGACAGCGCGGTCAGCTGGACGACCTGCTCGCGCAGCGCGTCGACCACCTGGTCGCTGGCGAAGCGTCGATGGGCCAGCTCGAGGGCGGGGTTGTGGGCCGTGACCGTCGGGCGGGGCAGCTCGACCGCGTCGAACGACGGCCACACCTGCGACCAGAACACCGTGCCCCACGCCTGGTTCAGGTCCGCCACGGTGTTGTAGCGGGCGCGCAGCCACCCACGGAAGGCCAGTGAGCAGGCCTCGCACCAGCAGCGGGCGCTGTCGTGGTTGCCCGGCTCGTTGTCGACCTGCCAGGTCGTGACGGCCGGCGACGTGCCGTAGCGCTCGGCCAGCGCGGCGACGACCCGGGCCGACTCCTCCCGGTAGGCGGGGGAGGTGGGGCAGGTGTGCCGGCGCGAGCCCACCTGGCGCCGGCGGCCGTCGGTCGCCGTCGTCAGGATCTCCGGTCGCTCGCGCGCCAACCAGATCGGCGGTGTCGCGGTGGGTGTGCCGAGAACCACCTCGAGCCCGGCGCCGTGCAGCTGCTCGACGGCCCGGTCGAGCCAGCCCCAGTCCCACTGCTCCCTCGCGGGTTCGTAGCGGTGCCAAGCGAACTCACCGATCCGGACCAGCTCGAGACCGGCGTCGCGCATCATCGCCACGTCGGTCGCCCAGCGGCTCTCGGGCCACTGCTCGGGGTACCAGCAGACGCCGAGTCTCATGTGCGCACCGTCAGGCCCTGGTCGGGGCCGGCCGTCGGGTCCCACGACGTCCGCCGGTCCGGATCAGTCGGCCTCAGCAGCCGCCGAAGGATCGCGAGCCCGGCGTCGTCGAGGTCGGTCAGCTGGTCGCTGACGACGGCGAGCCCGCCCATCGCCTCGACGTGGTCGGCCCACGCCTGCCGCGCGCCGACCTGCGGGCGGGCCAGGACGCAGTCCGGGTCGTTCACCCAGAGCCGGTTGTTCTGCCAGGCACGGGCCCGGCCGTTGGCCAGCGCGCTGCGCATGCCGGGCTGGCTGATGTCGCCGTCCGGCGGCTCGGGCTCCGGGTCCACGTCGGGGCTCACCCGCATCGCGTCGACGAGCCCGATGCTCGGCAGCAGCGGGGCGCCGCAGCCGACCAGGACCGCGTCGGGGCCGATCGCCTCGCGGATGACCTGCATCCCGAGCCGGTAGGCCGCCAGCGGCGAGCAGTCCTCGTGCCGGCCGCCGTCCATCGCCCCGGCGTAGAGGAAGTCCACCTTGTGGTAGCTGAACCCGTCGGCGGCCAGTGTCCGGTAGACCTCGGACAGGTGCTCGCGGGCGGCCGGGTGGGTGACGTCCAGGACCCCCACCTGCTGGTCCCAGTGACGCTCGGCGGCGACGGCGCCGCGCACCAGCCAGTCCGGGTGAGCTCGGGCCAGGTCGCTGTCGGCGCCGACCAGGAAGGGGGCCGTCCAGACCCCGGCGCGACGGCCGGTTGCCGTGACGGCAGCGGCCAGATCGGCCAGCGGTCCAAAGCCCGCCGAGCGGGTCAGCCAGTCCCCGATGCCCGACTGGTGCCCGTCGTCCACCTGCACCACCCCGACGTCGAGCCCGTGCTCGTCCAGGGCCCGCAGGTTGCCCAGGACGGCGGCCTCCGTGACGCCGGTCCAGTAGTAGTACCAGGAGCACCACCCCGCGGGCAGGCTCCGCAGGACCGGCCCGCCGGCGGTCCGTGCGGCGTCGTCAGCCCACTGCTCGAGTGCCGGCACCAGCCCACGGTCGTCCACGCGCACGTCGACACCGCCGTCGGCGCTGATCACGAGCCGGTCTCCCTCGACCCGGGTCCGGATGCTCGCCACCTCGACGGTGGGGTCGGGGGAGCTGACGACCGTGGTGCGCCCGGACGGCTCGAGCACCGCCAGCAGCCCTTCGCCCTGTGCCCCGGCTGCCGGCGCGGGATGGCCCGGGCGGAACGCCATGGTCTGCCAGATCTCCCTCGCGGGACGGGGTGTCGGCCGCACGGCGTCGAAGAGCCCGGCCGGGCTCCAGGACTGCCAGCCGTGCTCGTACACCCGGAGCTCCGAGGGACGCGGCACGGCGACAAGATCGAGGAAGGCTGGCACCGCGGCAGCGTAGGGGCACGTGGGCGGTCGCCGGTGCGGATCCGACGGTCTAGACGACCGGCACGGCGTCGGGCAGTCGCAGCCCGGTCTCCTGGTGGAACAGGTGGACCCGCTCGGGATCGGGCGCCACACGCAGCACCTCACCCTTCTTCGGCGTGCGCCGACCGGGGACCCGGACGACCAGGTCGTGCGGCTCACCGTCGACCGTGGCCTGGCCGTAGACGAAGGCGTCGGCGCCGAGCTCCTCCACGACCCCCACGACCACGTCGAGCCCCTCGCCCTCGGGGACGAGCCGCAGGTCCTCCGGTCGTACGCCGAACATCACCCCGTCGGCTCCCTCTGACCTGGCCGCCTCGAAGGACTGCCTCTGCAGGCGCACGTCGGAGGTGCCGAACAGCACCCCGTCCTCGCCCAACGGGAGCGGAAGCAGGTTCATGGCGGGTGAGCCGATGAAGCCGGCGACGAACAGGTTGGCGGGCCGGTCGTACATGTCGCTCGGCGCGCCCACCTGCTGCAGGACGCCGAGCTTCATCACCGCGACGCGGTCGCCCATGGTCATGGCCTCGACCTGGTCGTGCGTGACGTAGACGGTCGTGATGCCGAGTCGCCGCTGGAGGGAGGCGATCTGGGTGCGGGTCGAGACGCGGAGCTTGGCGTCGAGGTTGGACAGCGGCTCGTCCATGCAGAACACCTGCGGCTGGCGCACGATCGCGCGACCCATCGCGACGCGCTGCCGCTGGCCGCCGGACAGCGCCTTGGGCTTGCGGTCGAGGTAGTCCGCGAGGTCGAGGATCTTCGCGGCCTCCAGGACCCGCTCGCGGATCTGGGCCTTGGGCAGCTTGGCCATCTTCAGGGCGAAGCCCATGTTGTCACCCACGGACATGTGGGGGTAGAGCGCGTAGTTCTGGAACACCATGGCGATGTCCCGGTCCTTGGGGTCGACGTCGGTGATGTCCCGGTCGCCGATCCGGATCGAGCCGGAGGTGACGTCCTCAAGGCCGGCCAGCATCCGCAGCGAGGTCGACTTGCCGCAACCGGAAGGGCCCACGAGGACGAGGAACTCACCGTCCTGCACCTCGAGGTCGAGGGCGTCGACGGCGGGGCTGTCGGACCCGGGGTAGAGACGGCTAGCCCCGTCGTAGGTGACGCTGGCCATGGGTGCGCTCCGCCTGTCTGCTCGGGGTAGGCCGCAACGTGCCACATCGGCGTGACCCGCGTCACGTCTCGCCACGACAGGTCTGCGCGCCAACCGGTGTGGACGATGTCCGGTGCACCCAGGTGGGTGGCCGGGGTGGCAGGCTGACCCATGACCATCTCCCAGGAAGTCGGGCTCGAGCTGGCCAAGCTGGCCGGGCTGGTCCTGACCGAGCCGGACGTCGACAGGGCCCTCGTGGCGGTGACCCGGGTCGCGGTGGCCGTCGTCGACGCCTGCGACGGGGCGTCTCTGACGATGCGCCGAGCAGGGACCCCGTCGGTCCCGGCCGCCAACGACGACTGGGCCGTGGAGCTGGACCGACTGCAGTTCACCGAGCAGGAGGGCCCCTGCCTGGACTGCCTGCGAGAGGGCTCGATCATGCGGGTGCGCGACCTGCTCGACGACACCCGCTTCGCCAGCTACGGGCCCAAGGCCGTGGAGCTCGGCGCGCGCAGCACGCTGAGCCTGCCCTTGGCCGCGGACGGCCGCACCGTCGGCGCTCTCAACCTCTACGCCCGCAAGGTCGACGCGTTCGACACCGAGATGCTCGCGATCGGCGAGCTGCTCGCCGCCCATGCCTCGCTCGCCGTGGCGGCGGCGACCGCCTACTTCTCCAGCCGCGACCTGGCCGACCAGATGCGGCAGGCGCTGGAGAGCCGGGCCGTCATCGAGCAGGCCAAGGGTGTGCTCATGGCAACGACGGGAGACAGTGCCGAGGCGGCCTTCACTGCGCTGGTCGAGCGGTCGCAGCGCGCCAACGTCAAGCTGCGCGACGTGGCGAGGGCGGTCGTCGACGAGGTGCGCCGACTGCCCGAGTGACCTGGGGCCTCAGCCCTCCAGATCGACGTCGTTGCGGACCGCCAGCGCCTTGAGGTCGGCGAGGTCGGCGGCGGCGATCTGGGCGATGAGGGGCTCGTCGAGCACCTCGGAGGCGCTGAGGGCGGTTTGCGCCTCGACGACGCGCACGCGCAGCTCCTCGGCAAAGCTCGGGGCGGCGGCGGTGAGGGGGTAGGTGGCGGGGTCCATGGGCGGTCCTTCCGGGTGGGCGGGGGGGCCGTCTGGTCCCGACGACCGTGACATCCCGTCGGCTGGGGCGCAAGGCCGGGGGCGGCTGCTGGGGACGTCCGGTGTCGCGCTCTGGTCCTGTCACAGGACGCGCCTACCGTGCGGGGATGCGTCTGCTCCACACCTCCGACTGGCACCTCGGCCGGACCCTGCACCGCGCCGACCTGGGGTCCGCCCAGGCGGCCTTCCTCGACGCGCTGGTGGAGACGGTGCGGTCCGAGCGGGTCGACGCGGTGCTGGTGGCAGGCGACGTCTATGACCGCGCCGTCCCGTCCGTCGACGCCGTGGCGCTCTACGACGACGCGCTGTTCCGGCTGCGCGACGCCGGCGCGCGGGTGGTCGTGACGAGCGGCAACCACGACTCGGCCTCGCGGCTCGGCGTCGGGGCGCGGCTGGTCGACGCCGCGGGCGTCCACGTCCGCACCCGTCCCCAGGACTGCGGCATCCCGATCCTGCTCGCCGATGAGCACGGCGAGGTGGCCGTCTACGGCCTGCCCTACCTCGAGCCGGAGGCGGTGCGCGCGGTCCTGCCGCCTGACCCCGGCGGCTCGACCGAGCTGCCCCGCGGCCACGTCGGGGTGCTCGGCCGGGCCATGGCGTGCGTGCGCGCCGACGTCGCGCGACGCGACGCCCGGTCGGTCGTGCTGGCGCACGCCTGGGTCACCGGCGGCGAGGTCAGCGAGAGCGAGCGCGACATCCGCGTCGGCGGCGTCGGCGACGTGGGTGCCTCCGTCTTCGACGGGGTCGACTACACCGCGCTCGGCCACCTCCACGGCGCGCAGCGGTTGCGGGAGGGCCTGCGCTACAGCGGTTCTCCGCTCGCCTACTCCTTCTCCGAGGCGGCCCACGTCAAGGGTTCCTGGTTGGTCGAGCTGGGGCCCCGCGGCCTGCTGGGTGTCGTGCAGGTGCCGGCGCCGGTGCCCCGGCGGCTGTCCTTGCTGCGCGGTCGGCTGGCCGACGTGCTCGTCGACCCCGTCCTGACGTCCCAGGAGGACGACTGGCTCTCGGTCGTCCTCACCGATCCAGTGCTTCCGGAGGCGGCGATGGACCGGCTGCGCGCCCGGTTCCCCCACGTCCTGGTCCTTCGGCCCGAGCCCGAGGGCGCCGTCGCCGACGACCGCAGCTACGGCGCCCGGGTCGCCGGCCGCGACGACCTCGAGGTGCTCTGCGAGTTCGTCCGCCACGTGCGTGTCGGCGGGGCGGTGGGCGACGAGGGCGCCGCCGACGACGACGAGCGGGCACTGCTCCGGTCGGCGCTCGAGGCCGGGCGGCTCGCGGCGGCGTCCGCGTGAGGCCGCACCGGCTGCGACTGCGCGCCTTTGGTCCGTTTCCCGGCCAGGTCGAGGTCGACCTCGACGCGCTCGCCGCGAGCGGGCTGTTCCTGCTCCACGGCGAGACCGGGTCGGGCAAGACGACGCTGCTCGACGGCATCGGCTTCGCGCTGTACGGCCGGGTCCCGGGTGTCCGCGGCAAGACCGGCCGGCTGCGGTCAGATCATGCGGCGGCCGACGTCCGCACCGAGGTCGAGCTCGAGGTGACCCTCGGTGGGCGGCGCTGGCGGATCACGCGCTCGCCGGCCCAGGAGCGGGCCAAGGCCCGCGGCAGCGGCACGACCACCGAGCAGGCCCGCATCCACCTCGAGGAGCTGCGCGACGGCGGGTGGGTCTCGGTCTCCACCCGCATCGACGAGGCCGCGGCCGAGCTCGACCCGCTGCTGGGCATGAGCGCCGACCAGTTCTTCCAGGTGGTGCTGCTGCCGCAGGGGGAGTTCGCGCGCTTCCTGCGTTCGGACAGCAAGGAGCGCGGCGAGCTGCTGCAACGGCTGTTCGCCACGCAGCGGTTCAGGGCAGTCGAGGACTGGCTGGTCCAGCGCCGCATCAGCACCTCGTCCGCGGTGAGCTCGGCGCGGCAGGCGCTGGAGGTGCTCGCCGCCCGGGCCGGCCAGGTGGTCGGGCTCGAGCCGCCCGAGGAGCTGCCCGACGACTGGGGGCGGTCGCTGCTGGCGCAGGCGCAGACCAGCGCGGCTGAGGCAAGCGGAGCGGCGGCGACGGCGCTCGCCGATCGCGACGCCTGCCGGGCCGGGGCTGAGCAGGCCGGGCGGCTGCGCGCGCGGCAGGGCCGGCGGTCGGCTGCTCTCACCCTGCTTGCCGAGCTCGACGGCGCCGCGCCGGCACACGCTGTCCTCGGGGTCGAGCTGCGGGCGGCGGCGCGCGCCGCCGAGCTCGCCGCCGTGCTCGACGAGGCCGGCGCGCGTGAGCGCGAGCACTCCGCAGCCGGCGCCGCCGAGGCGGCTGCCCGGGCCCGGCTCGTCCTGCTCGGGGTGGCCGTGAACACTCCCGCGGCCGGGGTGCGCGCGGCGGCCGACGCCGCCCGGCGCCGGTCCGGTCGGCTGGAGGCGCTGCGCGCGGTGGCCGACGCCCTGACCGCAGAGCAGGCCCAGATCGCCGCGGCCGACGCCGAGCAGGCGCAGGCCGCCGCCGCGCTCACCCGGCTCGGCGTCCGGCTCGAGGAGCTGCCGCTCCAGCGCGAGGCGGTGCGGCGGCGGGTCGCGGCCGCCCGCGAGGCCGCCGAGCGGCTGCCCGCCGCCGAGGCCCGCGTCGGGCTGCTGGCGACGGCCGTGCGCGAGGCTCAGGGGCTGCAGTCGTCGCTCGTCCGGCTCGAGGAGCTGCGCGAGGAGCACCTGCTCGCCCGCGAGACCCATGTGTCGCTGCGCGAGAAGGAGGACGAGCTGCGCAACGCCCGGCTCGTCACGATGATCGCCGAGCTCGCCGGGCGGCTCGAGGACGGCGCCCCGTGCGAGGTGTGCGGAGCGACCAGCCACCCCGATCCGTACGAAGGCACCGGCGGCGGCGTGACCCGCGACGACGAGGACCGGGCCCGGCTGGCTGCCGAGCAGGCCGCGCGCGAGGTGGCCGAGATCGCGGCGCGGACCGCCGCGGAGACGGCCGTCGCTGACGGCCATCGCGAGCGGCTCGCGGTCACCGGCGAGACCGGTGGCGCCACCGAGCTGCAGCCGGCCTGGGCCGAGGCGACCGCAGTCCTGGCGGGGTGGCGCGCGTCGGCCGCCCAGGCGTTGGCGGTGACCGCCGAGCTCGAGCGGGTCGACGCCGCGGTGGCTGATGCGCAGGCCGACCGGGTGCGCCTGGAGGGCGACGCGGCCGGGGCCGCCCGCCGGCGTGACGAG
>JBBSLB010000024.1:0-19067 GCA_038255675.1 Mycobacteriales bacterium
GGGCCGGGTGGAGCGTCGAGGTGCTCGAGCGCAGTGCGGTTGCCGGTGGCGCCGTCGGCAGTGACACGACCGACCGCGGCTACGTCCACGACTGGGGCTCGGCCTTCTACGGCGTGCTGCACACCAGCCCGGTCCTGCGCGAGCTCGGCCTGGACCGCCGGGTCGCCTGGGCGCACACCCCCACCCCCGTCGCCGCCACCTGGGACGGCGGCACCGCCGTGATGCGGCGGACCGTGGAGGGCACCGCCGCGGGGCTCGGCGCCGACGGGCCGGCGTGGCGCGACCTCGTCGCCTGGTGGCAGCGCCTCGGTGAGCCGCTGTTCGGCGCGATGCTCGGCCCGGTCGGGTCGCCGGTCGCCCTGCTGCGGGCCGCGAGCCGACTGCGCGGTCCGCGCGAGGGGCTGCAGACGGCGCGCACCCTGCTGGAGCCGGTCGAGGCGTGGGTCGCCCAGGAGTTCTCGACCGAGGCCGCCCGGATGCTCTTCGCCGCCAACGCCACCCACGCCGACGTCGCGGTCGACGCAGCCGGCTCCACTCCGCCGGCGATGCTCCTGGCGATGGCCGCGCAGGTGCACGGCATGCCCGTCCCCGTCGGTGGCGCGGCGCAGCTCGCAGCGGCGATGGTCGAGGCGGCGGAGGAGGCCGGGGCCGTCGTGCGCACCGGTGTCGACGTCACCAGGGTCGTCGTACGAGGCGGTCGCGCCGTCGGGGTCGTCACCCGCGACGGTGAGGGCATCGCGGCGCGGCGGGCGGTGGTGGCCGACGTCGCGCCCGCCACCCTGGCTCGCGACCTGGTCGGCGAGCAGCACCTGCCCGGGGAGTGGCTGGCCAGCCTGCGGCGGCATCGCTACACCAGCGGCTACTTCCGGCTCGACGTCGACCTCGACCGGCCTGCGCCCTGGTCCGACGAGCGGCTCACCGACAGCGTCGTCGTGCACGTCACCGGCGACCTCGACGAGCTGGCGCTCAGCCAGGCGGAGGTTCGCCGCGACCGGCTGCCGACGCACCCGCAGCTCATCCTGGGTCAGCAGGACCGGGCCGACGCGAGCCGGGTGCCGGCCGGCGGCGCCTCGCTGTGGGTCGAGTGCCACTGCCCGGCCCGGCCGCGCCACGAGGGGCAGGACTGGGCGCCGCGGTTCGCCGAGCGGGTGCTCGACCGGCTCGAGGCGCACGCGCCCGGCCTGCGCGAGACGATCGTCGAGACCACGGTGGCCACCCCGCTCGACCTGCAGCGCCGCGACCCCAACCTGGTCGGCGGCGACGTCGGCGGCGGGTCGGCCGCGCCCGATCAGCTGCTGGTCTTCCGGCCCGTCGCCGGCTGGTCGTCGTACGCCCTGCCGGTGGACGGGCTGTGGATGTGCGGCGCGGCGTCGCACCCGGGCGGAGGAGTGCACGGGCTCTGCGGCCGCAACGCGGCAAGGGCCGTGCTGCGCAAGGCGCGCTTCGGGGTGTAGCGGCTACGGGAGGAGCGCGGCGAGCTCGAAGTGCATCGGGTCGGTGTACGTCCAGTCGCCGCCCCAGCGAAAGCCCCACCGCTTGAAGATGGAGACCACCTCGGGGTGCATGGTGCCGCGGATGCCGCGGTAGTTCGTCGCAGCGTCCATGTCGATGGCGATGCCCCAGGTGTGCAGCGAGATGCTGTTCTCGGGGTTTCGCTCGATGAAGCGCGGGACGTAGCAGCCGTCGTAGCTGTTCAGGGTGCTGGCCAGGCCGACGTCGACGACCTCCTGGAGGGCCCCGCGCAGCTGCGGGATCATCAACCGGTGGCAGGTCACCCGACCCACGATCGGCAGGGTGGCGGTCTGGATGTTCTCCCGCACCCACGCGGCGTCGGGCTCGATCGTGCCGTCCGGGAAGTAGCGGTAGGAGAAGGCGCCAAGGGCCTCGGCGGCCTTGCTGCCGGTGAGGAAGGCGACCGGGTTGGCGGCCGGCGGGCTGAGCAGGTCGACCTTCCCGGCGCCGGCGACGATCCTCTCGACCTGCCCGGCGAGCGCGACCGGGTCCTGGCCCTTCGCGGCCGTGATGAGCAGGCCCGTCGCCGCCGGCAGGCCCAGGCTCGCGCCGACCGCGTCGCCGAGGACGAGGTCGCTGCCCGGGACTCCGGTGGTCGCCAACGCGCCGACGCGCAGCGGTAGCTCGGCGCCGCCGGCGGCGGGCGCGACGCCCACGCCCTTGCCCAGCTCGAGCGACTGGGCCTCGGCGCCCTCGTGCGACACGACGGCCTCGCCGCGCGCAACGGCCTGCCAGACGGCGTCGCTCTCGGCGGTGCCCTGGGCGGCGAAGATGCGGAAGGCGGACGGGTCGACGGCCACGGCCGCGACGTCCCTGCCGGCGACCTTCACGGTGCCGGTGCGGAAGACGACGGCGCCGGCCTCGCCGGACAGCGCGGTGAGCTGGGCGACCGCCTCGGGTGAGAGCGGGGCATCGGCGGTGACGAGGACGTCAGGGCGCAGACGCTCGCCGAGCGCTGTGACAGCGATCTCGACCGGCGGACGGGCCTGGGCCGGTGCGGGGGTGGCGGACGGTGCGGGGCTGACGGCCGCTGCGGCGGAGGTGCTCGCCTTCAGGGCGGCGGGCTCGGCGGCCGTCGGGGCGCCGCTCGCGCAGCCGGCCAGCAGCACCATCGACGTCAGCGCCGCCCAGGGCGTGACGCGCAGGTCGCGACGGGCGGCGGGCGGGACGGGCACGGCGGAGCACTCCGGGGCTGGATGACGGTGGGATGGCGAGTACCCCTCGGCGGGGTCTGCCACCCGGTTCAACGATCCGGTGCCGCATCCGGTGACGGCTGCGGCGCCTTTGGGTCGTCCCGTCCTGACCGGGTGTGGCGGCTCAGCTGGCCGCGGCAGGCGCCGACTGGGTGTAGATGTCCTCGCGCTCGTGCTCTGAGAGCCCGCCCCAGACGCCGTACGGCTCCCGGACGGTCAGCGCGTGCTCGCGGCAGGCGAGCAGCACCGGGCAGGTGGCGCAGACGGCCTTGGCCTGGGCCTCGCGGTTGGCCCGGCGAGGACCCCGCTCACCCTCGGGGTGGAAGAACAGCTCGGTGTCCTGGCCGCGGCAGGCGCCGTGCAGCTGCCACTCCCAGACGTCGAGCTGTGGTGCAGGAAGGCGCGAGATGTCAGTCATGTGGATCCCCTCGTCCCTGGGAGCCGGGTCTGGGGCTCCCTCGGTGTCACAACCTAGAACCGCTTCACAGGTTGGTCAAGCCTTGTGCAGAGGTTGTTCACGTGACCTGCATCGCGCCACAGCCGGGGCGACTTGAAGTTGTGCAGACGCCGCTGCTACCTCACCCTTCGAAGATGACCGCGTCAGGGATGGGTGAGCAGGTGGTCGACCCGCCGCAGCCCGTCGCACCGCGCCTGACGGTGGCCGCGGTTGCTCGCCGGCTGGGCATCGCGCCGGCGACGCTGCGCACCTGGGACCGTCGCTACGGTCTGGGCCCGAGCGAGCACGAGGCCGGCGCGCATCGCCGCTACACCCCGCGCGACCTGGACCGGCTCGGCGCCATGCGCCGGCTCACTCTCGAGGGCGTGCCACCGTCGGAGGCCGCGCGCGCCGTGCTGGGCCAGCCGCTCGTCGACGGGCCGGTCGCGCCCGTGGTCGCGCTGCCCGAGTCCGACGGGCGGCTCAACGCCGCCCGCCCCGGCGGACCGGGCGGCCGGGTGCTCGCCCTGCCTGGCGCGGATGCGACCGTGCGCGGGCTGAGTCGGGCCGCCATGGCGCTCGACGCCCGCGCCGTCACCACAGCGCTGCGCGAGCAGATCGAGGCGCACGGCGTGCTGCACACCTGGGATGCGGTCCTGCGGCCGCTGCTGGTCGCGGTCGGCGCCCGCTGGGCCGCCACGGGGGAGGGCGTCGAGGTCGAGCACCTGCTCGCCGAGTGCGCCGCCGACGTGCTGCGCGAGGTCGCCGCCCGCCCCGAGGAGCCGCCGGGCCGCCGGCCCGTGCTGCTTGCCTGCGCCCCCGACGAACGGCACGCGCTGCCGCTGCACGCCCTGGCCGCCGGGCTCGGCGAACGCGGCGTCGCCACCCGCACGCTCGGGGCAGCGCTTCCCGCGAGCGCCCTGCAGGCTGCCGTGCTGCGGACCGGTCCGGCGGTGCTGTTCGTCTGGTCGCAGCTGCCCGGCAGCGCCGACCCCGCCGTGCTGGCGGGGCTGCCCCTCACCCGGCCGGCGACGGCCGTCGTCGTCGGCGGTCCCGGCTGGGCCGGCGTCGAGCTGCCGCGCCGTGTCACCCTGGCCGAGGACCTGCCGCACGCCCTCGTCCTGGTCGACCAGGCCCTCGGGGCCTGACCTCCCCGGAGCAGCCCTGGCGCGCGGTTAGCCTTCGCCCGTGAACGACGCCGCCGACCTCGCCAGCCTGCTCGCCAGCGGCGAGCGCGCGGCCTTCCACGGCAAGCCGGCCGCCGCCGTCGGCTCGCTGGAGCAGGCCGTCGCGCTGGCCCGCTCGCAGGACCGGCCGGCCGAGGCCGCTGCTGCCGGGTGGCTGCTGGGCGTCGCGCTGGCCGCCGGCGGCCGCTACGGCGGCGCCCTGACCGTGCTGTCCCCGCTCGTCGACGCCGGCCGCGCCGAGGACGCCACGGCAGAGAGCCGGCTGTTCGCCGCGCTGTCGGCCGCCAGCATCGCCAGTGTCCACCGCCAGCTCGGCCGGCACGCCGTCGCCCGCGCCTCCGACCTTGAGGCGCTGGCCCTGACCGATGGCTCCGGGGAGGCTGCCTTTGACGCCCTCGTCGGCCTGGCTTCCGACGCCGTCGGCCTCGACGAGTACGAGCAGGCGGCGGCCCGGCTCGAGCAGGCCCGCGCGCTCGTGCCCGCCCGCAACGACGAGTGGTGGCGCCAGCGGGTCCGGCTCGGTTGGGCGCAGGCCGAGGTGCAGCTGCTCGAGGGGCAGGTCGACGAGGCCGTCGACACCGCGTTGCAGGCCGTCGAGCGGGCCGAGGGCGCCCGCGCGCCGCGCCACGTCGCCAAGGGACTGCTCATCCTGGGCCTGGCCCAGGTCAGCGGCGGCACGCCGTCCGACCCGGCCGCCGACAGCGATCCGGCGGCAACGCTTCGCCGGGCGGCCACCCTGGCCGAGTCGTTGGGCACCGTCCCGCTCGTCTGGCCGGCCCGCGCGTTGCTCGGCGCGCTGCTCGTCGAGGACGACCCGGCCGAGTCCGGCCGCAGCCTGGCCGCCGCGCGCACGGCCGTGCTGGCGCTGGCCGCCGACCTCCCGCCAGGGGTGCGAGCCGAGTGGCTCGGTCGCCCGGACGTCGCCGCCCTGCTCGAGGGCTGACCCCCAGCTGCCACGAACGGGTGACGGCGAAGGCTCACGTCCGGGGCTCCTGCTGCCGATGGTTGCTGCGTGACGGCGCACCGTGCGCGGTCCTGTGACCGACGGCGGGGGGACCGATGAGCGACGGACTGCTGGCGCACGCCCCCGTCCCACGTCCGTCCCGCCGCGGGTCCCGCCCGGCCCCGCCGGTCGACGGGGCGGCGCTGCTCGCCGCGGCGGACGCGGACGCGGACGCGCTCGCCGACCGGCTGCACGACGGTGCGCTCCAGTCGCTGGTGGTGGCCCGCTACGCCGCCGACCTCGCTGTCCGCGGCGGCAATCCCGCCCTGGTCCGCGACGCCGTCCAGGAGGCGCTGGTCGCGCTGCGCCGCGAGGTGTGGCAGCTGCGCCCCCGGCCCGAGGACGACCTGGACCAGGCGCTGCGCGCGCTGTCGGCCCAGCGCGTCGCTGCAGGTGGCGCCCCGCTCGACCTCGGCCTCGACGCCGCGCTGCCCGCCGGCGGGCTCGCCCCCTCCGCCGTCGCTCTCGCCTACCGCGTGGTGCAGTCCGCCGCGCTCGAACCCGGTCCCGTGCGGGTCGCGTTGAGCTGCTCCGGCGCCGCCGCCGTGCTGTCGGTCACGGGTGGCCCCCTCGACCCCGCTGTGTGGGATGCCCGGGCCCGTGCCGTCGGTGGCCGCTTCGAGGCCGCCCCCGCAGGACGCCCTCCCGGGCGCACCGTCCGCCTGCTGCTCCCCGTCAGTCCCGACCCCGAGGGTGCCCGATGACCACCGTGCTCATCTGCGACGACCACCGGATCGTGCGGGAGGGCCTGCGCCAGTTCGTCGCTGGCGTCCCGGGCGTCGACCGGGTCGAGACCGCTGCAAGCGGCGAGGAGGTGCTGGCGCGTTACGAGCACGAGCAGCCCGACCTGGTGCTGATGGACGTACGGATGCCCGGGCTCGGCGGCCTCGAGGCGACGCGCCGACTGGTCGCCGCGCACCCGGCCGCAAAGGTGATCATGCTGACCGCCGCCGACGACCGCGACCAGGTCGCTGCCGCGGTCTCCTCCGGCGCCCGCGGCTACCTGCTCAAGGACGTCAGCCACGAGGAGCTGTGCGCGGCGGTGGCGCACGCCCTGGACGGCGCCGACCTGGTCGAGCCGTCGCTGCGCCGCGCCCTCGCCGGCCGCGACGCCGCCCGCGGCGTGCCGCCCGGCGGCCAGCTCACCGAGCGCGAGCTGCAGGTCCTGACCGGCATGAGCCAGGGCAAGAGCAACGGCCAGATCGGCAAGGACCTCTACCTGTCCGAGGACACCATCAAGACCCACGCGCGCCGGCTGTTCCGCAAGCTCGGCGTCAACGACCGCGCCCAGGCCGTCGCGCTGGGCTTCCGCCGCGGCCTCGTCACGTAGTCCTGGTCCGTTGGCCGTAACGGTCCGACCCTCGCGCACGACACCCCCGGTGGAGGACGAGCTCTCCGCCTGGGTCGGTCCCGCACGCAACGGGGACCCCGAGGCCCTTGCGCAGCTGCTCGCCCGCCTACGACCCCGCGTCGTGCGCTACTGCCGCGCACGCCTGGGTCGTGCGGACGGCTCGTACGGGTCGGCCGACGACGTGGCGCAGGAGGTGTGCATGGCGGTCCTCACGGCCCTGCCGCGCTCGAGCCCGGACGGCCCTCCGCTGCTCGCCCTTGTGCACGGCATCGCCGCCCACAAGGTCGCCGACGCGCATCGGGCCCGCTACCGCGACCGCAGCGAGCCGACCGACGCGGTGCCCGACCGCGCCGACGCCCACGCCGGCCCGGAGGAGCAGGTGCTCGCCGGTGAGCGCGCCGAGACCGCCCGCGCCCTGCTCGACCTGCTGCCCCCGGCGCACCGCGAGCTGCTGCTGCTGCGCGTGGTGGCGGGCCTGACCGCCGAGCAGACCGGCGCCGCGCTCGGCATGACCGCCGGGGCCGTACGGGTGGCGCAGCACCGCGCGCTCACCCGGCTGCGGACCCTGGCCGCCGACACCGGTGTGGAGGCTTGCGCGTGACCGGCGTCCCGCCCCAGGGCGGCTGGGCCACCGACGACGACCCGCTCGACCTGGCCGCCGTCGCCGCTGACGACGCCGCGGTCGAGGCGCTGCGCGCACGCGGCCCGCAGGAGCTCGGCCGCGACGCCGGCGACGACGTGGCCCTGCTGCTCGTGCAGGAGCTGCTGCGCGACGTGGGTGTCGAGCCGAGCAACGGCCCGGCCGCCCTGCGGCTGGTCGAGGGCAACCCCCACCGGGCCCGCCGCGCCGCCCGCCGAGGCGTGGTCGTCGCCGCTCTCGCCGCCGGCGTCCTGTCACTCGGCGGCGCTGCTGCCGCCGCCGGGCTGGCGCCCGCGAGCGGCCCGCTGCGTGGCGTCGGCGACGCCGTCCGCGCCGCGGCCGGAGCGGTCGTCGCTGCCGTCACCCCGACGGAGGTCGCCGAGGAGCAGGCTCCCGTGACTGCCCGCCCGCCGCTCCCCGAGCCGACCGCCACGACCGCCACGACCGCCACGACCGCCCGGTCCGAGCCGGTCGCGGCCGCGGCCGTCGCTCGCGCCGCGAGCGCCGAGCGGGCGGTGACCTCGCTGCTGGACAGCGCCGCCCGGCAGCTCGCCGAAGGCCGCCCCGGGCCGGCCGACGCGATGCTCGACACCGCCGAGCGGCGGCTGCCCGACGCGTCCCCGGCCCCGGCCGAAGCCCTTCGCGAGCGGCTGGCCGCCCTGCGTGCAGAGCTCGCTGCTGCGACGGCCCCGGCCCGGACTGCCGACGGTCCGGGTCGCGGCCGCGGGGGAGGGCCCACATCTGAGCCGGGCCAGGGCCAGCTGGTCGACCCGCCGTCCCGGCCGAAGCCCGAGCCCGAGCCGCCCACCGCCAAGGAGCACAAGGCTGCGCCGGCCGCTGCGCCGGCGGCTGTCCCGGCGTCCAAGGGCCGCCCCGTCCCGAAGCCCCCGGCCCCTGCTGGACCCGCCTCGAAGGGGTAGTCCACTGCCGCTCCCGAGCGGCCGCGCCCGGGTACGCTGACGCGCTCCCACCGACGACTCCGGGAAGGCGCCGATGACCCCCTCCGAGGACCTCGCCGCGCCGGACCGCGACGACGTCGACGCCGTCTTCGGCGCCATCGGGTTGACGTACGACGACGTGCTGCTGCTGCCGGGCCAGACCGACGTCATCCCGAGCGAGGTCGACACCACCTCCCGGCTGACCCGCGAGCTGTCGTTGCGGATCCCGCTGGTGTCCAGCGCGATGGACACCGTCACCGAGTCGCGGATGGCCATCGCGATGGCCCGCCAGGGCGGCATCGGCATCCTGCACCGCAACCTGTCGATCGAGGACCAGGCCTACCAGGTCGACCTCGTCAAGAGGACCCAGACCGGCATGATCAGCCGCCCGGTGACGATCGGGCCGAAGGCCACCCTCGAGGAGCTCGACGCCCGCTGCGGGGAGTACCGCGTCTCGGGCCTGCCCGTCGTCGAGCAGGACGGCACCCTGCTCGGCATGATCACCAACCGCGACCTGCGGTTCGTGTCGGTCACCGAGTGGGCCACCACGCTGGTCGCCGACGTCATGACGCCGATGCCGCTCATCACCGCGCCGGTCGGTATCTCGCGCGAGGACGCCACGGCGATCCTGCGCCAGCACAAGCGCGAGCGGCTCCCGCTCGTCGACGCCGAGGGCCGTCTGGCCGGGCTGATCACCGTCAAGGACTTCGTCCGCTCCGAGCAGTACCCGCACGCCTCCAAGGACGCCGACGGGCGGCTGCTCGTCGGTGCGGCGATCGGCTACTTCGGCGATGCGTGGGAGCGCGCCACCACCCTGGTCGAGGCCGGCGTCGACGTGCTCGTCCCCGACGTCGCGAACGGCCACGCGCGGCTGATGCTCGAGATGATCGCGCGGTTGAAGAAGGACCCGGCCACCCGCCACGTGCAGGTGCTCGGCGGCAACGTCGCCACCCGCGCGGGCGCGCAGGCTCTCGTCGACGCCGGCGCCGACGGCGTCAAGGTGGGGGTTGGCCCGGGCTGCTTCGCGGCCGGGACCAGGATCCTCATGGCCGACGCCACGTACAAGGACATCCAGGACGTCGTGCCGGGCGATCGGGTCATCACGATGCACGGCAAGCCGGCCAGCGTGATGAAGAGCTGGTGCACCGGTACTCGCGAGGTCATGGGTGTTCGGCATGTGTCCGCTGGTGACATGACCTTTGCGACGCCCGATCACCGCTTCTTCACCGGCGACCTTTCCTCCGTCTCGCCTCGGACAGTCAGCGCGCGCGGCTACGGCCGGTCCCTGGCCCAGACCACCCGCACCGGGGCGTCGAAGCTGGGGTGGAAAGAGATCGGGCAGGTCGACCGGGACGTCCTGCTGACGCCTCGTCACGTCAGCTTCGAGCTCCCCTCGACGCTGCGCCTCGACCTCGTCGACTACGCCGTGCGCACCGGCAGGCAGCTCGACCGCTACGAGCCCGTGGTCGAGCAGAGCGAGGATCTCGGCTTCCTGCTCGGCACCTTCCTGGGTGACGGCCACGCGTTCCTCAACGACCGCGGCCGGTCCGAGATCGGCCGCGTGAGCTGGTACTTCGGTGAGCACGAGACGGAGCTGGCCGACAGGCTCTGTGACGTCGTGGAGCGGGTGACGGGGGTTCGCCCGGCCGACGCTGGTGTCATCGGGGGCGCGCGCCACCTGCACCTCTACTCCCTCCAGTGGGCGCGGCTGCTCGCCCAGTGCGGAAAGCGGACGGAAAAGCACCTGCCCGCCGCCTGGCTGGTCGACGACGTCGCCTACCAGCGTGGCCTCCTGGACGGGCTCGTGGCCTCTGACGGCTTCGTCGACCAGGGCGGGCGGCTCGTGTTCCGGAACACCTCTCGACCGCTCGTCGAGCTCTTCGGCGTTCTGTGCCTGCTCGTGCACGGCAGCCTCCCCAACGTGGAGTCCATCGCGCCTTCGGCCGGCGGCCTGGCCGGTGTCATGGACCAGGACTGCCAGCCGTCCTACCGGTCGCGGCTGAACGTCACGCACGCCAAGCGGCACCTCGACGAGTACTCCGCGGTCAAGGTCCTGGAGACGGTGCGACCGGGCATGCGCCTCCCGGTCTACGACCTGGAGATCGACGACGACAGCCACAGCTTCCTCGCCGACAACGTCGTCGTGCACAACTCCATCTGCACGACCCGGGTGGTCGCCGGGGTCGGCGTCCCGCAGGTGACCGCGATCTTCGAGGCTGCCCGCGCCTGCCGCCCGGCCGGCGTCCCGGTGGTCGGCGACGGCGGGCTGCAGTACTCCGGCGACATCGCCAAGGCGCTGGTCGCCGGCGCCGACACGGTGATGGTCGGCTCGCTGCTCGCCGGGTGCGACGAGAGCCCGGGCAACCTGGTCTTCGTCGGCGGCAAGCAGTACAAGGCCTATCGCGGCATGGGCTCGCTCGGGGCGATGGCCTCGCGCGGCAAGCGGTCCTACAGCAAGGACCGGTACTTCCAGGCCGATGTGCCCTCCGACGAGCTCATCGTCCCCGAGGGCATCGAGGGGCAGGTGCCCTACCGCGGGTCGCTGCAGGCCGTGGTGCACCAGCTCGTCGGCGGGCTGCACCAGTCGATGTTCTACCTCGGCGCACGCACCGTTCCCGAGATGAAGGAGAGGGGCCGTTTCGTGCGGATTACCCCGGCGGGGCTCAAGGAGAGCCACCCGCATGACATCCAGATGACCGTCGAGGCGCCGAACTACGGGAGCCGTTCCTGATGGCCGAGGTCGAGATCGGGATCGGCAAGTCCGGTCGGCGGGCCTATGGCTTCGACGACATCGCGATCGTCCCGTCGCGGCGCACCCGCGACCCCGAGGACGTCTCCATCGCCTGGGAGATCGACGCCTACCGCTTCGACCTGCCGCTGGTGGCGAGCGCGATGGACGGCGTCGTCTCGCCGGCCACCGCGATCCGCCTCGGCCAGCTCGGTGGTCTCGGGGTACTCAACCTCGAGGGCCTGTGGACCCGGTACGACGACCCCGAGCCGCTGCTGGACGAGATCGCCGCGCTGCCCGAGGATCGGGCCACCGCGCGGATGCAGGAGATCTACGCCAAGCCGATCGAGGCCGACCTCATCACCGCGCGGGTCAAGCAGATCCGCGACGCGGGCGTCACGGTCGCGGCCTCGCTCACCCCGCAGCGCACCGTGCAGTTCGCCCAGACGGTGCTGGACAGCGGCGTGGACCTGTTCGTCATCCAGGGCACCGTGGTGTCGGCGGAGCACGTCTCGTCGCGCTCGGAGCCGCTGAACCTCAAGCGCTTCATCGCCGACCTCGACGTCCCGGTGCTCGTCGGCGGCTGCGCGACCTACCAGTCGGCGCTGCACCTGATGCGCACCGGCGCGGCCGGCATCCTGGTCGGCGTCGGCCCCGGCCAGGCCAACACCACCCGCGGCGTGCTCGGCCTCGGCGTGCCGATGGCCACCTCCATCGCCGACGCGGCGGGCGCCCGTCGCGACTACCTCGACGAGTCCGGCGGCCGCTACGTCCACGTCATCGCCGACGGCGGGATGCGCACCGGCGGCGACGTCGCGAAGGCGATCGCCTGCGGCGCCGACGCGGTGATGATGGGCAGCCCGCTGGCCCGCGCCGAGGGCGCGCCCGGCCGCGGCTGGCACTGGGGCCACGGCAGCTACCACCCCGAGCTGCCGCGCGGCACCCGCGTGCGGGTCGACACGGTCGGCTCGCTGGAGGAGGTCCTGGTCGGGCCGGCCCGCAACGACGAGGGCACCACCAACCTGTTCGGCAGCCTGCGCAAGGCGATGGCCATGACCGGCTACAGCTCCATCAAGGAGTTCCAGAAGGTCGAGGTGATGGTCGCGCCGTCGGTCACCACCGAGGGCAAGAGCCTCCAGCACGCCCAGTCGCGCGGCATGGGCTCCCGCTAGCTTCCGGCTCTCGTACTGATCCTCGTGTCGGGATCGGGCCTGGATCGGCCCTGCAACCGACGTGAGGATCAGTACGACCGCCCCCGACCGGCGCACGTCGGCACCGAGCTCTGCCCACGCCCCGGGTGGCCGGCGGTCCCG
The DNA here is from genome assembly GCA_038255675.1 of Mycobacteriales bacterium. GTDB lineage: Bacteria > Actinomycetota > Actinomycetes > Mycobacteriales > SCTD01 > SCTD01. The sequence continues at coordinate 12,302 of JBBSLB010000024.1, forward strand.
ACCTCGCGCAGGCTGGTGCGCATGACCACTGCATCCTGGAACGGCACGGTCCTCGCCGAGTCCGACGACACGGTCGTCGTCGAGGGCAACCACTACTTCCCGCGCGAGGCGGTTCGCGACGACGTGCTCGTCGACTCCTCCCGCACCAGCGCGTGCCCGTGGAAGGGCACGGCGTCGTACCTCTCGGTCGTCGTGGACGGGCAAACCAACGCCGATGCCGCCTGGTACTACCCCGAGCCCAAGGATGCCGCCGCCGAGATCCGCGGCCGGGTCGCCTTCTGGAAGGGCGTCGAGGTCCAGCCCTGACGACCAGGAGCCGCGCAGAGCGGAGCCCGGCCCAACCGCCCCCGCCGGTAGCCTGTCGGGGGTGACCGCACCCCACGCTGATGCCGATGTCGTGCTCGTCGTGGACTTCGGAGCGCAGTACGCGCAGCTGATCGCGCGCCGCGTGCGTGAGTGCCACGTCTACTCCGAGATCGTCCCGCACACGATCACCGCCGAGCAGATCCGCGCCCGGGCGCCCCAGGCCGTGATCCTGTCCGGCGGTCCGTCGTCGGTCTACGCCGAGGGCGCCCCGCAGGTCGCGGCCGGCCTGTTCGACACCGGCGTCCCGACGTTCGGCATCTGCTACGGCTTCCAGGCGATGGCCGCCGCGCTCGGCGGGACGGTGGCGCGCACCGGCACCGCGGAGTTCGGCCGCACCGCGCTCGCCGTCGTCGACCCCGGCGTCCTGCTGTCCGGCCTGCCGACGTCGATGGACGTCTGGATGTCCCACAACGACGCGGTGTCACAGGCGCCCGACGGCTTTGCCGTCACGGCCTCCACCCCGCAGACGCCGGTCGCCGCCTTCGAGGACACCGCCCGCGGGCTGTACGGCGTGCAGTTCCACCCCGAGGTGCTGCACAGCGAGCACGGCCAGGAGGTCCTCAAGCGCTTTCTGCTCGAGGGCGCCGGCTGCCGGCCGACCTGGACGATGGTCAACATCGTCGAGGACCAGGTCGAGCGGATCCGGGCCCAGGTCGGCGACAAGCGGGTCGTCTGCGGCCTGTCCGGCGGCGTCGACTCGGCCGTCGCAGCGGCTCTCGTGCAGCGCGCGGTCGGCGATCAGCTGACCTGCGTCTTCGTCGACCACGGGCTGCTGCGCAAGGGCGAGGCCGAGCAGGTCGAGCAGGACTTCGTCGCCTCCACCGGCGTCGAGCTGCGCGTCGCGAAGGTCGCCGACCAGTTCCTGCAGGCACTGGCCGGGGTCACCGATCCGGAGGCCAAGCGCAAGGCGATCGGCCGCGAGTTCATCCGCGTCTTCGAGCAGGAGGCCCGCGCGATCGTCGAGGAGTCCGAGGACGAGGTGGAGTTCCTCGTCCAGGGCACCCTCTACCCCGACGTCGTCGAGTCCGGCGGCACCATCGGCGGAGACACCAGCGGTGCGGCCACCATCAAGAGCCACCACAACGTCGGCGGCCTGCCCGACGACCTCCAGTTCGACCTCGTCGAGCCGCTGCGCACGCTGTTCAAGGACGAGGTCCGCAAGGTCGGCATCGAGCTCGGCCTGCCCGAGGCGATCGTCTGGCGCCAGCCCTTCCCCGGGCCCGGCCTCGGCATCCGGATCATCGGCGAGGTGACCCAGGAGCGGCTCGACCTGCTCCGCGAGGCCGACGCGATCGCTCGCGAGGAGCTCACCGCGGCCGGCCTGGACCGGGACGTGTGGCAGTGCCCGGTCGTGCTGCTGGCCGACGTCCGCTCGGTCGGTGTGCAGGGCGACGGCCGGACCTACGGCCACCCGGTCGTGCTGCGTCCGGTCTCGTCCGAGGACGCGATGACCGCCGACTGGTCGCGCATCCCGTACGACGTCCTGGCCCGGATCTCGACCCGGATCACCAACGAGGTGCGCGAGGTCAACCGGGTGGTGCTCGACGTGACCAGCAAGCCGCCGGGGACGATCGAGTGGGAGTGAGCCGGGTCGCCGCGGCGCTGCTCGCGGGAGGGTCGCTCGCGGCGGGCTTCGGCGTCGCCGAGCTCACGGGCGTGCGAGCACTGGGCGGGCTGGTGCTCGTCGTCGCCGTCGCGGTGTGTGCGCTGGGGTGGCGCCGTTCCGGGGTGGCCGTGGCGGCCGGGCTCGTCGCGCTCTACCTCGTGCTGTTCGTCGCCTCGCACCTGCTGGCCGGGCCGCTGGGCGCGTGGCCGGCGGTCGCCCTGGTGTCGGTGGCGATGGCCGCGTCGTCCTTCACCGCCGACCGACGCCAGACGCGCGTGCCCGCCTAGTCCCGGTCCACGAGCCCACCTCCAGCGGATGTGGGCGAAAGGCACCCGCTGCCCGGCATCCATCCCTACGCTCAGCGACGACATCGACACTATCGGCGAGCTGGAGCAACCGTGGACCCGAACGCCGCGGTTCCGGCTTCGCCGGGTCCGCCAACGCCCGCGGCCGACGCCCTTGCCCGGCACGAGCGCGTCCTCGCCGCGGTGTCCCGCACGGTCGACGAGGCGCTGCGCCACCACGAGCAGCTGCTGCAGGCCGTCGCGGACACTCTCGCCGAGCAGCTCTCCGGGCCGTGCGGGCTGGCCGCGGTCGGACCGGCTGCGCAGGTGCTGGGGCGCGTGGCGGTCGCGCACCCGGACCCCGACGCCCGCCGGCTGCTGGGTGGCTTCCTGCTCGCCGACCGCCCCGGCGGCTTCGTCCAGCGGGTGCTCGCGTCCGGCGACGAGCACCTGTCCGAGGAGGGGATCTCCGAGCGGATCTCCTGGGCCGCCGGGCTCGATCCGGGGGTGCTGCAGGTGGATGCCGTGCACGGGGTGCGGCTGACCGCGCGGGGCGAGGTGCTCGGGGTGCTGGTGGTCGGGCGGGGGAGCGGCGCCTTCTCGCCGGACGACCGCCGGCTGGCCGCTGCGGTCGCCGACCGGCTCAGCCTGGCCCTGGACAACGCGGTCCTGCTCGCCTCGACGCAGGCCTCGCACCGCCGCCACCTGGCCCTGGTGCAGCACTCCTCGGACATGCTGCTGCTCGTCGGGCGTGACGGCTCGGTCACCTATGCCTCCCCGTCCGCACAGCTCCTCGGCAACGACCTGGTGGCCCGCCTGCTCGGGCTGGTGCTCGCCACGCACCGACGGGCCGCCACGGACTTCTGGCGGTCGGTCCTGGCCCGTCCGGGCGGCGGCGCGCCGATCGACCTGCCGGTCCGACTGCCGGACGGCCGGTTGCGGGTCCTGCAGTGGATCGCCAACAATCTGCTGGACGACGCGGCGGTCGACGGGGTGGTGCTGACGGTCCGCGACGTCACCGACGAGCGCGACGCCAGCGCTGCTCTCGAGCGCAGGGCCGCGCAGCAGGCCGCGCTCGCCGGCATCGCCACGCGCGCTCTCACCCAGCCGGCCCTGGCGGACCTGTTCGACTACGCGGTGCACCGCGTCAACGACGTCATGGGGCTCGGCAGCGTCGGCCTGCTGGAGCGCATGCCCGAGGGCGACTTCCTGGTGCGGGCAGGCACGGACGACGGGATCGTGCCGGGCGTGACCCGCATCCCGGCGGGCCAGCAGCTCGACCGGGTGGTCGTCGAACGGCAGTCGATCGTGGTGCGCGACTACCCGGCCGGCACGCCCGAGCAGCAGGGGTACGCGCAGCAGTACGGCGTTCGCAGCGGCGCGCTCGTGCCCGTGCTCGTCGAGGGGGCGTCCTGGGGGGTGCTGTCCTGCCACACCACCGAGCCGCACCCGTTCGAGCAGGTCGAGGTCGACTTCCTGTCCACGGTCTGCGCCGCGCTCGCCGGGGCGGTGCAGCGCGCGGCGGTCGAGGACCGGGTGCGGCACCAAGCCACCCACGACGCGCTCACCGGACTGCCCAACCGGCTCACCCTGCGCGCCAGCCTCGAGCGGGCGCTGCGCGACGGCGGCGGGCCGTTCGCCCTGCTGCTGCTGGACCTCGACGACTTCAAGGACGTCAACGACAGCCTTGGCCACGTCGCGGGCGACGAGGTCCTCAGCCAGCTCGGCCGACGACTGGCGGACGTCGTGGGCGGCCGGGGCGTCGTCGCCCGGCTGGGCGGCGACGAGTTCGCTGTCTGCCTGTCGAACGCCGGCACCGTCGAGCAGGCGGGCGCGGTGGCCGCCGAGGTGGTGCGCTCGATGGCGGCGCCGTTCCGGCTGCCCGGTCTCGACGTCACGCTCGGCGCCAGCATCGGGGTGGCGCTGTCCCCCGAGCACGGCGACGAGCCGGGCCTTCTGCTGCAGCACGCCGACCTCGCGATGTACCGCGCGAAGAGCGACCGGACCGGGTGGGCGCTGTTCGACCCGCTGCTGGACCGGGAGCGCAGCGAGCGGCTCGCGCTGCTCGTCGACCTGCGCGAGGCACTGGCCGGCGACGCCCTCCTCCTGCACTACCAGCCGCTGGTCGACCTGCGCACCGGCGAGATCCGCGAGCTCGAGGCGCTGGTGCGCTGGCAGCACCCGACCCGCGGGCTGCTCCTGCCCGCGGTGTTCGTCCCGCTCGCCGAGCAGACCGACCTCGTCGACGAGCTGACCCTCCAGGTCGCCGGGTCGGCAGCCGCTCAGGCGGCCCAGTGGCGGGCCGAGGGCTTCGACGTCAGCGTCGCGTGCAACGTCTCGCCGGCGGCCCTGCGCGACGCCTCGGTCGTCGAGCGGCTGGCCGAGACGGTGCGCGACGCGCAGGGTGCGCTCAGCGTCGAGATCACCGAGAGCGCCCTGGTCGACGACCGGGCCCGGGAGGCGGTGGCGGTGCTGACCGCGGCCGGGGCGGCCTGCGCCGTCGACGACTTCGGCACCGGCTACTCCGCGCTGTCCTACCTGCGCAGCCTGCCGGTGTCGCGGATCAAGGTCGACCGCGCTTTCAGCGCGCAGGTGCACGGCGACGAGCGCGATGCCGCCCTTGTGGGCGGGGTGGTCCGGATGGCCCACGACCTGGGGCTGGAGGTCGTCGCGGAGGGCGTCGAGACGACGGTCGTCGAGCAGGTCCTGCGGGAGCTCGACGTCGACCTGGCGCAGGGCTGGTTGTACGGCCGGGCCGTCCCGGCCGCCGAGCTCGACCGCAGCGCCTGGCGCCGCCGGTGACCCGCAGCGACGTGGCGTGGTTCACACTAGGACGATGACGACGATTGCCGAGCCCCGGTGGTGGGGCGCCCATCTGCGCGAACTCCGGTGGCAGGCCGAGCTCGCGCGCCTGCTCGCCGACCCGGTCTACCGCGGGGTGGGCCTCCCGCGTGGTGACGGCGGTCCGGTGCTGCTCATCCCCGGCTTCCTCGCGGGCGACGCCTCGCTGTCGGTCCTGGCGACCTGGCTGCGCCGGCTGGGCCACCGGCCGCGCCGTGCGGGCATCGCCTCGAACGTCCACTGCTCGGACACCGCCGTCGACCGGCTGTCCCGGGTGCTGCTGCACGCCCACCTGTCCAGCGGACGCAAGGTCGCGATCATCGGGCACAGCCGGGGCGGCCACTTCGCCAAGGCGCTCGCGGCCAGGCACCCCGAGCAGGTCTCGCAGGTGATCTCCATGGGCTCGGGCCTGGACGAGCCGTTCGACATCAGCGAGCCCACCCGGCTCGCCATCGAGGGCGTGAAGAAGGTGGTGCACCGCCGCGACCTCCACCGGGCCAGCCAGGGCTGCTTCACCCACACCTGCCTGTGCCGCTACGCCGAGGACTACCGGGCGGCTTTTCCCGCGTCGATCCCGCTGACGAGCATCTACTCCAAGGGCGACGGGGTCGTCCGCTGGCGGGCCTGCGTCGTGCCGTACGCCCGCTGCGTCGAGGTCACCGGCAGCCACATCGGGCTGGCCTTCAACCGGCACGCCTACCGCGAGATCGCCTCGACCCTGGCGCCGAGCTCATGATCGTCACAGTGGTCGGAGCCGGCACGATCGGGCTGTCGTGGGCGGCGCTGTTCGCCGCGAAGGGCCACGAGGTTCGGGTCACCGACCCGCGGCCGGACCTCGACGAGGTGGTCCGGGCCGGTGTGAGCGAGCTGGCGGAGGTGCTGCCGGGCGACCTGCTGGCCAGCATCACCACCGGGCCCGACCTCGAGGCGGCCGTGACCGGCGTCGACGTGGTGCAGGAGAACGGTCCGGAGCGCATCGAGCTCAAGCAGGAGCTGTTCGCCCGGATCGAAGCCGCTGCTCCGGCCCACGCGCTGCTGCTGTCGTCCACCTCCGGGCTGATGCCCAGCGACATGGGCGCCTCGATGCGCGAGCCCGGCCGGGTCCTCGTCGGCCACCCGTTCAACCCGCCGCACGTCGTGCCCCTCGTCGAGGTCGTCCCGGGCGCGCAGACGTCGCCCGAGGCGGTGGAGGCCGCCGCCGCGTTCTACCGCTCGCTGGGCAAGGTGCCGGTGGTGCTCCACAAGGAGATCGGCGGCTTCGTCGCCAACCGCCTGCAGTCCGCCGTCTTCCGCGAGGCGGTGCACCTGGTGCTGTCCGGCGTCGTCACGCCCGAGGAGCTCGACCAGGTCGTCACCGAGTCGGTGGGTGTCCGCTGGGCCACGGCCGGGCCGTTCGAGAGCTACCACCTCGGCGGCGGCCCCGGCGGGATCCGCCACCTGCTCGAGCACCTCGGCCCGGGCATGGCGCGGCGTTGGAAAGACCTGGGACAGCCAGAGCTCACCGAGGAGGTCGTCGAGCTCATCAGCGGCAGCACCGAGGCGCGCTTCGCCGACCAGGACTACGACCAACGAACCGCCGCCCGCGACCGGGTGCAGCTGGCCGTGCTGCGCGCCCGCGACGAGGTCCGCGAGCAGCAGCCCTAGCCCGCGCCGAGGGTCCCGTCGGCGA
>JBBSLB010000025.1:0-18771 GCA_038255675.1 Mycobacteriales bacterium
ACTTGCGGATGTTGACCGACCAGTGCAGACGCGTGATGTCGGGGATCACGACATGCAGCCGCGAGCCGTCGGGCAGCATCGCGTCGACGAACGGGGTCGACAGATCCACCCGCCGGCCGGTGGTCTTGAGCATCTTCTCCACCAGGTCGCGGACCTGGCCGTCGTTCAGGATCGTCGTGGTGAGCTCGGAGCGGCCGCGCCGGGCGACGAAGACCCGGCCCGGCTCGTTGATCCATATCTCTTCGACGTCAGGGTCGTCGAGGTGGCGCTGCAACGGCCCGAAGCCGGCAACGGCGTCGTAGACGGCACGTGCGGCGGCCTGCGCGTCGGACAGAGGGGCCAGCGAGGAGGTGAGCGACCGATCGTCGTAGTCGGTGACCACCTCGTCCACGAGGCGGCGCATGGCGACGCGGTCCGCGAACGGGTCCAGGCCGCGACGGCGCACCAGCTCGCGCACCTCGGACTCGACCGTGTCGATCGCACTCACACCGGCGCCCCCATCAGGTCTGCCCCACTTCGGCCCGCGCAACGTAGACGCCGCGCGCCGGCTGCGCCATGGCCGTTGACCACCTGTGGACAGAGGTGATGTGGCGCGGGTCGCGCACACCATCTACGCCGACGTCCAGAGCGACACCCTCGAGGGGCGCTCGGGCAGCCGCCGGTGGGGCACGTGAGGGCGCCTGCGTTTCGATGCCTGTCGCAGCAGAATGCCAGCATGGCGAAGTCGATCACCATCCGGGACGTGCCCGACGAGACCAGCGCCGAGTTGGCCGCTCGGGCAGCCCAGACCGGCCGTTCGCTCCAGGAGTACCTGCGGGCGCGCCTGGTCGAGCTGGCGGACAGCCCCGACGCCGAGGTCTGGCTGTCCAGGGTCCGCGCCCGCAAGGCGGCAACCGGGGGGTCGATCAGCGCGGAGCGCCTTCTGGCCCTTCGCGACGCGGACCGCCGTTGACCGTCGTCGTCGACGCCTCGGTCGTGGCCGCTGCCCTGCTGGACACCGGCCCGGTAGGGACGTGGGCAGAACGGCTTGTTGCCGCCGGCCCGCTCGCCGCCCCGCACCTCATGCCCGTCGAGGTCGCGGACGTGTTGCGCCGATCGGCCTTGTCCGCCGACATCACCGCAGACACCGCGTCGCTGGCCCACGAAGACCTGCTCGCGCTGCGCGTCGAGCTCTTTCCCTACGGCGCCTGCGCAGCCCGGGCATGGGAGCTGCGGTCCACCGTCACCACCTACGACGGGTGGTACGTCGCCCTGGCCGAGAACCTCGGAGTCAGGATGGCGACTCTCGACGTCCGGCTGAGCCGTGCCAGTGGCCCCCGTTGCGCGTTCCTCGTACCGCCTGAGTGAGCTGCGGCGCCGACTCTGTTGAACGTCCCGCACACTTCTGTCTGACGGACCTCGCCGGCGATGATCCCGTCGAGCCGGAGGCGCAGCACCTGCTCGTCACCATGGGGCGCGGGGCCCGTCCTGCGGCCGGCGGGCCCTGGGCGCAGGATGGCCGCATGCGCATCGTGGTGGCGGGCTCGTCCGGGTTCGTCGGACGGCGCCTGTGCCCCGCCCTGGAGGACGACGGGCATGACGTGGTCGCCATGACCCGCCACCCCGAGGCCTACGACGGCGCGGGGACGGCGGTGAGGGGCGACGTCCACGACGCGGCCAGCCTGGACGCAGCCCTCGCGGGGGCGGACGCCGCCTACTACCTCGTCCACAGCCTGGACGACGCCAACTTCCGCCATCAGGACGCCGAGGCCGCCAAGACCTTCGCCCAGGCTGCAGCCAAGGCCGGGCTCACGCGGATCGTCTACCTGGGCGGGCTCGGCGACGACGCCGACGACCTGTCCAGCCACCTGCGGAGCCGGCGGGAGGTCGAGAAGCTCCTGGGCACGGGCGGGGTGCCCGTGACGACCTTGCGGGCCGGGATCATCGTCGGGCACGGCGGCGTCAGCTGGGAGATGACCCGCCAGCTCGTCGAGCACCTCCCCGCAATGATCACCCCGAAGTGGGTCCGGACCCGGACCCAGCCCATTGCTGTCGCCGACGTCGTCCGGTACCTCGTCGGCATCCTCACGGCGCCCGTCGAGGGCTCGCGGGCGTTCGACGTCGGCGGGCCGGACGTCCTGGAGTACGTCGAGATGATGCGCGTCGTCAGCCGGATCGAGGGACGGACGATGATCGTCGTCCCCGTCCCACTGCTGACGCCGTCGCTGTCGAGCCGGTGGCTCAGCCTGGTCACCGACGTCGACGTGCAGACCGGACGCAACCTCATCGACAGCATGAGCAACGAGGTCGTCGTGCGCGACGCCAGCATCCGCGAGCTCGTCCCGTTCGAGCCGATGGACTACGTGGACAGCGTGCTGCAGGCCCTCGGTGAGCGGGCCCGCGCGTGAACCGCGACCAGGTCGTCGCCGCCCTCCCGCGCTGGCTGACGACGAAGGTGCCGCGCGACCACCGGGAGCCCGACGAGGCGTTCCGCCGCCGTCGGAAGGTCGTCGGTGCGGTCACCGTCGCGGGAGCCGGCGTGCTCGGGGCGAGCCTGCGCACCAGGCCCGCGTCATGGCAGTTCTACGCCGCCACCGCCGGGGTTGCCGGCACCTGGCTGGCCGGCGGGTTCGCGTCCGGTCCGCTGCACCTGGGGTGGATGCAGGCGCGCAACGAGACCTTGCGCCGGCCGGTCATCACTCCGGTCCTGACCGGCGCTGCGGCGTTCGCCGGCTTCTACGGCTGCGCCCTGGTCGCCAAGCGCATCCCCGTCCTCGACGAGGCCATCAGCTCGATCCTCGCCTACGCCCACCAGGGCAACACCGCCCTCGTGCTCGCGACGACGCTCGCGAACGGCGCCGCCGAAGAGGTCTTCTTCCGCGGCGCGCTCTACGCGGCGATCGGCGAGCAGCACCCCGTCGCGCTGTCGACCGCGGCGTACGGCCTGGCCACCGTCACGACACGCAACCCAGCGCTGGTGCTGGCCGCCACGGTCATGGGGACGCTGTTCGGCGCGCAGCGGCGCGCGTCCGGCGGGATCCAGGCGCCGGTGCTGACGCACCTGACCTGGTCGGTGCTGATGCTGCGCTACCTGCCGCCGCTCTTCCGCGACAAGGAGCTCGCGGGCAGCTGAGGCTGCACAGGATCGCGGGCGCCTGTCCCAGGGCGGACCGGCTCAGGACCGGCGGGCCCAGACCGCCCAGAGCGGGTCGCTGCGCCGGCCGTCCAGGCGTTGCTCGGCGACCGGCTCCTCGAACCCCCCGGCCGTCCGGTGGTACTCGGCGACCACGGTGCAGTGCGTCGGGTCGTCGGTCGTCAGCCACCCCCACACTGCCTTGGTCGGGAAGCATCGGTTGCTGAAGGTGCAGACGCTGACGCCGCCGGGGCGCAGCACCCGGGCGACCTCGGCGTACACCTCGACCGGCCGGGTCAGGTAGTCCACCGAGACGCAGTTCAGCACCGCGTCGAACGACGCGTCGGTGAACGGCAGCGCCGGGTCGGCGTTCAGGTCGTGCACCACGGCGGAGGTGGCCATCGGGTTGGCGGCGAGCTCGTCGGCGTTGAGCCCGAGGACGGTGAGCGAGCGAGGCTGTGTCGGCAGGTGGCTCACCCAGCTCGACATCAGGTCCAGGACCGCGCCGGTGATCCCCAGCTCGGTGTAGAGCGCCGACACTGCGGCGATCGCCGGTTCGTCGAGGTGGGTCACGAAGCGGGGGGAGCCGTAGAAGGCGGGGTCGTCGCCGTCGTCCTGTCGGTCGAAGAAGCCCGGCGGGAAGGGGCTGCTCGCAGGTCCGGTCACGGGCACAGGGTGCACCGGTGGCCGCTCACCGGCTCCCCGGAGCACAGCCGCAGGCGTGGACCGTGCTGCTGCACCAGCCTCACCCCGCCTGGCGGCGGGTGCGGCGGCGCAGCACGACGGTCACGACCAGCCCGGCCACCACGGCCAGTACGCGGGAGCGCGTGAGGCTGCGGCGAACCTGCGCCACCGCGAGCGGGCGGAGGGCGGCGGGCCGGCCGAGCTGCACCCGGCGGCTGCCGGTCAGGAGCTTGCCGACACCGCTGTCAGCCCCGGCGCCGACCAGGGCCAGCAGCCCGTGCGGGCCACTGACCTCGATCGACAGCCCCTCGTCGGCCAGGCCGTCCGCGACCGTGCGCAGCGCGGCCGGGCCGGTCGAGACCGAGCCGAGGATCCCGTCCCAGGCGGCGACAGGATCCTCGGCGCGGACCCGCAGGACCGCGCCGTCACCGACGACGGTGCCGGAGGTGCTGCCACCGGGGCCCTCGACGGTGAACGACAGGTCGCCCTGCAGGTCCAGGGGCATCAGGTGTTGTCGCGGTCCGTCGTCGTGATGCGCAGCGTGCCGTTGAGCTTCCAGGTGGCGCGCGGCGCATCGGGGCCGGTGTCGCGCGGGACCTCGACGGACATGTCGACGAAGGTGTAGTCGATGGCCGCGCCCTTGCCGGTCAGGTAGCTCCACATCTCCTTGCCGAGGTCGGTCCAGTCGACGACGTCCTTGTGGGCGATGCCGGTCGCGGCGGGAGTCGGGGTCGTGGTGGTCATGTGGTCCTCCAGGGGTGGCGGTGACGTGCCGGTCCGCGACGACCCTTGCAGGCGGTGGTGAAGGACGCCACCTCGGGACGGGGCTCATCGGCTGCCCCGACGACCACCGCGAGCGCTTCCGCGTCCAGAGCCACCTGTCAGTGCCCACCGGGCGCGCGTTATTCGTCCCCCGGTGGGCATGTCCGCCTCGTGCCGACCGTGACGACCAGCGACGGCGTGCGGCTGCACGTCGACGACACCGGCGGTGACCGCCGGCCCCTGGTGATGCTCCACGGCTGGCCCTGCAGCGGGGCGTTCTTCGACCGGGCCGCAGCCGACCTCGCCGGGGTCGCCCGCGTCGTACGCCCGGACCTGCGGGGCTTCGGCCGCTCCGACAAGCCCGACCACGGCTACCGCGTGGCCCGCCTGGCGAAGGACCTGCACGACCTGCTCGAACACCTCGACCTGCGGGAGGTCACCGTCCTGGGCTGGTCGCTGGGCTGCGCGGTCCTCTGGAGCCACCTGGAGCTGTTCGGCACCGACCGGCTCGCGCAGGCCGTCTTCGTCGAGCAGTCCCCGCGGCAGTGGCAGGGTCCCGGCTGGGACCTGGGACACCGCGAGATCAGCGACCAGCAGGGACTACTGGACCTGCAGGCCCGGGTGCGCGCTGACCCGGTCGCCTTCGACGAGGCCAACATGACGACCCTGCTGCGCACGCCGCCGACCCCGGCCGAGCGCGACCGGCTGATGGCCGAGATGGCGCTGTCCCCGGTCCACGCCAGGAACGCGCTGATGGCCGACCACACCGCGCAGGACTGGCGCGACCTGCTCCCGCACATCGACCTGCCGACGCTGGTGCTCGTCGCCCGACACGACCCGGCGTTCCCTGCAGACGGCGTCGCCTGGGTCGGCGACGCCGTACCGGGTGCCCGCACCGAGTACTTCGACGACAGCGCCCACGCGCTGTTCCTCGACGAGCCCGCGCGGTTCGCCCAGGTGCTGACCGGCTTCCTGGAGCAGCACCCCCGTACGTAAGACCCAGCACCGGACACCCCAACGACAGGAGCAGCACATGGACCTCGGCATCTCCGGACGCACCGCCGTCATCAGCGGGGGCGACTCCGGCATCGGTCTGGCGACCGCCCGCCTGCTGCTCGACGAAGGCGTCCGTGTCGCCCTGACCGACCTCGACCAGGGACGCCTGGATGCCGTGCTCGGTGAGCTGGACGGCGACGTCGTGGCGGTCGCTGCCGACCTCACGGTCCCCACCGACGTCGCGCGGCTGCGCGAGCAGGTTCTCGAGCAGCTCGGGGCCCCGGACATCATCGTCAACTGCGCCGGGATCACCGGCGCACAGGGGCTCTTCCACGAGATCGACGACAAGGGCTGGCAGCACACGGTCGAGACCGACCTGATGAGCCCGGTCCGCCTGGTCCGGGCCTTCCTGCCGGAGATGCGGGAGCGCGGCTGGGGACGCATCGTCCTGCTGGCGTCCGAGGACGCGGTGCAGCCGTACGCCGACGAGATCCCCTACTGCGCAGCCAAAGCCGGCGTCCTGGCGCTGGTCAAGGGCCTGTCCAAGACGTACGCGGCCGAGGGCGTCCTGGTCAACGCCGTGTCGCCGGCGTTCATCGAGACCCCGATGACCGACGCGATGATGGACAAGCGGGCGGACCAGCGGGGGACCTCCCGCGAGGAGGCCATCACGAGCTTCCTGGAGCAGGAGCGGCCGGGCATGGAGGTCAAGCGGCGCGGCAAGGACGTGGAGGTCGCCGCGGTCGTCGCCTTCCTGTGCTCGGAGCGCGCGAGCTTCGTCAACGGCAGCAACTACCGCGTCGACGCCGGCTCGGTCCAGACGATCTGACCATCGGCGCCCTCGGGGCGCCCGGCTCACGCCAGGGCGGCGTCGACGGCCGCCGTGACATGCAGCAGCGCCGAGGGCAGCAACGGCACCGGACTGTCGTGCGGTCCCAGCAGCAGCTCGAGCTCGGTGCAGCACAGGGCCACCGCGTCGACCCCCCGAGCGACGAGCCGGGCGACCACGGCCCGCAGATAGGCGCGCGTCGCGTCGGACAGCACCCCGAGACACAGCTCGTCGAAGATCGCCGCATCGACCCGCGCGATGTCGTCGTCGGTCGGCACCAGCACTGTCAGCCCGTGCGAGGCCAGCCGGTCCCGGTAGAAGTCCCCGCGCATGGTGCCGGCGGTCCCGAGCAGACCGAGGGTCGGTCCGCAGGCAGCGGCCGCCACGACATCGGCGATGTGCAGGAAGGGAACGGACAGGCCGCTCTCCAGGGCGGGTGCGATGCGGTGCATGTAGTTGGTGCACAGCAGGACGAGGTCCGCGCCGGCCGCCTCGAGCGCCTTCGCCTCGTCGAGCAGCCGTGCGGCGGCGTCGTCCCACCGGTCCTCGAGCTGAAGAGCGCGCACCTCGCGGAAGTCCAGGCTGCGCACCAGCAACGAGGCGCTGGCCAGTCCGCCCTCGCGCTCGCGCACGAGCTCGTTGGCAACGCGGTAGTAGAGCGCCGTCGACTCCCAGCTCATCCCGCCCAGCATCCCGATGGTCTTCACCGGCCGAGCGTGACAGGTCCGTCCATGGGCCAGGGCCCCTGCACCTCGACGGCCAGCCTGTTGCGCCTCAGGAGGCAGCCCCTACCGGCACCGACGCCACCGCGGGCGCGGGGACCTCTGCACCCTCGCCCTCCATGTGCAGCTGCGGGAGAAGCCGGTCGAGCCAACCCGGCAGCCACCAGTTCACGCGTCCCAGCAGGGCCATCGTCGCCGGCACCAGCACCATCCGGACCACCGTGGCGTCCAGGGCGATCGCGACAGCGAGCCCGAGGCCGCTCATCTTCACGAACGGGTTCGGCCTGGCCACGAAGGACAGGAAGACGGCCATCATGATCAGCGCGCCGCAGGTGATGACGCGTCCGGTCGCGGCCAGCCCGCGGGCGACCGCCTCGGCGTTGTCGCCGGTGGCGGCGAAGGCCTCGCGGATGCGTGAGACGAGGAAGACCTCGTAGTCCATCGACAGGCCGAACAGCACCGCGAAGTAGATGGCCGGCAGCGGCGAGGCGATGAGGTAGGTGTCATCCTGCCGCAGCTGTCCGCCGAGGGGACGCCGGCCCACGCGGCGGTGCAGGCGGCCTCGGGCTGGCGCGCCGCGCCACCTGGGCCTCCTGCGACAGCGCCGGGTGGCAGCAGGTGAAGACCAGTCGAGTGCCGTCGAACGCCGAGCGTCCAGGGGTCGAACCCGACCCGCCGGACGGCGGGTCTCCGCAGCTAGCCGAGCCCGACGTCGTGGCGGACCTCGCCGCCCACCACGGTCGCCAGCACCTCCAGCGTCGCGATCTGCTCAGGGTCGACGGCGGTGAGGTCGTCGGACAGCACCGCGAGGTCGGCCAGCTTGCCGGGCACCAGACTGCCCCTGCGGTGCTCCTCGAAGGCGGCGTGGGCCGAGCCGAGGGTCCAGGCGTGCAGGGCCTGCATCGGGGTGAGCGCCTCGGCCGGCCCAAACGACGCCCCGCTTGCCGTGCGCCGCAGGACGAGGTCGGCGATGCCGGGCAGCGGGGCACCCTGCACGACCGGACGGTCGGAGCTGCCGGGGAGCGGGATGCCCCGGTCCAGGAAGCTGCGCTGGCGGTAGCACTGCAGGACGCGGTCGGGGCCGAGCGCGGCCGCCATCCCGTCGCCGAGCTCGTGGACGAACCGTCCCTGCGGCACCGGGATGACACCCAGTCGAGCGAAGCGGTCGAGGTCGTCGTCGCTCACGACGCCGGCATGCTCGATGCGGTGGCGGTGATCGCTCCGGGGCAGGTCGTGCAGCGCGTGCTCGTAGCAGTCCAGGGCCGTCGCGACGGCCAGGTCACCGATGGCGTGGGTCGCGATCTGCCAGCCGCCCCGGTGGGCCCGCAGGATCAGCTCCCGCAGCTCGTCCGGGTCGCGCTGGAGGAACCCGGCGTTGCCCGGGTCGTCGGCGAACGGGGCGCGCATGGCGGCCGTGCGACCGAGCATCGAGCCGTCCGAGAAGATCTTGAGTGGTCCGATGCGCAGGGTGTCGTCACCGAGCCCTGTGGCGATGCCGAGGTCGAGCCCGAACGTGGTGCGGTCCTGCGGGCTCCCCCCGATCTCGTGCAGCGCGTCGGCCGAGACCATGAGCGTGGTCCGCACGTGCAGCCGACCTGAGGCGCGCGCCTGCGCGTACGCCGCGAGCTCGCGCGGGCTCCAGGAGATCAGGCCGGCGCCGATGCCCGCCTCCTGCGCGCTGGTGATCCCCTCGGTGAGGTAGTGGCGCGTCGCGCGGTCGATGGCGTCGGCTATGTCGTCGACCGCGTACGGGTAGACGAGGTCGCGCACGAGCGACTGGGCGGTCTCGAGCAGCAGTCCGGTCGGGCGGCCCGCCTCGTCGCGCTCGACCTGGCCGCCGGCCGGGACCTCGGCCGCGTCGATGCCGATCTGCGCCAGCACCGGTCCGTTCACGACGGCCATGTGGCCGGAGGTGTGCCGCAGCCACACGCGGTGCTCCGGTGCCACGGCGTCGAGCTCGCGGGCAGTGGGGTGGCGGCGTTCGGCCAGCCGGTTCTGGTCGTAGCCGGCCCCGACGATCCACCCGCCGACCGGCGTACGGCGGGCGGCCGCCGCGACAGCGTCGTAGATGTCCTCCAGTCGCTGCACCGGTGGGGTGCTCAGCGGCAGCTCGGCCAGCGACATCCCGAAGAACACGCAGTGGTTGTGCGCGTCGTGGAAGCCGGGGACGACCGTCGCCCCGCCGAGCTCGACCGTGCGACCCGCGGTCAGCCCGTCGAGGTCGGCGTCCTCGCCGACGGCCACGATCCGGTCGCCGAGCACCGCCAGTGCCGTGGCGCGCGGCCGGGCAGGGTCGAGCGTGAGGATGTTGCCGCCCCGCCAGATGGAGTCCACGCGCATGCGATCCACCTCCTTGCCGACACCGTACGCACGTCGGGACCCGCGTCGTAACGTGCGCACGTGACCCACGAGCGAGGTACCGACTGGCAGGTGCGGCCCGTGGCCGCCGAGGACCACGACCGCTGGCGGGAGCTGTACGCGGCGTACGCGCGCTTCTACCGCGTGAAGCAGACCGACGAGCAGGCCGAGCGCACCTGGGGGTGGCTGGTCGACCCGGCGCACGAGGTGGAGGGGCTGGTCGTGGTCGACCCGACCGGACGGGTGGTGGGCCTGGCGCACGTGCGGCCCTTCGCCCGACCGCTGTCCGCGACGGTCGGGGGCTTCCTGGACGACCTGCACGTCGACCAGGACGCGCGGGGCAGCGGCGCCGTCGATGCGCTCCTGGCGTCGTTGCTGGACCGGGCTGCCGAACGGGGGTGGAGCGTCGTGCGGTGGATCACTGCCGACGACAACTACCGGGCCCGCGGGAAGTACGACCAGGTGGCCGTCCGCACGGCCTGGATCACCTACGACATGCAGCCGGCGCGGCCCTCCTGAGCGGCTGTGGACGGCGCCGCTGCCGGCCGGCTGACCTCTGGTAGACCGAGCCCTCCGACGGCGGGGAGGCATGAGCAGGTGGAGCTCGGCCTGGGGCTGCGCGCGCCCGCGACCGGCGCCCGGGCCGACGTGGTGGTGCGGGCGCCGGACGGCGCGTGCCTGGCCGATGTCTGCCACCACCTGCTGGCCGCCGTGCTGCCGGCCGGCGCCACCGGCCAGCTGTCCAGCGAGGGCGTCGCGCTCGAGCCGACGGCGCTGCTGGGCGTCCCACCGCTGGTGCAGGGCGCCCTGCTCCAGGTCGACGCCCCGCCCGCGCCCGCCGCCCTGGCGGGTCTGGTCGAGCTGCGGGTCGTCGGCGGCCCCGCCGCGGGTGGGCTGCACCGGCTCTCCTCCGGCGAGGTCGTCGTCGGGCGCGACGCCGCCGCCGGGGTGCGCCTGGACGACGCGGACGTCAGCCGGGCCCACTGCCGCCTGCGACTGACCCACGACGGCGCCGAGGTCGTCGACCTCGGCTCGACGAACGGCACCTGCATCGAGGGCGCGCCGATCGGCGCCGACCCGGTCGCCCTGCCGCTCGGGGCGCTCCTGCGCATGGGCCAGTCCACCCTCGTCCTGTCCCCGCCAGCCGGCCCGCCGGTCCCGCTGGAGCCCGCAACCGAGGGCCGGCTGGCCTTCAACCGGCCGCCCCGCCTGCGACCGCCGACCTCCCTGGTGCAGGTGGTGGTGCCCGCCCCGCTGGCCGAGCGGGAGCGGCATCCGGTCCCGGTCATCGCGCTGGTCGCACCGCTGGTGCTGGGCGTCGCCATGTGGCAGCTCACCGGGAGCACGACGTTCCTGCTGTTCACGCTGCTCTCACCGGTCATGGTGCTGGGCAACCTCGTCACCGAGCGCCGCAGCGGCGGCCGTCGCAGCCGCAGGGACCTGGCGCTGTGGCGGGCCCAGCGCGAGGTGGCCGAGCGCACCCTCGAGCAGGCAGTGCGCGCCGACGAGGCGGCCCGGCGCACGGCGGCCCCCGACCCCGCCGAGCTGCTGCTGACCGCGCTCGGCCCGCGGCCGGGGCTGTGGGAGCGGCGGCGCCTTGACGACGACCTGCTCGACCTGCGCCTCGGGCTGGCCGACCAGCCGGCACGGGTGGAGGCCGAGGGTGACCTCGCCGAGGGCTGGACCACCGCCCGGGCCGTGCCGGTCGTCGTAACGCTGCGCGAGGCGGGCGTGCTCGGCATCGCCGGCGACCGCGAGCGAGCCCAGGCGCTCGCCCGCTTCGTCGTCGGCCAGGCCGTCGTGCTGCACAGCCCGCGCGACCTCGCCCTCGTCGTGCTGGCCGAGCCCGCCGCGGCCGCCGCCTGGGACTGGACCGGCTGGCTCCCGCACGCCCGTCCCGACGCCGGTCAGGACTGCAGGGCACTGCTCGGGCTCGGAGCGGCGCAGGCCGCGCTGCGCGTCGGCGAGCTCACCGCGCTGGTCGAGGCGCGACGGGCCGAGCGCAGTGGCCCGCGCCGCAGCGCGCGCACCGACGACAAGCCGGTGCTGGTCGTCGTCGACGGCGCCCGGGCGCTGCGCGCCGTGCCGGGGCTGGCGGCGCTGCTCAAGGACGGGCCTGCGGTCGGCGTCTACGCCGTCTGCGTCGACGACGACCCGCGGCTGCTGCCCGAGGAGTGCGGCGCCACCGCCGTGCTCAGCGGGCCCGGCGCCACCCTGCGCGTCGAGGTCACCGGCCGCCCCGACGTGCCGGACGCCACCGCCGACCTCGTGACCCGGTCGTGGGGCGGTGCCGTCGCCCGCGCGCTCGCGCCGCTGCGCGACGACAGCCGCGACCGCGGCGGGAGCGAGGGGCTGCCGCCGAGCGTGCGGTGGAGCGAGGTCGTCGAGCTGCCGCTGTCGGGCGGCAGCGACGACGCGGCGCGCGTCGTCGAGCGCTGGGCCTGCCCCGGCCGCTCCACCACCGCGATCCTCGGCCGCGGCCCGGACGGCGCGTTCTCCGTCGACCTCGGCCGCGACGGCCCCCACGCCCTGGTCGCCGGCACGACCGGCTCCGGCAAGAGCGAGCTGCTCCAGACGCTGATCGCCTCGCTCGCGCTGGCGAACCGGCCGAACGAGCTCACCTTCGTGCTCGTCGACTACAAGGGCGGGGCCGCCTTTGGCCCCTGTGCGCGGCTCCCGCACACCGTCGGCATGGTCACCGACCTCGACGGCGCGCTCGTCGAGCGGGCGCTGGCCTCGCTCGGCGCCGAGCTGTCCCGCCGCGAGGCGGTGCTGCAGGAGGTGGGTGCCAAGGACGTCGAGGACCACCGCCGGCTCGTGGGCGCCCCCGGCGGCCCGCGCACCCCACTGCCACGGCTGGTCATCGTCGTCGACGAGTTCGCCTCATTGGTCGAGGATCTGCCGGACTTCGTCGGCGGGCTGGTCGGCATCGCGATGCGCGGCCGCTCGCTCGGCGTCCACCTGGTCCTGGCCACCCAGCGCCCGGAGGGCGTCGTCTCGGCCGACATCCGGGCCAACACCAACCTGCGGCTGTGCCTGGCCGTCACCCGCGACGCCGAGTCGCGTGACGTCCTCGACGCGCCGCTGGCCGCGACGATCAGCCGCACCACCCCCGGCCGTGCCTACGCCCGAACCGGGCACGCCGACCTCACGCCCTTCCAGACCGGCCGGGTCGGCGGGCGGCGCCCGTCCGTCATCACCCCCGACCAGGCGCCCGTCGTCGAGCTGCTGCCGGCCGCCGAGCTGGGCGACCCGCTCCCCCGCCGCCGTCCCGGCGCCGAGGGCGAGCAGGACGTCACCGACCTCTCACTGCTCGTGGCCGCCTGCGTCGGAGCAGCCGCCCACCTCGGCCTGCCGCCGCAGCGCTCCCCGTGGCTGCCCCCGCTGCCCTTGCTCGTCGTCAGCACCGACCTGCCGGCCGTCAAGGACCCGCTCGCGGGGCTGCCCGGCCGCGTCCCGCCCGCGGCGTACGGCGTCGTGGACGTGCCGGGCGAACAGGCCCGCCGGCCGCTGGTGCTCGATCTGGACCGGTCCACCCACCTCATGGTGCTCGGGTCGCCCCGCTCCGGGCGCACCACCACGCTCCGCACGCTGGCGGCTGCGCTCGCCGAGTCGGCCGGCCCGGATGACGTGCACCTCTATGCGCTCGACCCGGGCGGCGGCGGGCTCGGCCCGCTCGCCGCGCTGCCGCACACCGGAGCGGTCGTGACCCGCGACCAGCCCGAGCGGCTGGACCGACTGCTCACCTGGCTGACCGTCGAGGTCGGCCGCCGGCAGACGCTGCTGTCCGAGGCGGGCCTAGCCGACCTGGCCGAGCAGCGCGCCGCGGCAGTGCCCGCCGACCGGCTCCCGCACCTGGTGCTGCTGCTCGACCGGTGGGAGGCGTTCCTGACGGCCTTCCAGGACCTCGACGCCGGGCGGCTGGTCGACCTGTTCTACCGGCTGCTGCGCGAGGGGCCGTCGGTCGGTCTGCACGTCGTGCTCAGCGCCGACCGCAGCGGGCTGGTCGGTCGGATCAGCTCGATGGTCGAGGACACGCTGCTGCTGCGGATGGCCGACCGGGGCGACTACCCCGCGGCCGGGCTGCCCAGCCGGCTGGTCCCGGACTCCCTGCCGCCCGGGCGCGGCTGGTCCCTCACGGGCGCGCCGCTGGTCGCCCAGGTGGCGCTGCTGGACCCCGAGCCGAGCGGCCCGGCGCAGGCCGCAGCCGTCGCCTCGCTCGCCGCCCGCACCCCGGGCCCGGTCCTGCACCGGCCTCGGCGCGTCGAGCTGCTGCCGACGCTCGTCCACGCGGCCGACCTGCCGGCCGCAGCCGCCCGGCTCGGCGTCGTCCTGGGCGTCGGCGGTGACGAGCTCGACCCGGTCGAGCTCGACCTTGCCGACGCGCTGCCCGGCTTCCTCGTCGGCGGGCCGGCCGGCTCGGGCCGCAGCAGCGCGCTGCTGACGGTCGCCGCCGGCCTGCGGCGCAGCGGACTGCGGGTCGTCGCCGTCGCCCCGCGCACGTCCCCGCTGCGCGGGCTGCCCGGCTGCGTCACCTCCCGCGACGCCTCCGTCGAGCTGGAGGCTCTGGTGGGCGACGGCCGCTGCCTGCTGCTGGTCGACGACGCGGAGCTGCTCGTCGACAGCGGCCTGTCCTACGTCCTGGAGAAGGCGGTACGGGAGGCCCGCGACGCCGGCACGGTCGTCGTGGCCGCCGGCACCACAGAGGAGCTGGTCACCGGCTACCGCGGCTTCGTCGTCGACCTGCGCAAGGCGCGGGCCGGCGTGCTGCTGTCCCCGCAGTCCTCCGGGGACGGTGACCTTTTGGGCGTGCGGCTCTCGCGCGCGACCGGCGGCGACGTGCTCCCCGGCCGCGGGCTGCTCGTCCGCCGCGGGCGGGTCGAGCCGCTGCAGCTCGCCCGGCCCGATCAGGGGTAGCCCGGCCCTCACATCGGGGGCAGGGAAGCACTACCCCGCGCCCGCGGTTTGACGATGCGAGCAGTGGTGGACCACGTTCGTGGCCCGCCCCACCGGATGAAGGAGCACGCGTGGCAGCCAAGGGCAAGGACGAGCACCTCGAGCGACTGGGCGAGGTGTCGGTGTTCCGGGCACTGTCCCGCGAGGACCTGCAGGTCATCGGCCGCTCCGCCGACACCGTCGAGGTGAAGGCCGGCACGGTGCTGGTGAAGGAGGGCGAGATCGGCCGCGAGTTCTTCGTGCTGCTCTCCGGCGAGGCCTCCGTCGTCGTCAGGGGCAAGGAGGTCAACGTGCTGCGCGAGGGCCAGTGGTTCGGCGAGCTGGCCATCATCGACCCAGCGCCGCGCGACGCCACCGTCACCGCGACGGTCGACTGCGAGCTCCTGCTCATCGACTCCCGCCGCTTCCGACCGCTGCTGGAGGAGGTGCCGGTGCTGGCGCACAAGATCATGGTCAGCCTGGCCCGCCGGCTGCGCGAGGCCGACCAGCGGGTGTGGCTGGGCTGACTCGCGGGTAGAGCGGTCGAACATCAGTTCGAACCCCTTAGGAGGAACCCGTGGTCGACAGCAACGCCGTGACGCAGCCCGCCGAGAAGGACCCCAGCGACTGGGTGACCGGCGACGAGCCGGTGACCGGCCCCCAGCAGAGCTACCTGTCGACGCTGGCCCAGCAGGCCGGCGAGCAGGTCGAGACGACCGACCTCACCAAGGCCGAGGCGTCTCAGAGGATCGAGGAGCTCAAGGAGCAGACCGGGCGGTAGGTCCGGTCAGGCACCCATGTGCGGGTAGGTGTGGTCCCGCGGCGGGACGAACGTCGTCTTCAGCGTCCGCGGCGAGGTCCAGCGCAGCAGGTTCAGCACCGAGCCGGCCTTGTCGTTGGTCCCGCTCTGCCGCGCGCCGCCGAAGGGCTGCTGGCCGACGACCGCGCCGGTCGGCTTGTCGTTGACGTAGAAGTTGCCGGCCGTGAAGCGCAGTCGCTCACTCGCCTGCGCCACGGCGTACGGGTCGTCGGCGATGACCGCGCCGGTCAGGGCGTACGGCGTGCTGCTGTCGACGAGGTCGAGCACGGCGTCCCACTTCGCGTCGTCGTAGACGTGCACGGCGAGCACCGGGCCGAAGTACTCCTCGGAGAAGACCGCGTGCGTCGGGTCCTCGCCGACCAGCACGGTCGGGTCGACGAAGAAGCCCACGCGATCGTCGGCCGTTCCGCCGGCCAGCACCTCAAGCGCCGGGTCGTCGGCCGCGCCGCGCACGACGGCGGCCAGCCGGTCGAAGGCACGCCGGTCGATGACCGCCCCGCCGAAGTTCGACAGGTCGGTGACGTCGCCGTAGGTCAGCGAGCGGACCCGGTCGGCGACCGCGTCGCGTAGCCCGGCGTCCCAGAGCGACCGCGGCACGTAGGCCCGGGACGCTGCCGAGCACTTCTGCCCTTGGTACTCGAAAGCTCCTCGCACCAGGGCGATCTCCAGGGTCGCGGGGTCAGCCGACGGGTGCGCGATCACGAAGTCCTTGCCGCCGGTCTCGCCGACCAGCCGCGGATAGCTCCGGTAGCCCGGCAGCCCCTTCGCGACCGCCTGCCACAGGTGCTGGAAGGTCGCCGTCGAGCCGGTGAAGTGGATCCCGGACAGCTCGGGGTGCGGCACAGCGACGTCGGACACCGCACCGCCGTTGCCGGTCACGAGGTTCACCACGCCGGGCGGCATCCCCGCCGCCTCGAGCAGGCGCATCGTGAAGTGCGCGGACAGCTGCTGGGTCGGCGACGGCTTCCACACGACGGTGTTGCCCATCAGGGCGGGCGCCAGCGGGAGGTTGCCGGCGATGGCGGTGAAGTTGAACGGCGTGATGGCGAGCACAAAGCCCTCGAGCGGGCGGTGGTCCATCCGGTTCCACACGCCGGGCGAGGAGACGGGCTGCTCGTCGAGCACCTGCCGGCCGAAGGCGACGTTGAAGCGCAGGAAGTCGATGAGCTCGCAGGCCGCGTCGATCTCGGCCTGGAGGACCGACTTGCTCTGGCCGAGCACGGTCGCCGCGTTGAGGGTGTCGCGCCACGGTCCGGCGAGCAGCTCGGCCGCGCGCAGCAGCACCGCTGCCCGGTCGTCGTAGGACGCGGCGCGCCAGTCCGGGGCCGCCTCCAGCGAGGCGTCGACGGCGTCCTGCACGTCGCTCGCCGTGGCGTCACGGGTGGTGCCGAGGACGGCGGCGTGCCGGTGCGGCTGCACGACGTCGATCGGCGTACCGCCACCCATCCGGGACGCGCCGCCGATCGTCATGGGCAGGTCGATCTGCTGCGCGCCGAGCTCGGCGATGCGCGCCTCGAGCGAGGCGCGCTCGGCACTGCCTGGCGCGTAGGACCGGATCGGCTCGTTGACCGGCAGGGGCACGGAGGTGACGGCGTCCATGCCAGCACAGTCTCATGGGAGGGCTAGCGTGCGGCGGGTGCGTACCGCCGCGGCCCTGGCCGCTCTGCTCCTCGGCTCGGCGCTGAGCGGGTGCGGGCGCGACGAGCCGCCGCTGGGCCTCGAGCCGGCCGCACGCAGCACCACGACGGCGTCCTCGCCGACCGCGAGCGACGACGCGGCCGCTGCGCTGTCGGCGCTCCCCTCGACAGCAGCGACCGCCACTGCCGCGGACGTCCGCCTCACGGGGGACGGGGTCGACCTGCCCGGTGTGCTCCTGGAGTTCGGCGCGCCGTTCGAGGCGGCGCAGACAGCGCTGCGCGACGTGTTGGGCACCCCCACCACCGACAGCGGGCCGGGACCGAGCGCCGGCGCGTACGGCGCCTGCCCGGGCAGCACGGTCCGGGCGCTGGAGTACGGCGACGGCGCCCTGGTGCTGCTGTTCGGCGACGCCGACGACCCCGAGCTGCGGATGTTCTCCTGGTCGCTCACCGACCAGGGCGACCCGCCGGCGGTGCCCCCGGCACGCGCCCTCGTCGGTGACGTGACGACGTACGACCTGGCCATCGGGGCGACCGTGGCCAAGCTGCGGGCCGGGACGACCGGCGCCGAGCTGGACGTGCAGCCCGGCGACGAGCTGGTGCCCCCGTCGTTCCGCCTCGCGGACCAGTCATCCGGGCTGTTCGGGACCCTGACCTCCGGCGCGGACGACGGCACCGTCACCGGTGTGGTCGCCGGCCAGGCCTGCGGCGAGTAGCGGCTCAGCCGAGCTCGAGCAGCGGGCCGATCTCCTGCGTCGCGTACCACTGCAGCTCGTGGCCCTCGGCCTGCTCGACGACGAACGCCGCGTCCTCGCTGCCGAGGTCGGCCTCGACGAGCGCCTCCGCAGCGGCCCGTACGTCGGCGTCGGCACCGGCGTCGTCGACGTGCACGGCCTGCACACGACGCAGCGGCACGGGCTCGAGCACGCGCACGGCGGCCCGGTCGACGTCGGGCGCCGGCTCGGTCGCGGACACCTCCGCGACGACGACGACCCGGCGGGCGGACAGGCCGGGCTCGAGCAGCAGCGCCCGGTCGAGCAGCCGTACGCTGGCGCGGGCGGCCAGCGTCATCGCGGCGTACTCCAGCTCCTCCTCATCGCCCTCGGCGTACCACTCGCGCAGCGCGCCGGTGACGGCGTAGCCGGGCAGCGGCGGCGGGCCCAGCTCCCCCGCGTCGAGCAGGCTGCGCAGCCCGGACAGGGTGGACGGCAGGTAGACGCGCACGGCCTGGATCAGCCCGCGGCGGCGTAGCGCGAGGAGGCGGCGCGCAGCGCGACGGCCGAGGTGCGCAGCGAGGTCTCCAGCACCTGCTCGCGGCGCCGCGGATCCATCAGGTTGGCGCCGATGACCGCGAGGTCCTCGGCGCCAGGGCCGAGCAGGGTGACCTTCGTGCCGGTGGCGGCGACCTTCTTGACCTCGGCCAGCAGGCGCTTGGTCACGAGCCGGCGGAAGCGCCGCTCGAGCCTGCCCGCCGCCGTGGTCGGCCGGTCGTAGTCCAGCGAGGTCATCGGCGACAGCACGACGACCTCGTCGAGCCCGAGCGGCAGGACCAGGTCGACCGAGGTCGGCGAGCAGGCGCCCCCGTCGACGAAGCGCCGCCCCCCGATGCGCACCGGGGTGTACCAGCCCGGGATCGCACAGGAGGCCATGACGGCGCTGCGCAGCGACGCGTGCGGCGCGTTCCCGCGGCCGAAGGCGGTCCGCCGTCCGCTGTCGTAGTCCATCGTGACGATCCAGGTCTGCGGGTGGGCGGCCCAGGCACCCTTCGGGCAGACGGCGTCGACGAGGGTGCCGACCGGGTCGAGCGAGCCTCGGCCCTGCGGGAGCACCGCGGACAGCGCGCCCATCGGGGTCACCCGCCACGGCCGGCGGACCGTGCTGAGCACCCCGCGGGCCGAGCCGATCCCGAGGCGCGG